>NZ_JCALDF010000002.1:0-329426 GCF_059812725.1 Mycobacterium sp. NGS41
TTTACGCCGGCGCACCGCATCGGCATCCACGCGGGCCACGATGACATCGACCTTGCCCGACAGCCGGGCCTGGGTCATGGAGGGCCAGCGGGTCACATTGGCCGCCACCACCGCATCCACCCGGGCCAAGATCTGGGGGTCGGTGATCAGGTCGGTGCGATACACGATGGTCTGAAACGCCCGGTAGTCGATGTCGCCGACGATAAATACCGCAGCCGTCTGAGGCAGTTGCTCGCGCATGGCCCGCGCATAGCGGATGCGGCTGGCCGCCAAGCCCTGGCTGATCCGCAACCCCGCGCCCACCTCGGCGGCCACCGCCTCCATGGTGTCAATCGCCCAGTCCTCGGTGTCCGAACTCTGGGACAGCCGGTAGGCGAACAACTCCCCGATGGCCACCAACTGCGCAGCCGCAGCCTGGTTCTCCGCGCGGGCCGCCGCCGCCACGCGTTGCACCCACGACCGAGACTCCGGGGTCGGGGTGCGCAGCCCGATCTCGTCAACGGTCTCCTCGACCTCGGCGACGCTAGAGGCTTGCGACCGGACAATCGCTCCTTCGAACATGTGTTCGAGTATACAAGACTCTCCTGACGTTGATCCCCCGAGCAGCGAACTTGACGGCGGACGGAACTGACACCAAGTTGGTGAGGTGAAGTTGCCTCTGCTGGGCCCGATATCGCTCACCGGCTTCGAGCACGCCTGGTTCTTCTTGTTCCTGCTGCTCGTGCTGCTGGTGGTGGGCGTATATGTCGCGGTGCTTTTCGCCCGCCGGCGGCGGGTGCTGCGATTCGCCAACATGGATGTGCTCGACTCCGTCGCGCCGGCTCGCCGCGGTCGGTGGCGGCACGTGCCCACAATCCTGCTTGTCACGGCGTTGGTGCTGCTGACGACGGCAATGGCCGGACCGACATCCAACATCCGGATCCCGCTGAACCGGGCCGTGGTGGTGTTGGTCATCGACGTCTCGGAGTCCATGGCTGCCAACGACGTCGCGCCGAGCCGACTGGCCGCCGCTAAGGAGGCCGGCAAGCAGTTCGCCGACGAGTTGACGCCGGCGATCAACCTCGGCCTGGTGCAATTCGCCGCCAACGCCACCCTGCTGGTCTCGCCCACGACAAACCGTGGCGCTGTCAAGGCCGCGATCGACAACCTGCAGCCGGCTCCCAAAACGGCGACGGGAGAGGGCATTTTCACGGCGCTGCAGGCCATCGCGACCGTCGGCGCGGTGATGGGCGGCGGCGACGGCCCGCCCCCCGCGCGAATCGTGCTGGAGTCCGACGGTGCCGAGAACGTACCGCTGGACCCCAACGCCCCGCAGGGAGCCTTTACCGCGGCTCGCGCCGCCAAGTCGCAGGGAGTGCAGATATCGACGATTTCCTTCGGTACGCCCTACGGCACCGTGGATTTCAACGGAACCACCATCCCGGTTCCCGTCGACGACCAAACCCTGAAGAAAATCTGCGAGATCACCGACGGTCAGGCGTTCCACGCCGACAGCCTGGAATCGCTCAAGGACGTGTATGCGACTCTGCAGCAGCAGATCGGCTATGAAACCGTACGCGGCGACGCCAGTAGCGCATGGATCCTGCTCGGCGCGGTGTTGATGGCCGCCGCCGTACTGGCCGGGTTGTACCTGAACCGCAGGCTGCCCGCCTGACCCGCCTGGCCGATCAGACGGGAAGGCGGCGGTTGATCAACAACGCCAACCCCGCGGCGATGAACGCCACGACGACACCCAGGCGCAGCCATCCGGCACTGCCCGGCCCGGCTACCGTGCGGTATCCGATCTCCTGCTCGATGTTGTCGTAGACGCGGTTGAGTTCGCCTAGATCGGTGGCGGTGTAGGACTGTCCGCCGGATAACCGCGCGACGGTCCTCATCTGGTCGGGGTTGACGGGAACGTTGACGCGTTGTTTGTCGAGTTCGATGTTGCCGCCCTTGGTGCCGAACGTGATCGTCGAGATGGGCACCCCGTGGTCCCTCGCCAGTCGCGATGCCGTGTAGACACCGTCATGCGGATCGTTGGGATTCTGCGGCTTGTTGGCGCCGCCGTCGGAAAGCAGCACGATGCGGGCCGGCGGTGGTTTGTCGCCGGCGGTTACGGCCGAGGCTTCGATCGCGTGCAGAGCGGTGAAAATCGCCTCACCGGTGGCCGTGCTGTCTCCGAACTGCAGTTTGGGCAGCGCGTCGACGGTCGCCTGGTGGTGCGGGGTCGGGGGCACCAGCAGGTACGGCGTTCGGGCGAAACCGACGAGCCCCAGGTTGATGCCCGGCGTCAGTTGATTGGCGAACCGTTTTGCTGCCTCCTCGGCCGCCCTCAGGCGGTTGGGCTCGACGTCGGTTGCCCGCATGGAATTCGAGTTGTCGATCACCAGCATGACGACGGCGCGGTTGCGCGGTATGCGCATGTCATGGGTGGGCGTCGCCAGCGCCACCGTCAGCAGGAACAGGCCGAACAGAGCCAGCGCGATCGGGAGGTGTCGCCACAACGACTGCGGCACATGCGCCTCGGTGTATCGGTGCAGGCGATTCCGGCGTTGAGCCTGAACCATGACGTAGGCGGCGAGCAGCGCCAGTGGGATCAACCCGAACAACAGCATGCCCGGGCGTTGGAACTGGGACAGCGGCAACGGGCCAATGCCGGGAAGCGTCACTGTGCTCACCTCCCGCTCGGCCGCCCCTTCGTACGTCGGCGGGCACTTGCCGCCAGTAAAGGGGAACCTCGATTGTCCGTCAAACGGGCCTGGCGAGCCCGGTCAGCACATGCCTAGCGCTACTCGCGCCTTAGCCGTGACTCCACGAACTGCTCTAACTTCTCCCACTCACGTACCGCAGCCGAGTACGGCCCTGCGGGCTTTTTGACGGAGTCCGGCTCCAGCACATAGGCCACCAGCTTGCCCAGCGGCCGACCGGTCTCCAGCGCCTTATCGATCGTGCTCTCCTCGGAGTACTCGCCGATATCGCGAAGCAACTCCACCGCCAGGTCCAGCTGCTCGCGATCGACCGCGTCGGGCCCGTCGCCAAGGTCGTCGGCCAGCCCACTCAGCACGTAGATGTTGTCGTCAATGACCTCGACTGCCAGCGAGCCGTCGGTGGCGGCGGTGCGGATGTCGTCGTAGGTGCTCAAGTCGGACAGATCGTGGTCGTGCTCGTCGGCCAGGTACCGGGCCAGGGCGCGCTCGGAGGTGAACACGCTGATCCGGCCGTTGCGGCCGAGGAAGATGGGCCGGTCGTCCAGGTAGCAGCGAAGCGTGTAGAAGGTGCCGGCACTCGTCATGATCCGAATCGGGTCGATCCCCACCTGCTGCCAGAAGTCCTCGTCACCGCCCAACACGACGGTGTCGCCGGCCGCGCGGGCGTCCTCTTCGTCGTCGGCTTCCTCGTCCTCTTCGCCGGCGTCTTCGTCTTCGGTCTCGTCGGCCTGGTCGGCCTCGGTTTCGGTCTCGGTCTCGTCGGCGTCCTCGGCAGCCTCGGCTGCGGCGTCTTCGTCGGCTTCGTCCTCGGGCTCTTCCGGCTCCTCGGCCAACTCCTCGGCGGCCTTCTCGGACGCCGCCTCGTCGACCTCGGGCGTAGTGACGATCTCGTCGATCGCGCTCAGCACGTCGTCCCAGCTGCGGCCGATGATCTCGGCGATCGCATTCCAGCGCTTCTGGCCCGCCTTGCCGGTGAAGTGCTCGATCCCGCCGGAGACCGTGCCCAGGGTGGGATTGCCGTTGAAGAACTTCGACACCGCCGGCAGCTCGCACACCGATCCGATGGACGAGACGATCGCCAGCGTGGCGGCCAGCGAGGTCACCGACTCTTCGGTGGGCTTCTCGGCGACCAACTCCTCGACGGCAACCAAATCGAACTTCCGCTCCTCGGCCGGTTCGAGCTTGCGTGCGTGGGCCGCGGTCAGGTCCTTCCACGCCGGATGGTCGACGAGATCGTTGTCGGAATCGCTGCGCACGAACGCCACCAGGTCAGCCACGGCCTCGAAGCCGAACAGGTCTTCATCCTTGCCCAGAAACGCTTCCCACTCGTCGCCGGAATCGCGCCAACGGGGTGCCCACACGGTGTAGCGGTCACCTTCGGAAAGGCTCAAGCGGATGGGCACGAGAGCAGCAGCCATGCGGCACAGAATAGCGACGGCCCGCTTCGGCGCCGGTCCCGGTAGCGCTTAGCCGCCCCAGATGGTGGCGATGACGGGCGCGTTCGCCGCGTTGCCGGTCTTGGGCAGCCCATACATCTGCTCCAGCGTGGAAAGCACGTTGTAGTGGTTGATCTGCTCGTTGTAGGTCCCCGGTTGTACGTGCGCGCCGTAGAACACCGTCGGAATCTGGTTGCGGCTGCTGCCGTCGTCCTCGTCCCACGTCACGATCAGCAGGCTGTTGTTGGCCTTGGCCCACGTGGCGTAGCCGGACAGCTGGCGATTCAGCCAGGCATCGCCCTGAGCGATCGACCCGTCGTGCATGTCGTTGTCGTTGTTGGGAATGACGAACGAGACGGTCGGCAGGCTCGCATAGTTGCCCGGGGCCGGAAACGCCGAGAACGGCACCGAGTTCGCCGGCGGGATGTTGCTGAAGTTGACCCAGGGCACGTGCTTGCGGGTGTATTTGCCCGCAACGCAGACCGTCGAACCGACCGCCGGCAGGCTTTCGGCGAATCCGACGAATGTGTGGCCGGCGGCCAGCAATTCAGAGCCGAGGTTGGGCAGGGCGCCGCCGTTGAGCGGGCAACTGTCTTTCGCCACGCTGAATGTGTCGCCCGCAAACAGCGCCAGATAGTTGGGTTCGCTTGGATGCGTTTCGGCGAATGACTGGGCCATCATGGCGCCGCCTGCGGCCAGCGCGTTGATGAACGGAGCCGACTTGTTGCCGATGATGTTGGCCTGGGAGCGGTTCTCTTCCACCACGATCACCACGTGCGCAGGCGTGGGGAGAGTGGCCGCCGCCAGGCTCACCCGCGGCGGCTTCTGTCCCCACGGCAAGGCCAGTGCCACCCCTACCGTCGCCACGACGCAGAACACCCGCAGGGCTCGCATCGGGGGAGTATATGGGCGGGTTCGGCCTGTTGAGGCGACTGACGCGAGCGTTTCAGCGGAGCTACGTCGGATTGTTACATGAGCCATTAGGGTCGAAATCCGTGGATGTCAGCGTCGTTGAGCACCCGTTGGTCGCCGCGCGGTTGACCGCGCTGCGCGACGAACGCACCGGCAACGCCGGATTCCGGGCGGCGTTGCGCGAACTGACGCTGATGTTGGTGTACGAGGCCACCCGGGATGCGCCCAGCCAGCCGGTTTCGATACGCACACCGCTGGCCGAGACGGTTGGATCGCGGCTGGCCAATCCGCCACTGCTGGTTCCCGTGCTGCGGGCCGGGCTGGGCATGGTCTACGAGGCGCACGCCGCGTTGCCCGAGGCCAGGGTGGGGTTCGTCGGCGTCGCGCGCGACGAGGAAACTCACCAGCCGGTGCCGTATCTGGAATCGCTGCCCGACGACCTGTCTGATCTGCCGGTGATGGTCCTGGACCCGATGCTGGCCACCGGTGGGTCGATGACGCACACCATCGGCCTGCTGCAGCGCCGCGGCGCGACAGACATCACGGTGCTCTGTGTGGTGGCAGCACCGGAAGGCCTTGCGGCCCTGGAGAAAATCGCCCCGGCCATTCGGGTGTTCACCGCGGCGATCGACGACCATCTCAACGAGATCGCCTATATAGTCCCGGGTCTGGGCGATGCGGGCGACCGGCAGTTCGGGCCGCGTTAGCTTTTCACTGCGGAGACCAGCTCGCCGAGCATGGCCCGGGCCCGTGCCCGGGCGCGTCGCAGGTCATCGCTTGAAGCGTCTGGCGCGCAGCGAACTTCCAAGTAGCACTTCAGCTTTGGCTCGGTTCCTGACGGCCGCACCACCACCCTGGCCGACATGTCGTCGTCACCGCCGGTGAAGACGAGCGCGTCGGCGATATCGGTGGTGGTGAACCCGGCCAGCCCGCTGGGCGGGGTGGTTCGCAGCCGTTGCATCAACGTGGCGGCCTCATCCGCGTCGGCGACTCGGCGCGACACCGCCGCGACCTCGTGCACGCCGTGGCGGCAGGCCAGCTCGTCGAGCAGATCGGACACCGAAAGGCCCTGATCCTGCAGCGCGGCAACAAGATCGCACACCAACACCGCGGCGCTGATGCCGTCTTTGTCGCGCACCGCTGCGGGGTCGACGCAGTGCCCGATCGCTTCCTCGTAGGCGTACACCAGCGTGCCCGCTTGGTCCGCGTCGGCGCGCGCCAGCCACTTGAAGCCGGTCAGGGTCTCGACGTGCACTGCGCCGTAATGCCGGGCAATCGCGGCCAGCATCCGCGACGACACCACCGTGCTGGCCACCACCGGACTCTGCTCACCCGAGTTCTTCAGGATGTAATCACCGAGGAGCCAACCGGTTTCGTCGCCCGAGAGCATTCGCCAACCGGATCCGGTGGGGATTCCGACCGCGCACCGGTCGGCGTCGGGATCCAGGGCGATCGCGACGTCGGCCCCGACATCGGCGGCCAGGCCTAACAGTGCGTCGGTGGCGCCGGGTTCCTCGGGATTGGGGAACGCGACGGTGGGGAAGTCGGGATCCGGCGCGAACTGCGTCGCGACGGTGTGCACCTCGTCGAAGCGGGCTTGTCGCAGGGTCTCGACGGCCACCGCACCCCCCACGCCGTGCAGTGGTGTCAGGGCCACCCGAACCGAGCCGGTGCAGCGCCGTACTGCGGCCGCACACTCGATGTAGCGGTCCATCAGGTCGGTATCGGCGGATTGGACTCTGCTGCGGGCGATCTGGTCGGCCGGGGGAGCGGCGGACATGGCGGCTTCGATCTGACGGTCAGTGGGGGAGACGATCTGGATGCCGCCGTCGAAGTACACCTTGTAGCCGTTGTCGGACGGCGGGTTGTGCGACGCGGTGATCTGTATCCCGGCGGCGGCGCAGGTGTCGCGTACCGCGAAGGCCAGCACCGGGGTGGGCACCGGATCGGGCAGCGGCAGCACCGAAAAGCCCGAAGCGGCAAGGGCTTCTGCCGCCGCGATGCTGAATGCCGTGGACCCGTGGCGGGCGTCGCGGCCGACGATCACCGTCGCGCCAGCCAACCCGCGGCTCGTAAGTACCTGTGCCACTGCCCAGGTGGCGCGCAGCACCACGGCGACGTTCATCGCGTCGGGTCCGCCGCGCACCGGCCCGCGCAATCCCGCGGTGCCGAACGTCAGTGGGCGGGCGAATCGCGCGGCCAGTTCGTCGGGGCCGCAGGCGGCCAGTTCGGCGGCCGTGACTGGATCGGGGTCGTGCGCGATCCAATCCTCGGGTGTCACAGTGGGACTCGGACTAGGCCGGCGCTCTGGCGATGACGTCGGCCAGCAACGAGCCGATCCGCGTCGCCGACGCGGCGCCCGTCGCCAGCACCTCGGCGTGGTTGATCGGCTCATCGCTGATACCGGCGGCCAGGTTGGTCACCAGCGATACACCCAGCACCTCGGCGCCAGCCGCGCGGGCCGCGATGGTCTCGTGCACCGTCGACATGCCCACCAGGTCGGCGCCCAGTGTGCGCAGCATGCGGATTTCGGCGGGCGTCTCGTAGTGCGGCCCGGGCAGGCCGGCGTAGATGCCTTCGGTCAGGCTCGGGTCGGCGTCGCGGGCCAGCTGGCGCAGCCGTGGAGCGTAGGCGTCGGTCAGGTCGACGAACTCGGGGCCGATCAGCGGCGAACGTGCGGTCAGGTTCAGATGGTCGCTGATCAGCACCGGCTGGCCGATCTGCAGGTCCGGGCGCAGTCCGCCGGCCGCGTTGGTGAGCACCACGATGCGTGCGCCCGCCGCGCAGGCTGCCCGCACCGGGTGGACGACGTGGCGCAGGTCGTGGCCTTCGTAGGGGTGTACGCGACCGGCCAGCACCAGAACCCGGTGCCCGCCGATGGGCATCGACATCAGCTCGCCGCGATGCCCAACCGCGCTCGGCGGTGTGAACCCGGGCAGCTCGGCCATGGGTAGCACGGCGGTTGGCGAGCCCAGCGCCGTAACCGCCGGAGCCCATCCCGAGCCGAGGACGATTGCGACGTCGTGCTGAGCGACCCCGGTGTGCTCCGCGATGGCGTGCGCTGCTCGACGCGCCAGTTCGTCGGGTCCGGAGTCGGTCACTGGGCGAGCCTAACCGGTGCGGTCCGCGTTGCTGCTCGTCAGTGAGATACTGCCTCCATGCCCGCAACCAGCGCCTTGGACAGCGTCGAGGATGTGGTGCGGCGTCGTGGCGCCGATCTTGTCGAGTTGTCCCACTCGATCCACGCCGAGCCGGAGCTCGCGTTCGCCGAGCACCGCAGTTGCGCCAAAGCGCAGGCGCTGGTCGCCGAGCGTGGCTTCGAAATCACCTCGCCCGCTGCCGGTTTGGACACCGCCTTTCGCGCCGACTTCGGCAGCGGACCGTTGGTCGTCGGGGTGTGCGCCGAGTACGACGCGCTGCCGGGGATCGGACATGCCTGCGGGCACAACATCATCGCGGCATCGGCAGTGGGCACAGCGCTGGCATTGGCTGAGGTGGCCGACGACCTGGGCCTGAGGGTGGCTTTGCTGGGAACACCCGCCGAGGAGGCCGGCGGCGGCAAAGCCCTGATGCTGCAGGCCGGGGCGTTCGACGACGTCGCCGTGGCAGTGATGGTGCACCCCGGCCCGGCCGACATCGCCGGGGCTCGATCCCTGGCATTGTCCGAGGTCACCGTCGTATATCGGGGTAAAGAATCCCATGCCGCCGTCGCGCCGCATCTGGGGATCAACGCCGCCGACGCGGTGACGGTCGCGCAGGTCGCCATTGGGGTGCTGCGGCAGCAGATGGCGCCCGGACAGCTGGCGCACGGCATCGTCACCGAGGGCGGACAGGCGGTCAATGTGATCCCCGGCCGCGCGACGTTGCACTATGCGATGCGGGCGACCGAGTCGGATTCGCTGCGCGAGCTGGAGGGCAGGATGTTCGCCTGCTTTGCCGCCGGTGCGCTGGCGGCTGGCTGCGAATACGAGATCAACACCCCGGGACCGGCATACGCGGAGCTCAAGCCCGACCAATGGCTCGCCAATGTGTGCCGGGAGGAGATGCGGCGGCTCGGGCGTCACCCGCTTGCCCCCGACGTCGAGGCCGGGCTCCCGATGGGCAGCACCGACATGGGCAATGTGACGCAGGTGCTGCCCGGGATCCATCCGGTGATCGGGGTCGACGCGGGCGGCGCCACGGTTCATCAGCGTGCCTTCGCCGACGCGGCCGCCGGTCCCAGCGCCGACCGCGCGGTCGTCGAGGGGGCGATCATGCTGGCGCGCACCATCGTCCAGCTCGCCGAGACCCCGGCCGAACGGGACCGGGTCCTGGCTGCCCAGCAGCGCAGGGCGGCGCTATGAGCATCGTCGACACCGCCGAATCGTGGCTGGCGGCAAACTACGACAACCTGATCGCCTGGCGCCGGCACATTCACCGCTATCCGGAGCTGGGCCGGCAGGAGTTCGCGACCACGCAGTTCGTCGCCGAACGGTTGGCCGATGCGGGGCTCAACCCCAAGGTGCTGCCCGGCGGGACGGGACTGACCTGCGACTTCGGCCCCGAGCATCAGCCGAGGATCGCGCTGCGCGCCGACATGGACGCGCTACCCATGGCCGAGCGGACCGGTGCCCCCTATGCCTCGACGATGCCCAACGTCGCGCACGCCTGCGGTCATGACGCGCACACGGCCATCCTGCTGGGCGCCGCACTGGCCTTGGCATCGGTGCCGGAGCTCCCGGTGGGGGTGCGGCTGCTCTTCCAGGCCGCCGAAGAGCTGATGCCCGGCGGCGCCATCGACGCCATCGCGGCCGGCGCGATAGGCGGGGTGTCACGAATCTTCGCGTTGCACTGCGATCCCCGGCTGGAGGTGGGCAAGGTCGCGGTCAGGCAAGGCCCTATCACGTCGGCGGCCGACCAGCTCGAGATCACGCTGTATTCGCCGGGCGGGCACACGTCGCGGCCACACCTGACCGCGGACCTGGTCTACGCGCTGGGCACGTTGATCACCGGGTTGCCCGGGGTACTGTCCCGCCGAATCGACCCGCGCAACAGCACGGTGCTGGTGTGGGGCGCGGTTAATGCGGGTGTGGCGCCCAACGCCATTCCGCAAACCGGCGTGCTGGCCGGCACCGTGCGCACCGCCAGCCGCCAGACCTGGGTGGCTCTCGAGGAGATGATTCGTCAGGCCGTCGCGGGCCTGCTGTCGCCGCTGGAGATCGAACACACGCTGCAGTACCGCCGTGGGGTGCCACCGGTGGTCAACGAGGACGTCTCAACGCGCATCCTCACCCACGCGATCGAGGCCGTCGGCCCCGATGTGCTGGCCGACACCCGGCAGTCCGGCGGCGGCGAGGACTTCTCCTGGTACCTGGAGGAGATCCCCGGCGCGATGGCGAGGTTGGGCGTCTGGTCCGGCGAGGGGCCGCAGCTGGACCTGCATCAGCCGACGTTCGACCTCGACGAGCGGGCGCTGGGGATCGGCGTGCGGGTGCTGGTCAACATCATCGAGCAGGCCGCCGCTTTCTAACTGCCACTACCCGCTGCCACCACCCGCGAGCGTGCGTGTTTGTACAGGACACGCCGCCTTCGGCCGGCATTCTGCGCACGCTCGGCAGGAGGTGAATTGTGGGCGTGCCGCGGTGCGCCGACGATACCGGGCGTGAATGCGGAGCTCGACCGATTGCTCACGGCGCAAGGCGGCGTGGCTACCTCCGCCCAGACCTTGACCCACCTCACCCGCCGCGGCCTGGAGATCAGCTTGAAATGCGGTGTGTTGCAAAAGGTTTGGTACAACATTTACGGCCGCGGTGAAATCACCGATGCGCTGCGGCTGCGCGGCCTGGATTTGGCTACAGGCACGACGATCGCGGTCTGTCTAAGCACCGCAGCGGCCGCGTACGGCTTCGACACCGAAGAAGATACGGACCTCCACGTGCTAAACCCCGGTGGGCAACAGCTGCGACCGACCCGCGGTCTGGTGGTACATCGCCGTGCGGGCGCACCGCTGGCCATCGTCGCCGGGCGGCCGGCAACCGTGCCCACGTGGACGGCTATCGAGGTGGCGCGCAGCCTGCGCAGGCCAAGAGCCCTGGCGACGCTGGACGCCGCGTTGCGCAGCGGCACCTGCGACCGCGACGAACTGCGGAGCGTGCTCAAGCGGCATTCCGGGCGGCGCGGCGTTGTCGCGGCTCGGGAGCTGCTCGGGTTGGCCTCCCCGCTGGCCGAGTCGCCGATGGAGAGCGAGGCACGGCTGGTCATGCTCGACGGCGGCTTGCCGCCGCCCGTGTTGCAGTACGAGATCGTTGATCTGCAGGGGCGCCTCTGGCGGCTCGACTTCGCCTGGCCCGAGCACCGCGTGGCCGCTGAGTACGACGGCCTGGACTGGCACAGCGGGCCGGACGCTTTTCGCCGGGACCGGCGACGCGCGAGCGCATTGCAGGACCTGCGTTGGGTGGTGGTGCCCATCATCGCCGAGGACGTCAGGCACAGGCCGGCAGAACTCGTCGCCCGCATCGCGCGGTGTCTCGAGCGCGCCAGTGCCGCGTGAGCGTGCGCAGAATGCCAGCCGGCAGCCGCGTGTCGTGTACAAACACGCACGCTCGCGGCAAAGGAGGCTAGGCGCTGGTTCCCGGACCGATGTTGCGGGCCGGGCGAGTACGCAGATCGTGTACGTAATCGTCTGGCGCACCGGCAATCTCGGCCGCGTCGGCCATCACGCCCAGGTAGCGCGCAGAAGGCAGCCCGCCCTCCCAGGCGTCCAGCACGTATAGCCATGCGAGCACGGGATCGATAGTGGTGTCTGAGGACTCGCGCTCCACCCGGCAGCGAATCTTCTTGTGCACACCGAATTCGGAGCCCTCCCACCGGTCCAGATTCTTCTCGTCGGCGGGTGTCATGTCGTAAAGCACGACGAACACCCTGGAATTCGGGTCCTCGACGACGGTGGCCAGCGCACCCTCCCAACCGAAATCCTCGCCGCCGAACGTCAGCCGCCATCCCGGCAACCAGCCCGTTCCGGCCATCGGCGAGTGGGGTGCGCGTTGCTGCATCTGCTCGGGATGCATGTTCGACCCGTACGCGGCGTAGAGCGGCACGGGGAAAGCTTAGACGGGACGGGCTCGCGTGGCTGCATCGTCGCGATTAGGTTATGGCCTGTGGTGACCCGCATCGTGATCATCGGCGGAGGCCCGGCCGGCTACGAGGCCGCGCTGGTCGCCGCGACCTCACATCCGGACACGGCCCGCGTCACCGTGATCGACAGCGAAGGCGTTGGCGGGGCGGCCGTCCTGGACGACTGCGTGCCGTCCAAGACGTTCATCGCCTCCACCGGCCTGCGCACCGAGCTGCGCCGCGCGCCGCGGCTGGGTTTCGAGATCGACATCGAAGACGCCAAGATCTCACTGCCGCAAATCCATTCCCGCGTCAAGACGCTGGCCGCCGAGCAGTCGGCCGACATCACCGCCCAGCTGCGCAGCGTCGGCGTCGAAGTGATCGCCGGGCGCGGCGAGCTGATCGACCCCAGCCCCGGCCTGGCCCGTCACCGCATCGAGGCCACCCACTGTGACGGCTCGACCAGCGAACACGACGCCGAAGTGGTGCTGATCGCCACCGGGGCCAGCCCCCGGATCCTGCCGTCGGCCCAGCCCGACGGTGAGCGGATCCTGACCTGGCGCCAGCTGTACGACCTGCAGTCGTTGCCCGAACACCTCATCGTGGTGGGCTCAGGGGTCACCGGCGCGGAATTCGTGCACGCCTACACCGAATTGGGTGTGCAGGTGTCGGTGGCGGCCAGTCGGGACCGGGTGCTGCCGTACGAGGATGCGGACGCCGCGGCGGTCCTGGAAGAGTCGTTCGCCGAGCGTGGCGTCCAGCTGTTCAAGAACGCCCGCGCCGAGTCGGTCACCCGCACCGACGCCGGGGTCCTGGTCACCATGACCGACGGCCGCACCGTCGAGGGCAGCCACGCCCTGATGACCATCGGGTCGGTGCCCAACACCAGCGGCCTCGGACTGGAACGAGTCGGCATCGAGCTCGGCAAGGGCGACTACCTGACCGTGGACCGCGTCTCGCGTACCTCGGTACCCGGCATCTATGCCGCCGGCGACTGCACCGGCCTGCTGCTGCTGGCGTCGGTCGCCGCGATGCAAGGCCGCATCGCGATGTATCACGCGCTGGGCGAAGGCGTCAGCCCGATCCGGTTGCGCACCGTCGCCGCGACGGTGTTCACCCGACCCGAGATCGCCGCGGTGGGCGTGCCGCAGTCGGCGATCGACGACGGGACGTTCAGCGCCCGCACCATCATGCTGCCGTTGCGGACCAACGCGCGGGCCAAGATGTCGGGGATCCGGCAGGGTTTCGTCAAGGTCTTCTGTCGCAAGTCCACCGGCGTGGTGATCGGCGGCGTCGTGGTGGCGCCGATCGCCTCGGAGCTGATCCTGCCGATCGCGGTGGCCGTGACCAACCGCATCAGCGTCAACGAATTGGCTCAGACGCTGGCCGTTTACCCGTCGCTGTCGGGCTCGATCACCGAGGCCGCCCGCCGGCTCATGGCCCACGACGACCTCGACTGACTCCCCGTAGTCTGGCTGGAGCATTGCCCTACCGACGAGTAACTGACGGGAGTTTCGGCGAATGACCAGTCCGATCCACGAACTGGGACTGCAGCAACGCGCGCTGGCGTGGGAGCGACTCGGCGCCGAGCAGTTCGATGTGGTGGTCATCGGGGGCGGCGTGGTGGGTTCCGGGTGTGCGCTGGACGCGGCCACGCGCGGCCTCAAGGTGGCGCTGGTCGAGGCGCGTGATTTTGCCTCCGGCACATCGAGCCGCTCGTCGAAGATGTTTCATGGCGGTTTGCGCTACCTCGAGCAGCTGGAGTTCGGTCTGGTGCGCGAGGCGCTCTATGAGCGCGAGTTGTCGCTGACGAAGCTGGCGCCGCACCTGGTCAAGCCGCTTCCGTTCTTGTTCCCGTTGACCAAGCGAATGTGGGAACGCCCGTACATCGCCGCGGGCATCTTGCTCTACGACACCCTCGGCGGTGCGAAATCGGTTCCGGCGCAAAAGCATTTGACTCGTGCCGGTGCGTTGCGACTGAGCCCGGGCCTGAAGCGAAGCGCCCTGATCGGCGGCATCCGCTATTACGACACCGTCGTCGACGACGCCCGCCACACCATGACCGTCGCGCGTACCGCCGCGCATTACGGCGCGGTGGTGCGGTGCTCCACTCAGGTGGTGGCGTTGCTGCGGGAAGGTGACCGGGTCACCGGCGTGCGGGTGCGCGACTCCGAGGACGGCTCGACCACCGAGGTCCGCGGTCACGTCGTGGTCAACGCCACCGGGGTGTGGACCGACGAAATCCAGGCGTTGTCCAAGCAGCGCGGCCGATTCCAGGTGCGCGCCTCCAAGGGCGTGCATGTGGTGGTGCCACGGGACCGGATTGTCAGCGACGTGGCGATGATCCTGCGCACCGAGAAGTCGGTGATGTTCATCATCCCGTGGGGGAGCCACTGGATCATCGGGACCACCGATACGGACTGGGACCTCGACCTGGCCCACCCCGCGGCCACCAAGGCCGATATCGACTACATCCTGAGCACCGTCAACACCGTGCTGGCCACTCCGTTGACCCACGCCGACATCGACGGCGTGTATGCCGGGCTGCGACCACTGCTGGCCGGGGAGAGCGACGAGACCTCCAAGCTGTCCCGTGAGCACGCCGTGGCGGTGCCCGCGGCGGGTCTGATCGCCATCGCCGGTGGCAAGTACACCACCTATCGGGTGATGGCCGCCGACGCGATAGACGCTGCGGTGCAGTTCATTCCGGCCCGGGTGGCGCCGTCGATCACCGAGAAGGTGAGCCTGGTGGGCGCTGACGGGTACTTCGCACTGATCAACCAGGTCGAACACGTCGGCGAGCGAGTGGGACTGCATCCCTACCGGGTGCGCCATCTGCTGGACCGCTACGGCTCCCTGATGGACGACGTGCTGGCCCTGGCGGCGGACCGCCCAGAGCTGCTCGGCGCGATCAAGGAGGCGCCCGGCTACCTCAAGGTGGAGGCCGTATATGCCGCTGCCGCCGAGGGCGCACTGCATCTCGAGGACATTCTCGCGCGCCGGATGCGCATTTCCATCGAATACTCGCATCGCGGGGTCGACTGCGCCCGCGAGGTGGCCGACCTGGTCGCCCCGGTGCTGGGGTGGACCGCCGAGGACGTCAATCGTGAGGTCGCCAACTACAACGCGCGGGTGGAGGCCGAGATCCTGTCGCAGGCCCAGCCCGACGACGTGTCGGCAGACGAATTGCGCGCCAGCGCGCCCGAGGCGCGGGCCGAGATCCTCGAGCCGGTGCCGCTCAATTGAGTTTTCGGTGAAAGCCCCGCCACTTCCGGTTCGCGACGGCTTGGGGCCCGCCCGGGTGCGGCTGCACGGCGGGCCGGTGCTGGCCGAGCTGACCGCCCGGTTCGGTGCCCTGGCCGCCGCGAAAGTGCTGGCCGGGGAAGTCGTCGACGCCGACGGAACGGTGGTCGATGAGGCGACGGTGCTGCCGGGTGGCTCCAGCGTCTACCTCTATCGCGACCTGCCCGATGAAGTGCCGGTGCCTTTCGAAATCACGGTGCTGCATCAAGACGCGGACATCGTCGTCGTCGACAAGCCGCATTTTCTGGCGACCATGCCCAGGGGGCGCCACGTCGCGCAGACCGCACTGGTGCGGCTACGACGGGAACTGCGACTGCCCGAGCTCAGCCCGGCCCACCGCCTCGACCGGCTGACGGCCGGGGTGTTGCTGTTCACCACCCGACGCGAATTGCGGGGTCCCTACCAGACGTTGTTCGCCCGCGGTCTGGTGCGCAAGACCTATCTGGCCCGGGCGGCGGTCGACCCGGCGCTGGTGTTTCCGCGGGTGGTGCACAACCGCATCGTCAAGCGCCGCGGCCAGTTGCAGGCGGTCTGCGAACCCGGTGCTCCCAACGCGGAGACGCTGGTTGAGCTCCAGTCATCCGACGGGCTCTACCGGCTGACGCCGCGCACCGGACGCACCCACCAGTTGCGCCTGCACATGTCGTCGCTGGGGATACCGATCAGCGGTGATCCGTTGTATCCCAAGGTGATTGACGTGCCTGCCGACGACTTCAGCACGCCGCTGCGACTGCTGGCCCAGCGTATCGAGTTCGACGATCCGCGCAGCGGGTCTCGCCGCGAGTTCGTCAGCGGGCGGCAAATCTAGGAGTGATGCCGCGGGCAGTATGCGGCTACACTCACGCCGACAAAGAACCCGGCCCGGTAGCCGTCCAAGTTGCTGCTATGCGTCACATCGGTTACGACGTCGGACTTCTGCCTACCGAGGTCGAGCTCGTCGCAGACCTCATGACCGGCGATGATCGCGGTCTGCGGTGACGCGAAGTCGATGCCTTTGGACTTCACCGCGTTCAGGAAGGCGTCGTCGACGCCGTCGGCGTGCGCGTTCGGGGCCGCGACTGTCGCGAAGCTGAGCAGCGCCCTCGCCAGGGCAACACCGGCCAGCACGGGTCTGGGCGAGCCCACCTGGCTGGTCGCCATTGCCGGATGAAGCCTCCTCTGTGCGGTTGGTTATACGGGACGCGGCCATGTTGAGCGCGGTATGTCGGGAGGGTGTACCGGCGACAAACTGTTGCGGAAATCCGCAATCCGGTCTTGTTCGGCGATAGCCTGGCCGCGAGACTGCGTGGAAGACGGCGCCGCTCACCATTCGAGGAATTAGCTTGGAATTTAACCGGTTTGGTGCCGCGCTGCGTATTCTGGCCGCGAGTGCAATGGTGTCGGCATGTGGAAGCGTCAACAATGCAACCCAGGTGAGCTGCGGCGGCAAGCTGACCCTGAAGGCCAGTGGCTCCACGGCTCAGGAAACCGCAATGACCCATTTCGCCAAGGCGTTCCACGAAGCATGTCCGGGCCAGTCGTTGAACTACACGGCGAACGGCTCCGGTGCTGGAATCAGCGAATTTCTGAGTAGCCGAACTGATTTCGGCGGCTCGGACTCGCCGCTGAGCAAGGGCGAGTACACCAAGGCGCAGCAGCGGTGCGGCTCACCGGTGTGGAACCTGCCGATGGTGTTCGGTCCGGTCGCCGTCGCCTACCACGTCAGCGGTCTGGCATCGCTGAACCTCGACGGTCCAACTGTGGCCAAGATCTTCAACGGCGGCATCGCCACCTGGAATGATCCCGCGATCCAGGCGCTGAACCCCGATGTCGACTTGCCCGCCAAGCCAATTCGCGTGGTTGTCCGCAGCGATCAGTCCGGAACTTCGGAGAACTTCCAGAGATATCTCGATACCTCTTCCAACGGCGCGTGGGGGCGGGGTGCCGGAAAGACGTTCAACGGCGGTGTCGGCGAGGGCGCCGAGGGCAGCGAAGGCGTGGCCGCGGCCGTCCATCGCGCCGAAGGGTCGATCACTTACGTCGAATGGTCATTCGCGCAGGCGCAACGGCTGAACACCGCGAAGTTCGTCACCTCGGCTGGCCCGGACCCGATACCGATCAGCTCAGACTCGGTGGGGAAGACGATTTCCGCTGCCTGGTTCATCAGTGCGGGCAACGATCTCGCCCTCGACACCATCTCGTTCTACCGGCCAAACTGGCCCGGCTCCTACCCGATCGTGCAGGCGACGTACGAGGTTGTGTGCTCGAAGTATCCCGATGCTCAGGTCGGTATGGCCGTAAAGGCGTTCCTGCGCAGCACCATCGAGGCCGGCCAGAATGGTTTGGCGGACGACGGATACATCCCCGTTCCAGCCGAGTTCATGCCGCGATTGTCGACCGCAGTCGACGCCATCTCGTGATCCGGGACGCAATGTTCCTGGGGTTTTCCCGCCGTAGTCGACCCAATGTTCCAAAAAATTTCCTTTGATAATCAATGAAGATTTTGTGGAGTTCACATCATTGCCGCCCGAGGTCACCTCGGCACTGATCCACTCGGGGCCAGGGGCGGAATCCCTGATCGAAGCCGCCGGCGCGTGGCGGCGGCTCGCCATCGATTTGGAGGACTCTGTTCGCTCCTATGCTCCGGTGTTGTCCGCTGTGACCGACGCCTGGCACGGTCCGTCCTCGTCGGCGATGATCCAGGCGGTGGCGCCCTACCTCACCTGGCTGGGTGCCACCGCGCAGCAGTGCCAGCAGCTGGCCTTCTCGGCGCAGGTCGCTGCGGCGGCATTCGGCTCCACGCTCTCGGCAGTGGTTCATCCGGCGACGGTCAGCGCCAACAGGATTCAGCTGGCAACCTTGCTCGCCACCAACGGATTCGGCAAAAACCTCGCCGCTATCGCCGAAACCGAAGCGCAATACCAGAGCATGTGGGTCAACAATTCTGCTGCGATGTATCGCTATGAGGCAGTGTCTGCGCAAGCTCTCGCGCTGCCCCAGTTCTCTTCGCCGCCTTCGGTTGTCAATGCGACGGGTCTGTCCGCTCAAGCCCGTGCCGTGCCCTCGGCTGCCGCTACCGCGACAACGACCGTGTCATCGCTTTCCGATAATGTCGTTGACAATGGGTGGTTTCAGCTGGCCAACGACTACGCGAACCAGTTCATATCGTCGGGATTCCCGATCAACCTGCTGAGCTATCTGGCGCAGAACACGTCGGCTCAGGCACTGCAGGCGGTGGCTCCCGAAATCGCCCAGGGCCTCTCGGAAGGGGAGTCGGCGCTGGGAGCGTCGGCGGCCAGTTTGGCCGGTGCGGTCACAGCCCTTGGCACCGCGGGAGCACCGACAGCAGCGGTCGGTGTTGGAGTTCGGATGGGCAGCCTCACCGCGCCACCCGCCGTGGTGGGGTTGATGCCCACTGCGCAAACGCCGGTGCAGCTTGCTTCGGCGGTATCCCCGCTTTCCTCCGGGGAGTCCGGGTTTCCCATGCTGCCGCCGTTGATGCCGCCGCCGATGTCCGCAGGAAGCGGCTGGCGCAAGAGGAAACCCCAGAAATATGAGGACCTCGCATACGGCCTGGAGGTCAAGGGCACCGTGATGCCCCGACCGCCATCAGCGGGGTGAGCGGTTCCCGCAAACTGGCCCACTGTCCTCGAGCAATGACGGCAATCGGTAATTTTGACCCCATGTCCCTGGCGCGATTGCTGTCGCTGGCCGTCTCGCTGGCCGCCATCGCGACCTGTCTCACCAGCTGTGGCACACGGCCTGTACAGGCCGCGGCCCGGGATCAGTTCGGGACGTTTGCATTCGGCGGCCTGAAGCGGACCTATACCGTGCACGTGCCGCCCGGTCCTCCGGTCGGCCTGGTGCTCAGCCTGCACGGCGGCGGAGGCACCGGAACCGGCCAGCAGGGTCTGACCGATTTCGACGCCGTTGCCGATGCCAGCAACCTGCTGGTGGTCTACCCGGACGGTTACGACAAGAGCTGGGCCGACGGGCGAGGGGCGTCGCCGGCGGACCGTCGCCATCTCGACGACGTCGGGTTCCTGGTCGCGTTGGTGAGCAAGCTGCGGGACGAGTTCGCCGTCCCCGCCGGGCATGTCTTTGCCACCGGCATGTCCAACGGCGGATTCATGTCCAATCGGTTGGCCTGTGACCGTGCCGATGTCTTCGCGGCGATCGCTCCGGTGTCCGGGACGCTGGGCGTGAGCGTGGGCTGCGAGCCGTCCCGGCCCGTGTCGGTTCTGGACGCGCACGGCACCTCCGATCCGGTGGTGCCGTTCAACGGCGGCGATGTGCGCGGCCGTGGCGGCGTCAGCCATGCCATCTCGGCTGCCGGCCTGGTCGACAAATGGCGGGTGATCGATGGGTGCCAGGGCGAACCCGCGGCGCAGGTGCTGCCCGACGTCGGGGACGGGACCTTGGTTCGCCGCTTCGCTTCCACCCTCTGCGCGGCCGGCACCGAGGTGATTTTCTATCAGATCGACCACGGCGGGCACACCTGGCCGGGAGGCAAGCAGTACCTGCCCAAGGTGGTCATCGGGCCCACGACGCGGGCCTTCGACGCCTCGCAGGTCATCGCGCAGTTTTTCCTGGCGCACGGCCGGGATTGACCTTAACTGCCCGGCCCGGTTCAGCGCTGGCAGGTTGGGCACCAATACGCCACCCGGTCGCCGGTGTCGTCGAAGGCGATGAGGGTGCCGCAGCGACGGCAAGCCTGCCCGCCGCGGCCATAGACCCACAGCTGCCGTCCCGTCCGGGTGTCCCCGGTGGTGCAGCGATTCCAGCGGAAGCGGTTGGCCCACAACATGTCCCGAGCCCGCGAGACCAGACGTCGCGGGTCGGAGAGGTTGCTGACCGGCGCGGTCGGTAGGTGTCCGCTGACGAAACACAGTTCGTTGCAGTAGACGTTGCCGACCCCGGCCAGCACCCGCTGGTCCAGCAGCGCCTCGGCGATCGGCCGGTCCGGACGTGCCGTCAGGTTGGCGGCGGCCACCGCCGGGTCCCAGTCCTCGCCCAGCAGGTCAGGTCCCAGGTGTGCGACCACGTCGCCGTCACGTGCGCGCTCCAGGATCTCTAGCACTCCCAGGTCGATGCCGAGCGCCCGAATATCCCCGGCCTCCAAGATGATTCGGACGCGGTGGTCGATGCGCACCGGCCGGCTACCGACCCGCCAGCTGCCGTCCATCTTCAGATGCGAGTGGATGCTGGCCGGCCCGACCCTGATGAACAGGTGCTTGCCGCGACTGAGCACCTCGTCCACCACGCTTCCGGTGAGGTCGACGGTGGCATAACGCGGCACCCGGATGTCGCAGCGCGTCAGCGTGCGGCCGGTCAGATGCTCCCGCAACTGGGCCGCCGTGTGCCAGACGGTGTCTCCTTCGGGCATTGCGTTACCGCAGTCGCAACCCACGCGGAGTGCGGGCGAAACCGGCGTCGACCAGAGCCGCCGCCACCGGGCTGGGCCCGCCGGGGTGCAGCACCGCGACCCCGTTTACCCGCTCGACCAGGATCGACGCGACGCGGCGTGTTGTCACCAGGTCGGCCAGCGCCGTCGCCGCCGCGTGGTCGGCCGCGGGATCGTCGGTGAAGGTCAGCAGCGATCGTCCGCCCCGCTCGAGGAACCAGGCCAGCTGCCCGTCGACCAGCACGACCAGTGCCCCGGCTTTGCGGCCCGGCCGGGCCCCGGGGCCGTCGGCGCCGGTGGTGGGCCACGGCAGTGCCGCGCCGTACGGGTTGGCCGGGTCCGCCGCGGCCAGCACGACCGCCCGGTATTCGGGCCGTTCCGGGTCTGCGAAACTGCCGGGATCGTCGCTGTAGCCGCGCAGCCGGTCGACGGTCGAGGCGACGGCGAACTGGGCGCCGCCCAATGACTCGACGAAGTAGCCCCGCTGGCATCTGCCCGCGTCCTCGAACGCGCTCAGCACCTTGTAGAGGGTGGCGAACCCGCCTGGCACACCTTCGGCCGCCACCGCGCCCCTGGTCAGCACGCCGTGGCGGTTCAACAGCAGCTCGGCGTGATAGTGGGCCTGCAGGGTGGAGTCCGGCTCCGGAGCCGGCAGCGCCGACCAACGCCCGGCGACGGTGGGGTCGGCGGTGCGAGCGTGCGCGTGCGCGACGCTGTAGCTGCTCAGGCGCGGTGCGCGACGTCCGCGATGCGCAGGGGCGGAGCGCTTGCGGGTGCGCGCGCCGCCGCCGCCGAGCATCGCGCGCACCGGTGCGAACGTGTCACCGGTGATCCAGCCGGCCCAAATCAGTTCCCACAGCGCGGTTTTGAGCTGCGCCTCGGCAAGCCCGTCGGAGGCCAGCTGGCGGAAGAAGTAGGCGCCGCCGCCGGCCAGCGTGTCCAGGATCGCGCGGTGGGCGTCGGTGAAGTCGAGGTCGGCGGGCCTGCTTACCGGCAACGCGAGGGTCAACGGCGCGGAATCGGCGGGGTGCAGTGCGATCCAGCCGTCGCTGCTGGAGATCGACCCGGCCCCCGACCAGGTGACCTCCCCGGCCGCGAGCAGCTCGTCGAGCATCGTCGGCGAGTAATCGCGGACGCGGGGAGCCAACACCAGCGGTTCCAGCGCTGACGCGGGTATCCGCACGCCGGCGAGCTGATCGATGACCGACGCCAGCCGGTCGACCCCTGCGGGCCCCGAATCCGGGGTGCCGACCTGATGCCAAGCCGTCAGGAACCGTGCGTAGGCCGCGGTGCTGACCGGCTCGACCTGGGCCCGCAGCGCGGCCAGCGAGCGTCGCCGCAGGATGCGCAGCACGTCGGTGTCGCACCATTGCTCGGCCCCCGCACCGCCGGACACGCCCGATGGTTCGGGGGCGACGAAATCGCCACGCACCAGCCGACCGTCCCCGGCCAGCCGACCCAAGACGTCCGCCGTCACCCGCAGTCCCAGGCCGAACCGGGCGGCCGCTTCGGCGGTGGTGAACGGGGTGTGGGTGCGTGCGTAGCGGCCGAGCAGCTCGCCAAGCGGATCGGCGACCGCTTCGGTGAAGCTGGCCGGGACGCCGACCGGAACCGCCGCGCCCACCCCGTCGCGCAGCCGGCCGATGTCTTCGACGGCCACCCACCAACTACGGCCGGCGAACGACACCGTCAGCGCGCGCCGCGCGGCGCGGAGACCTTCCAACCAGCCGCTGATGTCGACGCCGTCGGCGACGCCGGCCCGCGCAGCGACCTCGTCGGCGGTCAGCGGGCCGAGTAGCCGTAGCAGATCCGCGACGCCTTCGGCGTCGCGCGCGGCCCGGTCGGCCGACAGGTGCTGCAATTGGCGGCCGGTCGCGGCGACGACCTCGGGGTCCAGCAGCTCGCGTAGTTCGACCCGACCGAGCAGCTCGGCCAGCAGCGTGCTGTCCAGTGAGAGCGCGGCGGCCCGGCGCTCGGCCAGCGGGACATCGCCCTCGTACATGAACGCGCCGACGTACCCGAACAACAAGGACGCCGCGAACGGGGAGGGTTTGGCGGTTTCCACCTCGACCACTCGCACCTTGCGCTGCGCGATGCGAGCCATCAGCTCCACCAAAGTCGGAACGTCGTAAACGTCCTGGAGGCACTCGCGGATGGTCTCCAGCACGATCGGGAAGTCGGGGTATTTGCGGGCCACTTCCAGCAACTGGGCGGCGCGCTGACGCTGGTGCCACAGCGGTGAGCGGCGGCCGGGGTGTCGGCGGGGCAGCAGCAGGGCGCGTGCCGCGCATTCCCGGAACCGCGAGGCGAACAGCGCCGAACCGCCGACTTCGGCGGTGACGATCGGGTCGATCTCGTCGGCATCGAACACGAACAACTCGGCGCCCGGCGGGCCGTCTCCGGAATCCGGCAACCGCACTACGATGCCGTCGTCGGAGGCGGTGGGCTTCTCGTCGATGTCGTATCGTTCGCGCAGCCGCCGACTCACCGCCAGCGCGAGCGGCCCGTGGACCCGCAGCCCGTACGGCGAGTGCAGGATCACCCGCCAATCGCCCAGCTCGTCACGGAACCGCTCGACCAGCAGCGTGGTGTCGGTGGGTATCGCCCCGGCGGCGGTCCGCTGGTCGTCCAGCAGCACCCAGAGGTTGTCGGTCGCGTAGTCGTCGAAACCCAGGCCCGCACAGCGCTTCCCGAACGCGTCGCGGTCCAGGGCGGCCAGCTCGCCGGTGAACGCGCCGAGCGCGGCGCCGAGCTCCGCGGGCCGGCCGACGTCGTCGCCGCGCCAGAACGGCAGTCTGGCCGGCTGGCCGGGCGCGGGGATCACGAGCACCCGGTCGTGGGTGATCTCGGTGATCCGCCAGCTGGTGGCGCCCAGCGAGATGACGTCTCCGGGGCGCGACTCGTAGACCATTTCCTCGTCGAGTTCGCCGACCCGCGACGGTTTTCCGGAGTCTTCGACAGACGAAGCGAGATAGACGGTGAACAGGCCGCGGTCCGGGATGGCGCCGCCGGACGTGACGGCCAGCCGCTGCGCGCCAGGCCGCGCGGTCAGGGTGCCGGTATCGCGGTCGTAGACCAGCCGCGGCCGCAGCTCGGCGAATTCGGTCGACGGGTATTTGCCGGACAGCAGGTCCAGGGTGGCCTCGAATACGCTGCGCGGCAGGGTTGCGAACGGTGCGCTGCGACGCACCGTGTCGAACCAGCGGTCGGCGTCCAGCGGCTCCAGCGCGGCGGCCGCCACGGTGTGCTGCGCGAGGATGTCCAGCGGGTTGGCGGGCACCCGCATGGTTTCGATCTGGCCGGTGAGCATCCGCTGCACGCTGACCGCGCAGCCGATCAGATCGGTGCGGTGCTTGGGGAAAAGCACCCCGCGCGAGATCTCGCCGACCTGGTGTCCGGCACGCCCGATGCGTTGCAGTCCGCTGGCTACCGACGGCGGGGCCTCTACCTGGATCACCAGGTCCACCGCGCCCATGTCGATGCCGAGCTCCAGGCTCGAGGTCGCCACCACGGCCTTGAGTTGCCCGCGTTTGAGGTCGTCTTCGACCACAGCGCGCTGTTCCTTGCTGACCGAGCCGTGGTGGGCCCGAGCCAGCACCGGGGGTGCGCCGAAGGTCTGGCCGCTGGCCATGACGTACGCCGGCGCCCCGCCGGCGACCTGCGGGTTGGTCTCGTCGCCCAGCGCAATCCCGGATCGTTCGGCGTGGATCTCGTTGAGCCGCGCGGTAAGCCGCTCGGCCAGCCGTCGCGAATTGGCGAACACGATCGTCGAATTGTGCGACTCGATCAGGTCCACCAGCCGCGCCTCGACGTCGGGCCAGATGGTGTTGTTGGTCAGGTTCGCCATGTCGGGCACCGGCACCTGCACCGACAGCTCGACAGTCTTGGCGGAGCGGGGAGCGACCACCGTTGTCTGGGTGGTCGGGGCCCCGCCGGACAGGAACCGCGCGAGCTCCTCGGGGGGCCGCACGGTCGCCGAGAGCCCGATGCGCTGCGCGCGGCGGCCGTCGGGCAGGCCGACAGCCAAGTCGTCCAGCCGTTCCAGCGACAGCGCCAGGTGTGCGCCGCGCTTGCCAGCGGCTATCGCGTGGATCTCATCGACGATGACGGTCTGCACGCCGGCCAGGGTTTCGCGCGCGGCCGAGGTCAGCATCAAAAACAGCGACTCCGGCGTGGTGATCAGTATGTCGGGCGGGTGGCTGATGAGCTCACGCCGGCGTGCGGGCGGGGTATCGCCCGAGCGGACCCCGACGCTGATCTCGGGTGGCCGCAGACCGCGCCGCTCGGCGAGCCGGGTTAGTCCTGCCAGCGGCGTGCGCAGGTTGCGCTCGACGTCGACCGCCAGCGCCTTGAGCGGAGACACGTACAGCACGCGGGTTCCGGGCTGCCGGTCCGCCGAACCGGCCAGGCTGGCGAGGTTGTCCAGAGCCCACAGGAACGCCGCCAGCGTCTTACCCGACCCGGTCGGCGCAACGACCAGGGTGTTCTTGCCGTCGGCGATCGCTTCCCACGCGCTGGCCTGTGCGGCGGTGGGCGCGGTGAAGGTGCTGGCGAACCAGTCGCGGGTGATCGCGCTGAATCGGCCTAACGAGGTCACCTAGCCATCGTGCCAACGGGTACCGACAAATAACCACCGAGTTGCCAGGTGCCGGTAAGCGCCGGGCCGAATCACCCCTGCGGTATCTGCCGCGCGGTCGCCATCGCGTGGGCGAGTTCGGGCGGAATCTCGGGCACCCGGGCGATCGCATCCAGCAGTGCGTGAGCGGAGGCGTCGGCCAGGCGTTCGGCATTGGTCGTGGGGTCGATGATGCGCTGTCGGCAGATCTCGAAGGCGAACGACAGCCAGCCGTTGAGGATGATCCGCAGATCCCGCTCGACCTCCGGCCTCAGTTTCGCGCCGGGAATATCGCCGACCACCACGCCGATGCGGTCCATGATGTGCTCCAGCTGGCGGTTCTTGGCTTCGTCGTCGATACCCAACAGAACCGGATCGGTCCGGCCGAGGCCGACATATGCGGCCCAAGCGGCCTCCGGATGCTGCTCGTGGTACGCCATGTACCCCAACACCCCGATCCGGATTTCCTCGAACATGGTCAGGCCGGTGGGCGGCAGGTTCTGGGTGGCCTCGTGGAGCCGGTCCGCCTCCTCCTTGACCACCGCGGCGAAGAACGCACGCTTGTCCGGAAAATAGTGATACATCAGGGCGCGGGACACCCCGGCTCGCTCTGCGATCTCGTCGATGCGGACATCGTCGTAAGGCCGTTTCCCGAAGACCTCGGCCCCCAGGGCGAGCAACTCGGCCCGGCGGTCTTCAGGGGATAACCGCCTCCGGGTTGCTGCCATGGGTCTAGATACTACTCACGGCGGCCGTGTGCTCTGCCAATTCGAAATGTTCAGCCGAACTGCACGCCCTGCGCCAGCGGCAGTTCGCTCGAGTAGTTGACGGTGTTGGTGGCGCGCCGCATATAGGCCTTCCACGCATCCGAACCGGACTCCCGACCGCCGCCGGTCTGCTTCTCGCCGCCGAACGCCCCGCCGATCTCGGCGCCCGAAGTGCCGATGTTGACGTTGGCGATGCCACAGTCCGATCCGTCCAGGAAACGCTCCGCCTCGCGTAGGTCGGTAGTGAAAATGGCCGACGAAAGCCCTTGTGGCACCGCGTTGTTGAGCGCTATGGCCTGGTCGAGGTCGTCGTAGGTCAGCACGTAGAGGATCGAGGCGAACGTTTCGGTCGCCACGATGGCGGTCTGTGCCGGCATCCGCACGACGGCGGGAGCGACGTAGTACGCGCCGGGTGCGCCTACCTGTCGGCGTGTTCCGCCGATCACCTCACCACCGTCGGCCCGCGCCTGTTCCAGCGCTCCCACCATGTCGCGGTAAGCGGTCTCGTGGATGAGCGGGCCGACGAGCGTGCCCGGAGCCGACGGGTCGCCGATCGGCAGCTGCGCGAAAGCGGCCGCCACCCGCTCTACGACTGAATCGGCCACCGAGCGGTGCACGATCAGCCGGCGCAGGCTGGTGCAGCGCTGACCAGCGGTGCCGGCCGCGGCGAACACGATGCCGCGCACCGCCAGCTCCAGGTCGGCCGACGGCGTGACGATCGCCGCGTTGTTGCCACCCAGTTCCAGCAGCACCCGCCCGAAGCGGCCCGCGACGCGGGGAGCGACCTGCTCACCCATCCGTACCGAACCGGTCGCGGTCAGCAGCGCAACTCGCGGGTCGTCGACGAGCCGCTCACCCAGGTCGCGGCCACCCAGGAGGAGCCCGGCTAGCGCGGGTGGCACACCGACGTCGGCGGCGGCCCGCGCGATCAGCGTCTGGCAGGCCAGCGCGGTCAGCGGCGTCAGCTCCGAGGGCTTCCACACCACCGGGTCGCCACAGACCAGCGCGACCGCGGCATTCCACGCCCAGACCGCGACCGGGAAGTTGAAGGCAGTGATCACGCCGACCACACCGAGCGGATGCCAGGTCTCCAGGAGCCGGTGCCCCGGACGCTCCGAGGCGATGGTCCGGCCGTAGAGCTGGCGCGACAGTCCGACAGCGAAATCGCAGATGTCGACCATTTCCTGCACCTCGCCCAGCGCCTCGGAGGTGATCTTGCCGACCTCGGTCGTCACCAGCGCCGCGAGGTCGTTCCGGTGTGCGGTCAGCAGCTCGCCGAGCCGGGCGACCAGTCTGCCGCGCACCGGGGCCGGTGTGGCTCGCCATGCCGAAAACGCCTCGGCCGCATCGGCGATCGTGCGGTCGGCCTGCTCGGGGGTGGTCTGCGCGACCGTGAACAGCACCTCGCCGGTGATCGGGCTACTGGCGGGCAGCCCGTCATCGCCGGAGTCGCCCGGCTCGCCCAATTCGGCGGTGACGCCGATCGCGCCGAACGCCTCGAGCACCCGGGCGGACAACGGCTTGGGGGTCATGCGGATGCCTCCTCGTAGAGCGCGTAGGGATCGCGAATGTCGCGGCCGATTGCGCCGGCCAGCCACTGCACGTCGTAACAGGAATCGTCGGCAACGTCCTGGGCACTGCTATCGCCGTCCAGGTTGGAGCGGAAGATGCCCGCCGCCGACGCCGGCAGGAAGTCTTCGTAGACGACCGGCGCCGACGGGTCGCCGCCGCGATAGTAGGCCAGCCCCTGCGCGGCCATCTCCGCGTCGGTGGACGGGAAGTAATCGCCCCACAGCCGGGCCGGGTCGGGCGACCCGGCCAGTTGAGCCATCGCGACGTCGTAGCGCGCGCGGCCCTTCGGCGTCAGCGCGACACCGCGCGACTCGACCTCGCCGAAGCGCACCCGCAGGCTGCCCGGGCTGACAACGCCAGCACGGTCGCGGAACAGGCACGGTTCGGCCAGGGCACGGAAGGAAGTCTGGCGCAACAGCACAGCGGGGCCGTCGGTGCGGGGCGGTCCCTGGATGGCATCGATCATGGTGATGCCGCGCCGGTTCATCCGCGCGTACAGATCATCGATGTCGAGCACTCGCGGAGTCAGGTGGTTAATGTGCGTGGAGCCGACGCCGGCGATGTCGGCGGCCACCGCCGACACCCGCGACAACTCGCCATACCAGGCCTTGTCGATCGGTTCGCGGGACAGCGCGAACGCCGTCACCGCCGCTGCGACGAAATCCGGCGCGTCCTCGGCGTCGCAGCCGCCGTCGTCCGTGATGGTCCGCGCCCGGGCGAGCAGCGCGGGGTCGAACAGCCTTCGGCGAGCGAGGAAGGACTGCACGCGGGTCCGCAGGCCGGCATCGAAGAATCGGGGGTCGTCGGTGGCCAGCATCGAGGTGAACACCCGGAATGGGTTGCGGGCCAGCTCGTCGCCGTCGATGGGACGAAAGGCCGTGGATACCACCGGAATCGGCGACTCGGCGAAGCGCAGGTCGTAATAGCCCACCGGCAGCATCCCGAACGCCGCGAACAGGTCGGCGACCGCGGTCAGCTCGGCCGGGTTGCCGACGCGGATGGCGCCGTGACGCTCCGCGGTGACTCGCTGCAGCGAGCCGAGTCGCTCGGCGTCCGGGTGGCGCGTCACGTAGTCCCGGTTGACCGCCGCGGTGACGCGCACCAACGTGTCGTACGCCGGGACCTCGCCGGCGTACATCGTCGACAGCCCCGTGGCGAAGGCGGCCCGCAGCTGCCAGGTCTCCAGCTTCTCGGCGGGGCGCTCTTTCGAGCTCATAACGCGACTTCTGATGGAAGCGGGTTGCGATAATCTCCGGCCATGGGTGACACGCTCGACAACATCGACCGGATCCTGGTGCGCGAGCTGGTCGCCGACGGACGCGCCACCCTCTCGGAGCTCGCTGCCAGCGCCGGCCTGTCGGTGTCGGCGGTCCAGTCGCGGGTGCGCCGGCTGGAGTCCCGCGGTGTGGTCTCTGGGTATTCCGCGCGGATCAACCCCGCGGCGGTCGGGCACCTTTTGTCCGCGTTCGTGGCGATCACTCCTCTTGATCCGTCTCAACCCGATGATGCGCCGGCCCGCCTCGAGCACATCGAGGAGATCGAGTCGTGTCACTCGGTGGCCGGCGAGGAGAGCTACATCTTGCTGGTGCGCGTCGAGTCCGCGCGTGCGCTCGAGGACCTGTTGCGACGGATCCGGACAACCGCGAACGTCCAAACTCGGAGCACCATCATATTGAATACTTTTTACAGCGATAGACAGTACATACCATAAACTTTCCGGTATAAATGTCATGATCCCGTAAATTCCCGACTATCATGGGCGCCATGACTCGCGCTCTCAAGCTCGCCGAGACGGCGACAGAGCCTGGCCAGGTCCATGAGGTGCTGGCGCGAAGCATCCTGCTCGACGGTTTCGATCTAGTGCTCGATCTGCAACGGTCGGCTGGTTCGTATGTGGTCGACGCCCGCGACGGTCGGCGGTATCTGGACATGTTCACCTTCGTGGCTTCCTCGGCGCTGGGCATGAACCATCCGGCGCTGGCCGACGACGAAGAATTCCGCGCCGAACTGCTGGACGCCGCGCTGAACAAGCCCAGCAATTCCGACGTGTACTCGGTGGCGATGGCCCGGTTCGTCGAAACCTTTGTTCGGGTGCTGGGCGACCCGGCTCTGCCGCACCTGTTCTTCGTCGAAGGCGGGGCGCTGGCGGTGGAGAACGCGTTGAAGGCCGCCTTCGACTGGAAGAGCCGGCACAACGAGAAACACGGGATCGACCCCGCACTCGGCACCCGGGTGCTGCACATGCGCGGGGCGTTTCACGGCCGCAGCGGCTACACCCTGTCGCTTACCAACACCAAACCGGTCACCGTGGCCCGCTTCCCAAAGTTCGACTGGCCGCGCATTGACGCGCCCTACCTCCAGCCGGGCCTGGACGGGCGGGCCATGGACGCCCGGGAAGCCGAGTCGCTGCGCCAGGCCCGCGCGGCCTTCGAGACGTATCCGCACGACATCGCGTGCTTCATCGCCGAGCCGATCCAGGGCGAGGGCGGGGACCGCCACTTCCGGCCGGAGTTTTTCGCGAAGATGCGTGAGCTGTGCGACGAGCATGACGCACTGTTGATCTTCGACGAAGTTCAGACCGGCTGCGGATTGACCGGAACACCCTGGGCCTACCAGCAATTCGGGGTCGAACCCGATGCCGTGGCGTTCGGCAAGAAGACCCAAGTGTGCGGCGTGATGGCGGGCCGGCGGGTCGACGAAATCGCCGACAACGTGTTTGCCGTCGCCTCCCGGCTCAATTCGACGTGGGGCGGCAATCTGGTCGACATGGTGCGCGCCCGTCGCATCCTCGAGGTGATCGAGGACGACGGCTTGTTCCAGCGCGCTGCCGAGCGGGGCAGCTACCTGCGGGCTCGGCTCGACGAACTCGCCCATGACTTTCCCGGTCTGGTTCTCGACCCTCGCGGCCGCGGCCTGATGTGCGCGTTCAGCCTGCCGAACACGGCCGATCGCGACGAGTTGATCCGCCAGTTGTGGCAGCGCGCGGTGATCGTGCTGCCCACCGGCCCCCGCGGCGTGCGGTTCCGTCCCGCACTGACCGTTTCCCTCGCCGACATCGATGCCGCGATTGGCGCCATACGCAGCGCGTTGACCGCTGTGAGATAGCACTTGACGACGATTACACCGGCGGTAATCGGGTACTCACCGATGAAACCGGGCTAGCTCGGCATAGCTCGGAATAGCACTGAAACGAATGTGACGCAGCAAACGAAAGATCTTTTAGGCCCCACAAGCGGCCGAACGGAATATGCCGAACGGAATATGAGGTTCGAAATGCAGAGAGCGCGTGAGCAGTCACATGGTGACCGCTTGGGCCAACAGGACAGCGAGGTCCACGCCGCGGTCCGCTTTGCAGTCCTAGTCGCGGCGGCCGGCGTCGGCTTCGTCATTCTGGCCGCGTTGTGGGTCAGCACCTGTCCGGGAGTGAGCGTCGACACCGCGGCGTGCGGCCCGCCCCAGCGGACCTTGCTGGGGCTCGGCGGACCCTTGATCCTGCTCGTCGGAGGGCTCTGGGCCTTTGTGCGCACCTACCGGGTCTGGCGCAGGCAAGGCACCTGGTGGGGATGGCACGGCGCCGGCTGGTTTCTATTCACATTGATGGTCCTGACCCTGTCGATGGTCGTTCCGCCCATCGTCGGGCCGGTAATGGCACTTTGACCGTGTCTAGCGTGGTCTAACTTGCGATCGGCCGTTGGCTGGCAACGCGCTGGCGCGGCGGGCTATCGACACCTGCGACCTGCCACTGCTCGTCGATACGCGCCACGCGGCGGCACTCCACAACGAACCACAGCGCCCCGGCGACCGTTCCCAGCACCGCGACCAGCACCGTCGTGGGAAGCCACTCGTAATGCCGGTAGGCGGCAGCAGCCAGAGCGCTGATCACCCCGGCCAATGCGACGGCCAGCAGGATGAAGCCGGGCCAGAAGAGGTTGTCCTTCATGGTGATACCGGCGTGCGGTTGCGTGGTCCGGAAATGATCCGTCGGGTCGTGATGCCTGTCTCCCACCACATCTCCCTCCGTCGTCGGACGAGATAACAGCGATATTACCTCGCGGACCTGGGAAAACTCACAGTTTTGCCACTAACCAGGCGGTTCAAGCCGGTCCGCGAGGCGTGTTGGGGAATGTCCACGGGGTTCAGGTTGAGCCGGCCGTCGGAGTGCGAACGAGCGTGTCGGGCAGCAGAATCGCGCCAACCGTTGTCACGAGCCACACCACGATCGCTGTGGCAATCCAGGATGCAGTGCCGCGTATGGTGAGTCCGTGCGTCAATGCCGCGGCGAGGCTCAGCGCGACGAAGGTCAGTACCAGGCCGACTCCTCCGAGGAGCAGCGACGCATATCCATGCGGCAACTTCGAAACCAGCAGCGACAAGATCGCCTGCGCCACCGAGAACAACACCACGGCGACGATGAACCCCGATACCGACATCGAAACATGGGGAACGACCGAGGCCGCGACCAGCAGTCCGATGGCCCACGATCCTGGAAGCACAACTGCCCACAGCAGGATTCGCCTCATGGCATAAGTGTAGGTCTGCCGGGTGGCACTGTTAAGTAACTTCGTTGTGGCCGAGCATCGTCAGGTACTGGGTTATTCGCCACGTCGAGCGGGTATCAGGTCTAGACGATGATGGCGTGCCGGCGAGAGTGGGTTAGCGTGGTTACCCCATCATGCGAACGACGAAAGCAGCGACAGAAATTATGAGTAACCGCCTCGAACACAGCGTCCAAGGCGGGTTTCAAGGCGGGCGTGGTGCCGATCAGACATTGCCGGGAGACTATATGACCGATGCGGAATCGCGTGGCAACAAGCGCCCACGCGGCCAGCGCGCTGTCGAACTGCAAGTTGCTGCGCGCCTGGAAAACCTGGCGATGCTGCGCACCCTGGTCGGTGCAATCGGCACCTTCGAGGATCTGGATTTCGATGCCGTCGCCGACCTGCGACTCGCGGTGGACGAGGTGTGCACCCGGTTGATCCGCTCGGCTACTCCGGACGCAATCCTCACCGTTGTCGTCGACCCGCGCGACGACGAACTAGTAGTAGAGGCTTCCGCGGCCTGCGACACCCACGATGTCGTGGCACCCGGCAGCTTCAGCTGGCACGTGCTGACCTCGCTGGCCGACGACGTCCAGACCTTTCACGATGGACGCGAGCCCGATGAATCCGGCAGTGTTTTCGGCATCACGCTGACGGCGCCCCGGGCGGCTCCTAGCAGGTGAGAGCCAGGTGACAGCGCGAGCCGGCGGTTCCGTGTCGCGCCCTAACGAATACGCCGATGTCCCGGATATGTTCCGTGAGTTGGCGACACTGACCGAAGACCCGGCGGAGTTCCAGCGCCGGCGGGACGAGATCGTGGAGCGGTGCTTGCCGCTGGCGGATCACATCGCCCGCCGCTTCGAGGGCCGCGGCGAACCTCGCGACGACTTGGTTCAGGTCGCCCGGGTGGGACTGGTCAACGCGGTGGTCCGCTTCAACGTCGAGACCGGCTCGGACTTCGTCTCGTTCGCGGTGCCCACCATCATGGGCGAGGTTCGGCGCCACTTCCGTGACAACAGCTGGTCGGTCAAGGTCCCGCGGCGGTTGAAGGAGCTGCATTTACGGCTTGGCACCACCACCGCCGACCTGTCGCAACGGCTCGGCCGGGCGCCCACCGCAACGGAATTGGCCGATGAGCTCGGGATGGATCGCGAGGAGGTGGTCGAGGGCCTGGTGGCGGGCAGCTCCTACAACACCTTGTCCATCGACAGTGCCGGCGGCAGCGAGGAGGACGACGCCCGGGCCATCGCCGACACGCTGGGCGATGTCGACAACAGTCTTGATCGGATCGAGGATCAGGAGGCGCTGCGTCCGCTGCTCGAGGCGCTGCCCGAGCGGGAACGAATGGTGTTGGTGCTGAGGTTTTTCGAGTCGATGACGCAAACGCAGATCGCCGAACGGATCGGCATCTCGCAGATGCACGTGTCCCGATTGCTGGCTAAATCCCTAACGCGGCTGCGGGACCAGTTGGAGTAGACGGCTTCTCGCGGTCGTGGCCTTCTTCGCACTGCCACGGCTCATCCCAGTTGCCACCTCGGCCAGCGAAACTGCCGTCGGCAGTGTCCCGTCGGGATCACAGATGCGCAGTAGGTGGTTTACCGCATCTCCCGGTATCAGCACCCAGCGCGCGCCGGCCGCCGAGCACACCACGTTGATCCGGTGCAGTGCCGAAAAACCGGCAGTACCAATGAAATCCAGCTCGCGCAGGTCCAAAACCACTCGCCTGGACTGCCGGAGGGCCCGTTGGACGTAGTCACTGAACTGGTTGGCGTTTGCGGCGTCGATCTCGCCGTGTGCGGTGATCACCGTGGCGGATGTGCCAGGGCGAGTGGTGAATTCCGCGGTGCGGCATGATTGCCACGATTGGATCACAGACATAGCTGACTCCCATCAGCCGATGAGGGCTCGTGCTGTGGATCGCGCCAGCGGGTTCGGGAACGCTCGCGGCAGCGGATTCGCCTCCCGAGCGTCACTGACGTGATTCCGGGCGGCTGTGAACTCAACCTATGTCGCACCCTACCCAAGCCGGGCCGGACCGACAATGTACTCCAACCCGATTCACAGCATCGGCACAGACCGGCGTGGCACATGGGCGCTGTGGTGCCGAGGCAGCCCTCTAGCAACCCCCGGCGGGAGGTCTACTTGATTTCGGCGAGCACCGTGCCCTGAGTGATGGCCGCGCCGGCCTCGACGGCCAGGCCGGTGATGGTGCCGTCCTTGTGCGCGGTGACCGGGTTCTCCATCTTCATCGCCTCGAGCACCACCACCAGGTCGCCGACGGCGACCTCCTGGCCTTCCTCGACCGCGACTTTCACCACCGTGCCCTGCATGGGCGCGGTCACCGCGTCACCGGAAGCCGCCGCGCCGGAGTGGCCGCCCCGCTTGCGCGGCTTGGGCTTCTTTCGGATAACACCGGCTGGGTCGGCCGAGCCGTTGCTCAGCGCCAGATCGCCGGGCAGCGACACCTCGAGACGCCGGCCATTGACCTCGACGACGACCTTCTGCCGCGGGCGGGTTTCCTCTTCGTCGAGGGGTTCGCCGGCGGTGAACGGCTCGATGGTGTTGTTCCACTCGGTCTCGATCCAGCGGGTATGTACCGAGAAGCCCTTCTCGTCGCCGATAAACGCCGGGTCGGAGACCACGGCGCGGTGGAACGGGATGACGGTGGCAAGGCCTTCGACGTGGAATTCGTCCAGGGCGCGGCGGGAGCGGGCGAGCGCCTCGTCGCGGGTGGCGCCGTACACGATCAACTTGGACAGCATCGAGTCGAACTGGCCGCCGATGACCGAACCGGCCGCCACGCCGGAGTCCAGCCGAACACCGGGTCCGGTCGGGATGTCGTAGCGGGTGACCGGGCCGGGCGCGGGCAGGAAGCCGCGTCCCGCGTCCTCGCCGTTGATCCGGAATTCGATGGCGTGCCCGCGGGGCGTGGGGTCCTCGGTGATGTCGAGCTTGTCGCCGTTGGCGATCTTGAATTGCTGCAGGACCAGGTCGATGCCCGCGGTCTCCTCGGTGACCGGGTGCTCGACCTGCAGGCGGGTGTTGACCTCCAGGAACGAAATCAGCCCGTCCTGGCCGACCAGGTATTCAACCGTGCCTGCGCCGTAGTAGTGGGCCTCTTTGCAGATCCGCTTCGCCGACTCGTGGATCTCCTTGCGCTGCGCGTCGGTCAGGAACGGCGCGGGTGCCTCCTCGACGAGCTTCTGGAAGCGGCGCTGCAGCGAGCAGTCGCGGGTTCCGGCGACGACGACGTTGCCGTGCTGGTCGGCGATCACCTGCGCCTCGACGTGACGTGGCTTGTCGAGATAGCGCTCTACGAAGCACTCGCCGCGGCCGAACGCGGACACCGCCTCGCGGACTGCTGATTCGTACAGCTCGGGGATCTCCTCGAGGGTGCGGGCCACCTTCATGCCCTTGCCGCCGCCGCCGAATGCGGCCTTGATGGCGATCGGCACGCCGTACTCCTTGGCGAACGCCACCACCTCGTCGGCGTTCTTGACCGGATCCGGGGTGCCGGGCACCAGCGGGGCCTGTGCGCGGGCGGCGATGTGGCGTGCGGTGACCTTGTCACCCAGGTCCCGAATCGACTGCGGGCTGGGCCCGATCCAGATCAGGCCGGCGTCGATGACCGCCTGGGCAAAGTCGGCGTTCTCGGACAGGAAGCCGTAGCCGGGATGGATCGCGTTGGCGCCGGACTTCGCCGCCGCGTCGAGGAGCTTGGCGAAGTCCAGGTAGGACTCTGCCGAGGTTTGGCCGCCCAGTGCGTACGCCTCGTCGGCAAGGGCCACGTGCGGGGCTTCGGCGTCCGGTTCGGCGTACACCGCCACGCTGGGCAGTCCCGCGTCCCGGGCCGCCCGGATCACCCGGACCGCGATCTCGCCGCGATTAGCGACCAGAACCTTCGAGATCACAGCGATCCTCGAGCTGGCGTGACTAGCCACTGCGCCTCCTGTTTGGCATATCTGCAGACATGGGGTGTCTAAGAGAATTTCTTACAACTCGGGGGAAGTCTAAGCGCCGCGCCGGAAGCCCGGCCAGGCGGTGCCGGGAAATCAGGATTCTTGCGAGGTCTCGCGCAGTCGCCGCTTGATCCTGGCGAGCATCGCCGACATCCCGCGCAGCCGAAGCGGGCTGATCAGAGCTGCCAGACCCAGGTCGTTGTAGAAGTCTTCGGGCACCGCCAGGATGTCGGTCGCGGGTTGTTCGTCGAGGCCCGCGGCCAGAATGGAGGCAAACCCCCGGGTGGTCGGCGCTTCGGCCGGCGCGCTGAAATACAGCCGGATCCGGCTCGGATCGTCGGCGTCGACATGCAGAAACAGCGGAGATTGACACTCGGGCACCGGCTCCATTGCTGCCTCTTCCAGATCGGACGGAAGCGCTGGAAGTTCATTGGCGAATTCCAGCAGCAGCTGCAGCTTGTCCTGGCCCTGGACTTCGGCGAAGTCGGACACCACCTCTGCGAGCGGGGCGGGCAGCGTCATGTGTCTCCCGGGGCACGTCCTGGTTCTGCGCCCGCGACGATCGGCACGCGTACGGTGTTGCCCCACTCGGTCCACGAGCCGTCGTAGTTGCGCACTCCCGGCTTGCCCAACAGGTGGGTGAGGACGAACCAGGTGTGGCTGGAGCGCTCGCCGATGCGGCAATAGACGACGGTCTTGTCGTCCGGGGTGATGAACCCGTACAGCTCTTCGAGCTCTTCACGGCTGCGGAAGCGACTGGTCTCGTCCACCGCCTTCCCCCACGGGATCGACCTGGCGGTCGGGATGTGGCCGGCCCGCAGCGCGCCTTCCTCGGGGTAGTCGGGCATGTGGGTGCGCTTGCCCGTGTACTCCTCCGGTGAGCGCACGTCGACCAGCGGCTGGTTGCCGATGACGGCCAGCACGTCGTCTTTGAACGCGCGGATCGGTGCGTCGTTGCGCTGCACCACTGGATAGCCGGTCGACGTCTTCGTCGGGACGTCGAGCGTGGTGTCCCGGCGCTCGGCGAGCCACAGGTCGCGACCGCCGTTGAGCAGGCGCACATCGGGATGGCCGAACAACGTGAAAACCCACAGCGCGTAGGCCGCCCACCAGTTGCTCTTGTCGCCGTAGATGACCACGGTGTCGTCGCGGGCAATGCCCTTGCGGTCCATCAGGCCGGCGAACTGCTCCCCGGTGATGTAGTCGCGGACCCGCGGGTCGTTGAGATCGGTGTGCCAGTCGATCTTCACCGCGCCGGGAATATGACCGACGTCGTAGAGCAACACGTCCTCGTCGGATTCGACGATCACCAGGCCGGACGCGCCCATGTGGGCCGACAGCCATTCGGTGGTGACCAGTCGTTCGGGGTGGGCGTAGCCCGACAGAGTGGGGCTGGGATCTGGGGGTAGCGGCACGTATTCGAGCCTACCGCTGGCGGAAAGGCGGCGAATTGTCAGTGCGTGGGCACTATGCGGGTTAGCTGGCGTTGGGCGTCAGGTGTCAGGCGTCGGGCGTCCGGCGTCCGGCGTCAGGCGTTGAGGCGTCCACCCTCCGGCGTTGATTGTGAGTCCTGGGCGTTGGTTGTGAATCGTCGGCGTTGGTTGTGCAGCCTGGGCGAAAAAATCGCCGAATCGACGCCCCAGGCTCACTCCGAAAGCCCTACCCTCACACCGAAAGCCGTAGCCTCACGACGAAAGCCCTGGCTTCACACCGGATTGGCCGCCCATAGCACTGCGACCGACACCCCAACCCGCTGCAGCATTGACCGAAGCAGCGGCAGGCTCAGGCCGACCACATTCGACGGGTCGCCGTCCACGCCGTCGATAAACCACCCGCCCAGTCCATCGAGAGTGAAGCCGCCGGCGACCCGCAACGATTCGCCGCTGGCCAGATACGCCCGTAGGTCGTCGGCCGACGGTGTTCCGAAACGCACTGCGGTAATTGATGTTTCGGTTTCCTGCTGGACGACTTGGTGATCCGCCAGCCGGATGACGCAGTGGCCCGTGTACAGCTGGCCAGTACGGCCTGCCATCGACTGCCACTGCTCGCGCGCGTCGGTCACCGACTGCGGTTTGCCGCAGAGCCGGCCATCGAGGTGGAGCATCGAATCACAGCCGACCACAACGCAATCCGCGCCGACGGTCTCATCGAGCACGACCGCGACCTGGTCGGCCTTGGCCTGTGCCAGAGCGCACACGACCTGACCGGGCGAAGCCGCTGACCCCAGACCCGCGGTGACGCGATCCTCGTCGACGCCGGAAACCACGACCAGCGGATCGACGCCGGCCTGGCGCAGTACTTTGAGCCGTCCAGGAGAGGCGGACCCGAGCACCAGGCGGGTCATCGCTGCATGTGTAGGCGTTCCTGCAGGGTGACTCGTTGGTGGTTGGTGACGGGGAACCGCAGCTTGTCGACCGGCAATCCCCAGCGGGTGTGCGGAGGCTGCTCGGGCTCGGCAGCACCGCCGACGCAGCCCAGCACGGCGATCAGCGCCGCCAGCTCGTCATCGGTGGGCCGGCCCTTGTGTACCTGGATGTGCGGCTCGTGCGCCTGGTGTGTCTCGTCGCTCATGTTCGTTCCCGTCACAGCGGAATGTTCCCGTGCTTCTTGGGCGGCAGGTGGGAGATCTTGCGCTCCAGCAGCCGCAGCGCCGTACCGATGTAGCCACGGGTGTGCGACGGCGGGATCACCGCGTCCACGTATCCGCGTTCGGCCGCGACGTAGGGGTTGACCAGCGTGTCCTCGTACTCCTGCTGCAATTGCAGCCGCAGCGCGTCGACATCCTGGCCGGCGTCGGCTGCTTCCTTCAGCTGTTTGCGGTAGACGAACCCGACGGCGCCGGAGGCGCCCATCACCGCGATCTGCGCGGTGGGCCAGGCGATGTTGACGTCGCAGCCCATGTCCTTGGAGCCCATGACGCAGTACGCCCCGCCGTAGGCCTTGCGGGTGATGACGGTGATCTTGGGGACGGTGGCCTCGCCGTAGGCGAACAGCAGCTTGGCGCCGCGCCGGATGATGCCGTTGTATTCCTGGCCGGTGCCCGGCAGGAAGCCCGGGACGTCCACCAGCATGACGATCGGGATGTTGAAGCAGTCGCAGGTCCGCACGAAGCGGGCCGCCTTCTCGGAGGCGTTGATGTCCAGGCATCCGGCGAAGTGCGTGGGTTGGTTGGCCACGATCCCGACCGGCCGGCCGTCGATGCGGCCGAAGCCGACGACGATGTTCTGGGCGTAACCCGACTGGATCTCCAGGAATTCGTCCTCGTCGAGGATGCGGGTGATCACCTCGTGCATGTCGTAGGGCTGGTTGGGCGAGTCCGGGATCAGCGTGTCCAGCTCGAGGTCCTCCTCGGTGAGGTTCTCCTCGATCGCGCCCTCGGGAACCGGCTCGGCGTACCGCGGGGCGTCGGTGAAGTTGTTGGGCGGCAGGTAGCTGAGCAGGTCGCGGACCCAGTCGAAGGCGTCCTGCTCGCCCGATGCGACATAGTGCAACGTGCCCGACTTGGCCATGTGAGTGTGGGCGCCGCCGAGCTCCTCCATGGTGACGTCCTCGCCGGTGACGGTCTTGATCACGTCGGGCCCGGTGATGAACATCTGGCTGGTCTGGTCGACCATGACGACGAAGTCGGTCAGCGCGGGGGAGTAGACGTGGCCGCCGGCCGCGGCGCCCATGATCAGCGAGATCTGCGGGATGACGCCGGAGGCCAGGATGTTGTTGCGGAAAATCTTGCTGTACAGGCCCAGCGAGACGACGCCTTCCTGGATACGCGCGCCCGCGCCGTCGTTGATGCCGATGAGCGGACGACCGGTCTTGATCGCCAGTTCCTGGACCTTGACGATCTTCTCGCCGTACACCTCGCCGAGGCTGCCGCCGAACACCGTGGCGTCCTGGCTGAAGATGCACACGTCGCGGCCGTCGATGGTGCCGTAGCCGGTGACCACGCCGTCGCCGAGCGGGCGGTTGGCCTCCAGGCCGAAGTTGGTGCTGCGATGCTTGGCCAGCGCGTCGAGTTCGACGAACGAGTCCTCGTCCAGCAGGGCATAGATGCGCTCGCGGGCGGTCAGCTTGCCCTTGGCGTGCACCTTCTCGACGGCGTCCTCACCGACCGGGTGCAGCGACTCTTCGCGCCGCCTGTGCAGTTCGGCCAGCTTGCCGACGGTGGTGTGGATGTCGATCTTGTGCTCGGCGGCGGGCTCGGCTGAGTGGTCGGTAACGCTCGTCATGGGAGTCGATGTTATCGGCAGTCCTCGCGGCAGCGCGCCGCGACCCTTAATAATTCCTTAAGTAGCCGCGACCATGACCAACTGTCCGTCGGAACGCGGGGATGCGCAGCCGCTCATTGCCAACTACGAGTCGGCGAGGATGGCGCAAGCCAAAATATCGACGAGTGCCGCCCGCGCCCGTCGGTCGCTCCACCTTCGGTCGACGGTGAGCGAACGATACGGTCCGGTTGGGTGAAACAGCGCCCACCACAGGTCCACTGTGTCGTCGATGGAAAACCGCAGCGGCCCGGCTTCTGCGAGCAGCTGTACAAGCGCCCGAAGGTCGGTTCGCCTACGGCGTTCAACTTCATCCTGGAGCGCCGCGATCTCCGGATCGGAGGCGGCCACTGAGCGCACGATCTCGTCTACCGGCGCAACGCGGCGCAGTACGTTACGAGTGGCGTCAGTGATCAGCTCGAGTCGGCGCCGCTGGTTGGGCTCGGCCGTCACCCGCGCAAGCCAGTCCCCGGTTCGCCACGCGTCGGTGTTGGGCGCCCCGGCGGATGCCCGCTCAACTAGCGCACGCAATACGTCCCGTTTGGTGCCGAAGATGCCGTACACGGTCTCCGGTGAGACTTCGGCACGCGCGGCCAACTGTGCGATTGTGGTTGCCGCATAGCCGTTTTCGATGAATGCAGCCGCCGCGGCGTCGACAATCGCCGCGCGCGTTGCCGCCCGCTGGCGGGTTCGCGCCGATGAGTTATAGCGCCGGCGGGGCTTGACTTCCTCAGTCATTTGGATACAGTCCTACTGTAGTCAATGCATTAATAATGCAATCAAATAAATGCCTTGCGGCATTCCACCACGCTGCGATCTGGGCGGGCAACCACGACGCGACTATCCGCACTGCGAAAGGAGCCGTCATGCCGACGGACGCGTTCGACATGGCTATCGTCCATCGGGTATTCCGCAATCAACTGCACGACGCTGCCGCGCTGGTCAGGGACGTCGAGGTCGGCGATACAACGCGATCTGCCGTGGTTGGCGCTCACCTCGACTTCATCGTGGCCGCGCTCCACCATCACCATGCGGCCGAAGACGATTTGATCTGGCCGAAACTGCACGCGCGAGCGCCCGCCTGTGCCGAGGACATCTTCCGCATGGAACAAGCCCATTGGGGCATCGCCGACGCTGTCCTAAGGGTCAATCGATTCTGGCGTCGTGGGTAACGTCAGCTGACTCCCGGCTCGTTCAACACCTCGTTGAGGCCCTTGAGGATCTCTCCGCTCGAGTTGATGAGCATCTTGCCGACGAAGAGCGAAACATCGTCCCGCTCATCAACCAACACATCGACGCTGAGGAATGGCAGCAATGCGTTGCCCGCGCGGCTGAATTCCTATCGCGGAGGAATCTCAGGCTTGGGCTCGTGTTGGGCGGTATGGTCCTGGATGCTTCATCAGCTGACGAGGCACGACAAATCCTGGCCGGTGTGCCGCTCCCGCAACGCATCATGATGCGGCTTCTCGCGAGACGGACCTCGGCGAGATATCGGGCCAATCTCTACGACAACCGCTTAGACGCTGGGCAGGTATCTAAGCTGGCCAAATGAACGACCGCGATCAGCTCAGGCCGCCGCTCGACGCGGACGCGTTGCGTACCGAGGTGATCGGGGCCGGTTGGCGGCAATTCGACGTCATCGCGCAGACCGGCTCCACCAACGCCGACCTGCTGGCACGTGCGGCATCCGGCAAGGACATCGGCGCAGCGGTGCTGATCGCCGAGCACCAGACCGCCGGACGGGGGCGGCAGGGCCGGGGCTGGTCGGCCACCCCGCGGGCGCAGATCACGATGTCAGTCGGGGTATCCGTCGTCGACATTCCGGTCGCCGCCTGGGGCTGGCTGACGCTGGCCACCGGCGTCGCGGTGGTGGACGCGGTGGTTCAGACGACCGGGGTCCAGGCGGGTCTGAAGTGGCCCAACGACGTGCTCGCCGGAAGCGGCAAGTTGGCCGGCATCCTGGCCGAGGTGGCGCGCCCGTATGTGGTGATCGGCCTGGGGCTCAATGTGACCCAGGCCCCCGAGGAGGTCGACGGCCCCGGAGCGACGTCACTGCTGGACCTGGGTGTGGCTGCCCCCGACCGGGGCGTGCTGGTCACCACGCTGTTGCGAGAGCTCGCGGGGCGCATCGCCGCGTGGCGGGCCGCCCGCGGCGCCGATCCGCAGTTGGCGGCCGACTACCGGGCCCGCAGTCTCACCCTCGGGAGCCCGGTGCGTGCGGAGCTGCCGGGCGGCGGCGAGGTCGTCGGGACCGCGCGCGATATCGACGAGCAGGGGCGGCTGTGCATCCAAACCGAGGGTGACACCGTCATCATCTCGGCCGGCGACGTGGTCCATCTGCGATAGCCTTCCGAGGTGGGCTATCCGGAGAATGTCCTGGCCAAAGGCGAGCAAGTCGTCCTGCACCACCATCCACATTGGAAGCGGCTGATCTGGCCCGCCCTGGTGTTGATCCTCGCGACCGGGCTGGCCGCGCTGGGGTCCGGGTTCGTCAACTCGACGCATTGGGACCAGGTCGCCAAGAACGTGATCTACGCGGTCATCTGGGGGATTTGGCTGGTGCTGGTCGGCTGGCTGACACTGTGGCCGTTCCTGCGCTGGCTGACCACGAATTTCGTCGTCACCAACCGGCGGGTGATGTATCGGCACGGAGTGCTGACCCGAAGCGGGATCGACATCCCGCTGGCGCGGATCAACAGCGTGGAGTTCCGGGACAAGCTGTTGGAGCGAATGTTCCGGACCGGAACGCTGATCATCGAGTCCGCGTCACAGGATCCGCTGGAGTTCTCCAACATTCCGCGCCTGCGCGACGTGCATGCGCTGCTGTATCACGAAGTTTTCGACACCGGGCCGTCCGGCTCGTCGAACTGAGCGAACCGGCTGGCCCTGCGGTTGCGCCAGGCGCGCAGCAACGTGACGTTGCCGTCTTTCAAGTCGGCGTCGAACGCGTCCTCGAAGACCTCGGCGATGCCGCCTGCGGTGAGGGCGGATTCCAGCGCCTTGTCGGGGCTGCGGGCGAACTGGTCGGGGAACACCCAGCGGCGGAACGCCCAGAAGCGGAACGCCATCTGCAGCAGGTTGCCGATGATGTAGGCCGAGATGAAGTCGGCGATGTTCTCCACCGTCAGCGATACCGTCGGGACCCGCAGCTGCAGGATGTAGCTGGAGATTCCCAGCGGCGCCATGCTCAGCAGCACCCCGACGCCGCTGAACGCGAAGAACAACAGCGCCTCGTGATGGCGCTCGCGGCCACCGCGGTCGCGGAAGCTCCACTCCCGGTTCAGGATGTAGGACGCGATTACCGCGACGATGCCCGCAATTACCTTGGCGGTTACCGGCTTGGATTCGAGAATCGTCAGCTTCAGCGTGTAGAAAATCGCCGAGTCGATGATGAAAGTTGTGCCGCCGACGATGGCGAATTTGATCAGCTCATGGTGGCGCATCGCAAAGGGTTGAAGAACCCCGGGAAGACGCGCAATCGTGGCATCGGCAAAGGACACAGCACGCCAGTCTACGGATTAACGCAAAAGCGGTGCAAAATCGTACATAACGATTAGGTCGCGTAGCCGCTAACACGCCGGTCAAAGCCCATGACACCATGATGGCCGTGCCGAGTACACGAACGCCGTTGGTCGCGATGGTGGGCGGCGGCCAACTTGCCCGGATGACGCATCAGGCCGCCATCGCTCTGGGACAGAGCTTGCGGGTGTTGGCCACCTCCGCCGACGAAGCCGCCGCGAAGGTCAGCCCCGATACGGTGATCGGCTCGCACACCGACCTGGCGGACCTGCGCCGGGTCGCCGATGGGGCCGACGTCCTGACCTTCGACCACGAGCACGTGCCGACCGAGCTGCTGGAGAAGCTGGTCGCCGAGGGCGTCGCCGTGGCGCCGCCGCCGCAGGCGCTGGTCCACGCTCAGGACAAGCTCGTCATGCGGCAGCGGTTGGAGGCGCTGGGAGTGCCCGTGCCGCGGTACGCGGGGATCGAGGGCCTGGACGCGCTGGACGACTTCGCCACGCGGGTGGGCGGCCCCGTGGTCGTGAAAGCGGTCCGCGGAGGTTACGACGGGCGCGGGGTGCGGATGGCCCGCGACCCTTCGCACGCCCGCGAGATCGCGGCCGACTTCCTGGCCGACGGAGTGCCGGTGATGGCCGAGGAACAGGTGAACCTGCGCCGCGAATTGTCAGCGCTGGTGGCCCGCTCGCCGTTCGGACAGGGTGCGGCGTGGCCTGTCGTGGAGACGGTGCAGGCCGACGGGATCTGCGTGGAGGTGATTGCGCCCGCGCCGCAGCTGGCCGAGGATACCGCCGCCGCCGCGCAGGAGCTGGCCCTGCGGCTGGCCGGCGAACTCGGTGTGGTCGGTGTGCTCGCGGTCGAACTGTTCGAGACCACCGACGGTGCGCTGCTGGTCAACGAGCTGGCCATGCGGCCACACAACTCTGGACACTGGACCATGGACGGGTCGCGTACCAGTCAATTCGAGCAACATCTGCGTGCGGTGCTGGACTATCCGCTCGGCGACACCGACGCGATCGCGCCGGTGACTGTGATGGCCAATGTGCTGGGCGCCGCGGAGCAGCCGGCCATGACCGTCGACGAGCGATTGCACCATCTCTTCGCGCGAATGCCGGACGCTCGGGTGCACTTGTACGGCAAGGCTGAGCGTCCCGGTCGCAAGGTGGGGCACATCAACTTTGTCGGCGACGATCTGGACAGGCTTCGTGAACGTGCCGAGCTGGCGGCACACTGGTTATCTCACGCGCAGTGGACGGACGGATGGGACGTGCATGGGGCCGGCGACGATGCAGAGCGCAGCGATGAAGAGGAGCGGCGCATATGACTCAGCGAGATCCTCGCGTCGGCGTGATCATGGGCAGCGACAGCGACTGGTCGGTGATGGCCGACGCCGCGAAGGCGCTGGCCGAATTCGACATCCCTACCGAGGTTCGGGTGGTCTCGGCGCACCGCACCCCCGCGGTGATGTTCGACTATGCCCGCAGCGCGGCCGACCGCGGCATCGAGGTGATCATCGCCGGCGCGGGCGGTGCTGCACACCTGCCCGGGATGGTCGCCGCCGCGACGCCGCTGCCGGTGATCGGCGTGCCGGTGCCGCTGGCCCGGCTGGACGGCCTGGACTCTTTGCTGTCGATCGTGCAGATGCCGGCCGGAGTCCCGGTGGCCACGGTCTCTATCGGCGGAGCCCGCAACGCCGGTTTGCTGGCGGTGCGGATGCTGGGAGCCGCCGACCCGAAGTTGCGCGCCCGCATCGTCGCATTCCAGGAGCAGCTGGCCGAGACCGTCCGCGCCAAGGATGCGGCTCTGCAGGAGCTTCAGGATAAAGTTACCGGCGAGTAGCGAGGAGGCTGCAATGGGTACGTGGGCCGGAAACCCCGACTTCGATGTGTACAAGCTGCCCGAGGAACACGAGGAATTGCGGGCGGCGATCCGCGCTCTGGCGGAACGGGAGATCGCTCCCTACGCGAAGGATGTGGACGAGAACTCGCGGTTCCCGGAAGAGGCGCTGGCTGCGCTGAACGCGGCCGGCTTCAACGCTGTGCATATTCCCGAGGAGTACGGCGGTCAGGGCGCAGATTCGGTGGCCGCCTGCATCGTGATCGAAGAAGTGGCGCGCGTCGACGCTTCCGCCTCGTTGATCCCGGCCGTGAACAAGCTCGGCACGATGGGCCTGATTCTGCGCGGCTCTGAAGAGCTGAAGAAGCAGGTGCTGCCGTCGATCGCCAGCGAAGGGGCCATGGCGTCCTACGCGCTGAGCGAGCGCGAAGCCGGCAGTGACGCGGCATCGATGCGGACCCGGGCCAAGGCAGACGGGGACGACTGGATTCTCAACGGTGCCAAGTGCTGGATCACCAACGGCGGCAGGTCGACCTGGTACACCGTGATGGCGGTGACCGATCCGGACCTGGGTCCCAACGGCATCTCGGCGTTCATGGTGCACAAGGACGACGAGGGATTCAGCGTCGGCCCGAAAGAGAAGAAACTCGGGATCAAGGGCTCACCGACCACCGAGCTGTACTTCGAGAATTGCCGCATCCCCGGCGATCGGATGATTGGCGAGCCCGGCACCGGGTTCAAGACCGCGCTGCAGACCCTCGACCACACCCGCCCCACGGTGGGAGCCCAGGCCGTGGGTCTCGCGCAGGGTGCGCTGGACGCCACGGTTGCGTATACGAAGGACCGCAAGCAGTTCGGAAAGTCCATCTCCGACTTCCAGGGCGTGCAGTTCGAGCTGGCCGACATGGCAATGAAAGTCGAAGCCGCCCGCCTGATGGTCTATACGGCCGCTGCCCGCGCCGAACGCGGCGAGCCGAATCTCGGATTCATTTCCGCGGCCGCAAAGTGCTTCGCCTCCGACACCGCCATGGACGTCACGGAGTCGGCCGTGCAGCTGTTCGGCGGCGCCGGCTACACCACCGACTTCCCCGTCGAGCGGATGATGCGCGACGCCAAGATCACCCAGATCTACGAGGGCACCAATCAGATTCAGCGCGTGGTCATGTCACGGGCAGTGCTGCGCTGAGCCAGCGAGCAGACGCAGAATCGCACGAATCAGGGCAGAATAGTGCGCTTCTGCGTCTGCTCGCGCACATCTGGGCTAAGGCGTGGCGGCAGGCTCGAAGGCGCCCACAATGCCGTGCTGATTCACCTCGTACACATGGGCCGTCGACACGTCGAAGAACATGCCGTAGACCTTCAAAGCGCCAGAGGCCTTGGCGGAGGCCAAGATCGGACTGTGTGCCAGCCGTTCCATCTGCACGGCCACGTTCACGATGCCCAGCTGGTCGGCCTCGCTGAGGCCGTCGGACTCCGCACTCGCGCGCGCCGGATGACCATCCCGGAATGCTGCCAGGCTGTCGCGGCCATGTTCCAGCCACTGACCGACCGCAGTTTGTCCCGACACGCCGGAAATCCCGGAAATTAACGCCTCCATTGCCCGGCACGACGAATGTCCGCACACCGCAACGGAAGTCACACCTAGCTGGTTGAACGCGACGTCGAGGACCGCGTCGACCGATCGGTCCGTCGCGTCGGCGGGTACCAGGTTGCCGACGTTGCGGACGATATACAGGTCGCCGGGCCCACTGGCGGTGATCACGTCGGGCAGCACCCGCGAGTCGGCACAGGTGAGGAACACCGCGCTCGGTGTCGTCGAATCGGTCAGTTTGGCAAGCCGCGGGTACAGCTCTCCGCGGCCGTTGCGGTGGTACGCGTCAACGCCGTCGAGAATCGACACTCCGGCGTCATGATGGTCACCGTTGCGCAAGACGGCTTCGATCGGGCGCTGGTAGTGACGTTTGGGGCGGCTGGTGTGGGCGTGGTGCAGCGTCGCCGGTGACGTCTCCACGATCACCACGGCTCCGCCCGTCGCCTCGTGAGCGGTTCTCCAATCGGAAATAGCCTCGGAGACAGCCTCGTCGATGTAGTCCGCATTGAGCGTGAGCCGCACCTGAGACCCGGGCGGCATGGTGGACAGCACCGTGGTCAGGCGGGGCAACAGCAGGAAGCTGAGCGTGCCGTCGATGTCGATCCGCCAGTTTTTCGACTCTGCGTCGCCGTACGGCCGGGCCTCGATGGGTGCGCGCACCAACCGCGTCAACAGCATGAAGATCGCGACGCCGAGGCCAATGGCCACACCCTCGAGCAGGTTCAGGAATACCACGCATCCGATGGTGATGGTGTATACGGCGAAATTGCCTGTGCGCCAAGCGAGTTTGATGTGAGCCAGCTTGATGAGCTGGATACCGATCACGATGAGCAGTCCCGCCAGCGCTGCCTTGGGGATGAGTTCCACCAGATCGGTCAGCAGCGACGCGAACAGCAGGATCCAGATGCCGTGCAGTATCGCCGACGCGCGGGTGCGGGCCCCGGCGGCTACGTTGGTGGAGCTGCGGACGATGACCCCGGTGATCGGCAGCCCGCCGAGCAACCCCGACACCATGTTGGCGCTGCCCTGCCCGATCATCTCGCGGTTGAAGTTCGCGCGCGGGCCGTTGTGCAGCTTGTCGACCGCGACCGCCGACAGCAGCGATTCGACGCTGGCGATGAGGGCAACGGTGATGACACCCAGGGCCACGGCACCGATCTGCTGAGTCCACGGCGCTCCGCCGGGGGCGGTGGGGGGAAGATGCGGCAAACCGATGGCGTGGAAGAAGTTGCCGGAAAGGTTTATTCGGTCGACACCCTCGAGGTTCGCAGCTTCGGCGACGGTGGTCGCGACCACGATGGCCACCAGGGCGCCGGGAATGACGCGGATCTTGGCGGGCAGCTTGGGCCACAACATCAGCAGGCCGATCACAATCCCGCCGACGATCACTTCGTGCAGCTCGTGGTGGAGGATGCCGTTGGGCAATGCCTCGATGTTTTTCCACGCCGAGCTTCGCGACGAGCCACCCATCAGGACATGGATTTGCTGCAAGACGATGGTGACGCCGATGCCCGCCAGCATGGCGTGTACCACGACCGGAGCGACGCCGAGTGCGGCGCGGGCCACCTTGACCACGCCGAAGAGGATCTGAATCGCGCCCGCGCAGATGGTGATGATGCCCGTCATCTGCCAGCCGAAGTCGTTGATCAGACCGGCGACCACCACGGTGAGGCCCGCGGCCGGGCCGCTGACCTGCAGCACCGAGCCGCCAAGGCAACCGGCGACGATGCCGCCGACCACCGCCGCGATCAACCCGGCCATCAGCGGAGCACCGGAGGCGATGGCGATCCCCAACGAAAGGGGCAGCGCAACAAGGAAGACCACGATCGACGACGGAGTGTCATGTCGCAGGTTGCGGGTGAGAGCTCCAGACTTCAGCGCACCGACAAATTTGTTGACATCGGTGGTCATGGTTCGACTCCTCGAAACCGGTCAGTCGGGTGGCCGGCTGCGGTCAAGAGCGCGCGCCGTTGGACGTGGATCGGCCAAATTTGCGGGCAGCAAATATGTTGCTTCCCCGCAGGTAACTGAAATAAATCCTCGTCGATGGCCTGGTTCATCGAATGAACAGAACGCGGATTCATCAGCAATTCAAAGAACTTAAAGAAATGCTATGTGCCGCAGCACCAACAGGATTGCGAGTCAACCACGACTACTGCGAGGGGCCGTTAGCAGCCTCGGTCTGCCTCGTCAAGGTTTATACATCGACCGTTAGGTAAATACCCTTCGAACAACAGCGGGGCTTCCGTGTGCGGAAGGTTCCAGCGGCTCGGCTCGATCCGGTGGCGAAGTGCAGGTGTTCGTCACCCATGACTCGTGTAAAGGAGTTCCGTGAAGTTCAACCGATCTGGCGCAGCCCTGAGCCTGCTGGCTGTGAGCGCGGTCGTCGCGCTGGTGCTGTCGGCATGCGGCGGCCACTCGAACAACTCGTCGGGGTCGGTGAACTGCGGCGGCAAGAAGGATCTGAAGGGCGCCGGCTCGACCGCGCAGGAAAACGCGATCCAGCAATTCGTCTATGCCTATAGTCACGCATGTCCGGGCTACTCCCTGGACTACGCCGCAAACGGTTCCGGCGCGGGGGTGGAGGCGTTCGTCAACAACCAGGCCGACTTGGCGGGATCCGACGTGCCACTGAACCCGTCCACGGGTGAGCCCGATCGGGCGTCGGCGCGTTGCGGTTCGCAGGCATGGGACCTGCCGACGGTGTTTGGCCCGATCGCTGTCACCTACAACGTCAAGGGCGTGACCGCGCTGAAGCTGGACGGGCCCACCACCGCGAAGATCTTCAACGGCGGCATCAGGTTATGGAACGACGCGGCGGTCAAAGCGCTCAACAACGACATCGACCTGCCGTCGACCCCCATCCACGTCGTCTTCCGCAGCGACAAGTCCGGTACCACCTACAACTTCCAGAAATACCTCGACGGCGCGTCCGATGGCGCCTGGGGCAAAGGCGTGAGTGAGACGTTCGACGGCGGTGTCGGTGACGGCGCCGCCGGGAACGACGGCACGTCGGCGCTGCTGGAGAGCACCGACGGGTCGATCACCTACAACGAGTGGTCATTCGCCGTGGGCAAGCAGTTACGCATGGCCGGGATTATCACGTCCGCTGGCCCGAACGCCGTGGCGATCACCACCGAGTCGGTGGGCAAGACGATCGCCGGGGCACGGTTCCTGGGACAGGGCAATGACCTGGTGTTGGACACGTCGTCGTTCTACAAGCCGTCGCAGGCCGGCGCGTACCCGATTGTGCTGGCGACTTACGAGATCGTCTGCTCGAAATATCCGGCTGCCGAGACCGGCAAGGCCGTCAAGGCGTTTATGCAGGCCGCGATCGGTCCTGGCCAAAAAGGGTTGGACCAGTACGGATCGATTCCGTTGCCGGACTCGTTCAAGTCGAAGCTGTCGGGGGCGGTGAACGCGATCTCGTGACGACAACTTCTCTCAGCGGATCAATCGAAAGGAGCGCGCGATGGTGAACGACACCGCGTCGCGGGCGGGTTCGCGGTTTGGTCCCTATCAGCTGATGCGGCTGCTGGGCCGCGGCGGAATGGGCGAGGTCTATGAGGCCGAGGACACCCGCAAACGTCGAGTGGTGGCGCTAAAGCTGATCTCCCCGCAATACTCCGGCAATCCGGAGTTTCGCGCGCGGATGCAACGTGAGGCCGACGCCGCAGGCCGGCTGACCGAGCCGCATGTGGTGCCCATCCATGACTACGGCGAAATCGACGGCAAGCTGTTTTTGGAGATGCGGCTGGTCGACGGCACCGATTTGGGCACGCTGCTGAACCGTTCGGGGCCGATCAGCCCACCGCGGGCGGTGACCATCGTGGGCCAGGTCGCGGCCGCGCTGGACGCGGCTCATGCCACCGGCGTGACGCATCGCGACGTCAAACCGGAGAACATCCTGATCACCGACGACGACTTCGCCTATCTGGTGGATTTCGGCATCGCCCGCGCCGCCGCAGACCCGCGGGTGACCCAGGCCGGGATCACGATGGGCACCTACGACTACATGGCCCCGGAGCGGTTAACCGGTGGAGAAGTCACCCAGCGCGCCGACATCTATTCGTTGGCGTGTGTGCTGAGCGAATGCTTGACCGGCTCGCCCCCGTATCGAGCCGACAGCATCGAGCGGGCGGTCGCCGCGCATCTGACCGAGCCGGCGCCGCGGCCCAGCCAGCTGCGACCCGGTGCTGTCCCGGATGCATTCGACGCGGTGATCGCCAGGGGCATGGCAAAGAACCCCGGTGAGCGCTATCGCAGCGCCGGTGAACTGGCCGCCGCCGCCCACCACGCGCTGAGCGTGCCCGAGCAGGATCAGGCGACGACGATCTTGCGGCGGTTCCCGCCCCAGGCGTCGTCTCATCCTGGGCCCCAGCCGGGGCCGCAGCCGTCGCCGCGTGCCGACACGATGGCTCGGCCCGTGCCGCAGGGTGTCGGCACCGGCAGTTGGCGCAACCGGCCCGGACCGCCGCCGCCCGCCGGCCCGCCCGGGCCTCCGCCGAGCTACAGCCATCCCCAGCCGCACACCCGACCGCCCGACTTCGCGCCCAGCGGTCGCCAGCCGCGGCCTATACGCAAGCGATGGATCCTCATCGGCGCGGTCGCGCTGCTGGTCATCGCCACCATCGGATACCTGGCACTGCGGCCGTCGCACACGTCGGCGTCCGGGCAAACCGTGCTGCCGTTCAACGGCCTCGACTTCCAGCTGTCTCCGGGCGGGGTGGCGGTAGACAAAGACGGCTCCGTTTACACCACCAGTGAGGGCATGTACGGCAAGGTGGTGAAGCTGGCTGCCGGGTCGGGCAACTCGACGGTGCTGCCGTTCTCCTCCCTTTACCAGCCTCAAGGGTTGGCGGTCGACAGCAACGGCACCGTGTACGTCGCCGATTTCAGTAACCAGGTGGTGAGCCTGGCCCCCGGGTCCGACAAGCAGAAGGTGCTGCCGTTCAACGGCCTCAGTTATCCGGAGGGAGTCGCGGTGGATGCGCAGGGGAGCGTCTATGTCGCCGACCGCGGAAACAACCGGGTGCTCAAGTTGGACAGCGGGTCGAACGCCCAAAGTGTGCTGCCGTTCAACGGGCTGAAGAACCCCGACGGCGTTGCCGTGGACGCCGCCGGCAACGTCTACGTCACCGACACCGACAACAACCGGGTGCTGAAGTTGGCCGCCGGGTCGAGCGACCAGACCGTCCTCGTATCCTCCGGCATCAACGTGCCGTGGGGGATCGCCGTCGACAAAACCGGCAACGTCTACGTCACCGAACACAACAGCGGCAAGGTGGTCAAGTTGGCCTCGGGGTCGAACAGCCCGACCGAGCTGCCGTTCCAGGGCCTCAACGTGCCGTTGTCGGTCGCGGTCGATAGCGGCGGAGCCGTGTACGTGGCTGACCGCGGCAACAACAGGGTGGTCAAGCTACCGGCGTGATGAGGGTCAAGACGCGGCTTCCGGCGCGACCAGAAATGCATCGTTGTGCTGGCCGAGCGCCGGTGGGGGATCGGTGGCCACAGCGCTGAAGCTGGAGTAGCGCGCCGGCGTGCGGATCACCATGATCGCGTTGTCACCGCTGCCGACGGGTAAGGCGAGGTCGTTCTCGGCGAACAGCGGGGTGTTGACGACCTGCTTCCAGGTGTAGGCGAGGCAGGCCATCAGCCCGCCTTCGTGCAGCAGCTCGACCCATTCGGCGGCGGTCTTGGCGGCCAGGGCGGACTCCAGTTCTTCGGTCAGCTCGGGGTAGTTGAGCGCCCGCGCGCGCTGGTCGACGAATCGCTCGTCCTCGAGCAGGTCCGGACGGCCGATGATCTCGCAGAGCTTCGCCCAGTGCTTGGGCACGTATGCGGACAGCACGAGGTAGCCGTCGGCGGCCCGGAAGGCGTCGGACGGCTGGGTGGCGAATCCGACTCCCTTGCGCCGCTTGGCTTTCGGCGCTTGGTCGGGTTTCGGCTTGGGCGCCTCGGCTGGCCTGTTCAGGTGGATGGTCAGCTGGTTGGCCTGCAGTCCCACCGCGACGTCGTACATCGCGACCCGGACCGTGTCGGCCACCCCGTGGCGTTCCCGGTTGAGCAGCGCGGCCAGCACCGCCTGGGCCAACACGTGACCGCTGGCGTTGTCGACGAGCTGGAACGGGATGATCTGCGGCTTGCCGTCGGGCGTGGGCATTCCCGTGGTCATGCCGGACTCGGCAGCGACCATCAGGTCGACGCCCGGTCTGCTGCTGTGCGGGCCGTTGCCGCCGAAGGCCGACAGACGGGCGTAGATCAGTCTGGGGTTGCGTGACCGCAGGTCGTCGGGCCCCAGGCCCATCTTCTCCATGACGCCGGGGCGAAACCCTTCCAGCACGACATCGGCGGTATCAGCCAGGCGCAGTATCTGCTGCCTGGCTTCTTCGTCGGTCAGGTCCGCCGTCACCGACTTCTTGCCGCGGTTGTTGGGCAGGAAATACGTCGCGAGCGGCGGGCGTCCGGGCAGCACCGCGGTGATGTGCCGGGCCGCTTCGCCACCGGGCGCCTCAATCTTGATGACTTCGGCGCCCAGGTCGGCCAGCACCTGTCCGGCCAGCGGTCCGGCTACGTTCTGGGTGAAATCCAGCACCCGAAACCCGTCAAGTGGCTTGGCGGCGTTGTTGTTTGGCATCAGCCGGCCTTTCCCTTGTCTAACACCGCGGTGCAGTAGTAGTTCTGGATGAACGGCGCATGCTCATCGGCTTTATCGCCCATGGTGGGGTGAACCGGTAATCCGACGCCGGCCAGCAGGGTATTGAGCGTGGTTCGCTCCGTTTCCCAACCGCAGTGAGCCAGGTAGTCGGCGACGTCGTTGCGCTCGCCGGGGAATCCTAGGTTCTCCAGCACGACATCGAGGCCATGCTCGCGCCATTTCTGACCGGCGGCATTCAAAGCCGCCAGATTGGGACCGGAATTTATGAAGATTTCGGCCACCAGTCGGCTGCCGTCGGCGCTGAGCGCGGTGACGCTGTCCAGCAACTGGTCTTGGGCATCCGGCGGCAAGAAGCCCAGCAAGCCCTCGGCGGCCCATGCGGCGGGCCGGTCGACGTCGAACCCGGCCTGGCGCAGCGCCGACGGCCAGTCGTGTCGGAGGTCGATGGGGACGGCCCGGATGTCCGCCGTCGGCTCGGCGCCGAGTCCGGCGATGGTCGCGCTCTTGAATTCGATGACTTGGGGTTGGTCGATCTCGAATACCGTCGTGCCTGCCGGCCACTGGAGTCGGTAGCCGCGCGCGTCCAGGCCGGAGGCCAAGATGACCGCCTGGCGAATTCCCGCCGCGGTCGCCTCGGCGAAAAACGCATCGATGTAGCGGGTGCGGGCGGCGAGCAGGTCGCTCATGCGTTGCATGCCCCAGGGCGCAGCGGGGTCGTCGACCACGGCGGAGTCGAGTTCTCCTGCCGCCCACCGGCTGAAGAAGTCGATGCCGACCGCCCGCACCAGGGGCTCGGCGAACTGGTCGTCGATCAGGCCCGCTCTGGTGGACCAGGCGCGTCCGGCGGCCACCATGGTCGCGGTGGCTCCCACGCTCGTCGCGAGGTCCCAGGTGTCGTTGTCGGTGCGCGCCATCGGTGAAGTTTCTCCGTCCGTCCGTGCTACTGATTAGACAGATTAACGACACGCGCGCCACCGGGGCTCGGCAGCGTTCCAGCGCCGGGGCCCACGTTGCCTTTAACATCGTTAGATGCAGCCGGCGACTACTTCCGATGCGGTCGGCAACGCCACCCACGCCACCCACGCCCCGCACGCGCCGGTCACGCGCGACGCCGGATGGCAGCGCAGCGCGCAATGGGCCCGGCGGTTGGCCTGGGTGAGCCTGGTCGTGATGCTGTCCGAGGGCGTCATCGGGCTGTGGCAGGGGCTGGCGGTCGGGTCGATCGCGTTGACCGGGTGGGCGCTGGGCAGCGCGCCCGAGGGGCTGGCCAGCGCGATGGTGATCTGGCGTTTCAGCGGCTCCCGCACCCACTGCGAGAAGTCCGAGCGACGGGCGCAACGCGGTGTCGCGGTGTCGTTCTGGCTGACCGCCCCGTATATCGCCGCCGAATCCGTCCGGCACCTGATCGAAAGACAGCACGCCGAGACCTCGATGATCGGCATCGGGCTGACGGCGCTGGCCTTGGTGCTGATGCCGACGCTGGGCCGGGTCAAGCACAAACTGGCGGCGCGACTGGGCTCCGGCGCGACTCATGGCGAAGGCACCCAGAACTATCTGTGTGCCGCGCAGGCCGCCGGCGTGCTGATCGGCCTTGCTATCACCGCCATCTGGCCGGGCACCTGGTGGGTTGACCCGGCGATCGGGCTGGCCATCGCCGGGATCGCGATCTGGTCGGGCGTCCGGGCCTGGCGTGGCATGGACTGCGGCTGCTGAATGGCTGGCGAGCGTGCGTGTTTGCACGCGAAACGCCGTCCGATGATGTACAAACGCGCACGCTCGGCGGGCGATGGGGAAATCCAGTGATCAGTCCAGCCGGTAGCGGATCAGCCGGGAGCTGTTGACCACCACCGCCACCGACGACGCGTTGTGCAGGATCGCGGCCAGCACCGGCGACAGCGCGCCGCCCGCACCGATGAGCAGCCCCGCGGCGTTGACCGCGATGGACATGCCGTAGTTCTCCCGGATGACGTCGACCGCCCGAGCGCCCAGGTCGCGTACATCCAGCAGGCGATGCAAGTCGTCGTTGGCCAGCGCCACGTCGGCCGTCTCGACGGCGACGTCGGTTCCGGCCAGGCCCATCGCGATCCCGATGTCGGCGGCCGCAAGCGCCGGCGCGTCGTTGATGCCGTCGCCCACCATGCCGACGATGTACCCGTCGTTCTGCAGCTCGCGCACCACCTCGAGCTTGTCTTCCGGCATCACCTCGGAGCGCCATTCGTCTATGTCGAGCTCGTCGGCGACGACCTTGGCGATCTCCGGGTGGTCTCCGGTGAGCATGACGATCCGGCGAATGCCGCCGGCGCGCAACTTCTTCAGGACATCGGCCGCCTCGGGGCGCACTTCGTCGCGCAGGCTGATCAATCCCACCAGCTTGCCGTCCACCGCGAGCAGCAGCGGGGTTTCCGCCTGGCGCCGCAGCTTGTCCACCCACTCCGACGCCTTCTTGGACACCCGCACCTTCTCGGAGCGCAGCAGGCCCGGGCTGCCCAGCAGCAGGGTCCGGCCGTCGGCCCAGGTCCGCATGCCCAGGCCGACCAGCACCTCGCACTCCTCGTGCGGCGGGATGCTGATGTGGCGTTCCTCGGTCGAGCGGATCACCGCCTCAGCCAGCGGGTGCCGCGAGTGGATCTCTGAGCTGGCAGCGTAGGCCAGCACCTGCTCGGGATTCCAATCCTTGTGCATGGCAACGATATTGGTGACCACCGGCCGCCCTACCGTCAGCGTTCCGGTCTTGTCGAACACGATCGCGTCGACGCGGCCCGCCTGTTCCAGATGCGAGCCGCCCTTGATCAGGATGCCGCGGCGCGCGCCGTTGCCGATCGCGGCGCTGATCGCCGTCGGGGTGGACAAGCCCACCGCGCAGGGGCAGGCGATGAGCAGCATCGTCATCGCGCGCCGGACGTCCCCGGTGATCAGCAGGGTGATGGCCGAGACGATGAACGACGTCGGCACGAACCGGCGGGAGAAGTTCTCGCCGACCGTTTGGATCGGCGCCCGATCATGTTGAGCCTCTTCGACTCTGGTGATGATCCGCCCGATGGTGGTTTGCTTGCCGACGGCCTGGGCGCGCACCACCAGCCGGCCGCGCTCGACGACCGAACCGGCGTGCACGTGTGTGCCGACCGTCACCGACACCGGCAGGTTCTCCCCGGTGATGGCGGACTGGTTGACAATCGCCTCGCCGTCGAGCACCTCGCCGTCGACCGGGATCGCGACGTGGTCGTGGACCACCACCTCGTCGCCGATCTGGACCGTATCCATCGGCACCTGTATCTCGGTGCCGTCGGCCAGGCGGATCCAGGCTGTGTCCTGGTTGCCGCTCAGCAGTTCCGAAATGGCCCGTCGGGTCCGCCGCAGCGTCAGATCCTGCAGATACTCCCCGATGTTGAGCAGCCAGAGCACGGTGAGCGCCACGACGTTTTCGCGCAGGATCAGGCTGGCCAGGGTGGCGGCCGAAACCAGCGCGTCGGTGCCGGCCTTCCCGGAGCGCAGTGAACGCAGCGCACCGCGCAGGAACGGATAGCCGGTGAAGACGGTGACGCCGGTGGCAACGAGTCGGCCGCTCGGGCCCAGCAGCGGCGGCCGCGCGAACACATAGCGGCGCACGCCGAGCAGGGCCAGGGCCGCGCCGCCGATGACCATGCGCAGCACGTCGGCGTTGCGGATCTCCGACGAATGCGGCGCGCGGGCAGGGATCAGCTCCGCGGCGACGTGTGCGGCGTCGCTGATGGCCGCCAGCACCGCCGCGCGGTCGCAACGCTTCGGCGAGTACCAGACGACGACGGACCCGGTGCGGGGGTAGGCGTGCACCACCCGGACACCGTTCTCCTTGGCGACCGACTCTTCGACCGCCACGGCACGCCGGGAATCGGATCGCAGCCAGTCCACCTGGACGCGCATCCGTCCGGCCGCATCCGAAAGTACTTGTAGGGCAGGGTCTTCGGTTGCTGCGACTTCTTCGACAATCGCGAGCGCCATGGTGAGGGGGTCAGTGCTCGTGCTGGTGGACGTCGCCGACGGCAGGGGTGGGCGCCTCTTCGCCGATGCGCTCGCGGGCCTCGGCCATCACGTCGGCGATCTTCAGCCGGGCCGACTCGGCGGCCTCCTCGGCCCGGCGGGTCCCGCGCAGCCCCAGCGTCGCGGCCGACACGGCGGTCTCGTGCAACGGTGCCTTGGCCAGCCCTTTGCGCAACAGCTCGTAGGCGGTCACCCCGGCCAAGCCGGTCACCACCGTCGAAGCCGCCTTCCCCAAGAGCCCGTACACCGCCATCGCCCGAACCTTCCCGTGCTGTCGTCCTTTCCGACGACGCTAACATCGAAATATCGCGATATCAACATGAATGCCGAGTAGACGCAGAATCGGGCGCATAGGGCCCTCAGCGTGCGATTCTGCGTCTGCTCGTCACAGGGAGACCCGGCTGTAACCTGCTCGCAGGAGGATGCGATGGAGTGTCCGCGATGTGCGATGACGCTTGACGGGAAGCCCGATCACTGCGGACGGTGTGGGTACGTGCTCGCTGTCGTGTCTTCCGACGGCAGCGCCCCGACGACGCCTGCCCGGATGCCTCGCTGTCCGAGGTGTCGCAATCCCGTCCGTGCTGGCGAGTACCCCAGTCGGGGGTCTGACTACGGCCCTCAACCGTGGAACGCCGACTGGCCCGGGGTGTGCGAGCAGTGCGGTTTTGAGTTCACGGCTACCCATCGGCAGGATGCGCGGGATTGGTTCGGCCTTCCAATCGGCGTTCAGCTTCCTCCGCGGATGGAGGCGGGGCGCCGGATTGTCGTTCGCCCCGCCAGTGACGGGTATTTCTGGGATCACGACCAGCAACTTAACTTGGCCGGCATTGAGATCGAGGTCGAGAGCGTGTCCCCGGGCCAGCCCCACCGGAGCGACCGCTACTTTCTGAGCAAGGATGAGGCCGCTTGGCTGGTGCGGGCACTCCAGGGATCGCTCGCGATCTGCTTCGAGCAGTATCACTGGAACAACGACCTGACCTGACGCGACGAAAGTAGCCGCTACAGGACTCTCGTCACCTTTTCGGTCTCGATCCGGCGTTGCAGCGCGTTCGGGTCGGGATTGGCCACATGAACCAGAGACCCGCCAACGGACAACACCGCCAGCAATCCGTCAACCACGTCGTCCGCCCTGTTCCACGATGCGGTGGACAGCACTCGATCCGCCGACTTCAGACCGTGTACTTCCACCGATCGCGCGCAGCCGGCCAGGATTTCGTCGACCGATCGGCCGGCGAGCGCGGGGCCGGGATGGCGCTCGGGGACGATCTGATCGCCGTGCACCCGGACCGCGGTCGCGTAGTCGGTGACGCCGACCGGCAGGTCGGGCGCGGGCCGGCCGAACGCGTCCAGCGACAGCACCGCGACCTCACCAAGTCCACCGATGGCCGCGTCAGCCTCATCCAGCCGTTCCGACGTGCACAAGGCCACGTCTGCCGGGCCGTCCAGCACCACTTCGGCACCGATCCACCACACGCCGAACAGCACCGCCGCGCTCTGCCAGTGCGCCGGCAGCAGGATCGCGACCCGGCTGGCCGAGCCGGCGCCCAGCTCGTCGCGCAACAGGTTGCCGGTCTTGGCGGCCCAGTTGGCCAGTGTCACCGCGGACAGTTCGATTCGGTGGCCGATGGTCCCAAGGGCATCGTCGTAGTAGGTGATCCGCGGACCGACCGGGTCGGCCCTCAGCAGCGGGTCCAGGATCGCCCCGCTCAGCGTGCTCAGTTGATGCATTCGGGCTTATCGGAGCCGGCAGTGAGGATCGGCGACGGCGGGGGAGCGGTGCTGTCGGCAGAGCCGCCGCCACCGCCTGGCGCGCGCACCGGCGGGATGGAGCCCGAAAGCCCCGAGCCCGGCCCGGTGTAGTCGTTGGCCAGCACCACCCGAACCGATCCCGACGGTATCGACCCGTCGGCGACCACCGGCAGTCCGCCCAGCTCCTTGGCAACCTCCTGAGCGCCCATGTCGTCGGACTTGGCGGCCCGCACCTGGCTGTTTTTGACGTGGCCGTTTTCGTTGTTGCCTACCGGACCGGTGCTGAATCCCTTGGCGCTCAAGACGTCTGACACCGCGGCGGCCAGACCGTTGATGTCGGTGTCGTTGACCACGCTGGCGGTGGTCTTGGCGGGGGTGTAGGCCAGCTGCTCGGTCTTGCCTTGGGATTGGTCGTGCAGCAGGCCGCCCACCCACTCCTGCACCTGGCGCGCGTCGATCCGCACCACGCTCTGCATGCCGTCGTCGCTCCAGCCGGATCCGTCGAGCACCGGGATGGTGGCGAAGGCGACGTTGCCGCCGGCCAGCTTCTGCATCTGCTGCACGAAGTCCATGATGTCCCAGCCCGACGACAGCACCACCGAACGCTGCACGGCGGCCTCCAGCCGCTTCAGCGTGGCCGGGCTGGACAGCGTCTTCCCGGAGATGACCCGGTGTGCCAGCGAGGCCATCACCGCCTGCTGACGCACCACCCGGTCCAGGTCCCCGCGGGGTAGCTCGTGGCGCTGGCGTACGAAGCTGAGCGCCTGCGGCCCGGTGAGCTTCTGCCGGCCGGCCGGAAAGTCGGCACCCGAAAGTGGTTCGTACACCGCGTCTTTGAGGCACACATCGACGCCGCCGAGCGCGTCGGTGATCAACGCGAAACCCAGCAACCCGATCTCGGCGTAGTGGTCGACGGTGACGCCGGTCAGGTCGGCTACGGTCTTGATCAGGGCTTCGCGACCTGCCTCGGTGCCCTGCGCGGCGGCCTCGTTGGCCGACGCTCCGGCCTGCACCAGGCGGGTCCGCTTAATCTCTCTGGTCTGGCCGTAGACGCCGTTGATCTTGGTCTTGCCCAGACCCGGGGCCTGAACGTAGGAGTCACGCGGAATCGAGATCGCGGTGGCCGACTTCCCGTTGTTCGGTATCCGGATCAGGATGATGGTGTCGGTGTTGGTGGCTTCTTCGTCACCGGCCCGCAGCGACGCCAGTTCCTGGGCCGACAGCGGGTTGCCGTGGGCGTCGGTGCGGCTGTCGAGGCCGACCAGCAAGATGTCGATCGCGCCGTCGTCGCCGCCCTTGCCCAGCGAGGGTGCCGACATGTGGAAAATGCCGTCCTGGAACGACTGGACGTTGCTCCACGCGACCCCGGTGCCGAGGACGACCGCAACGGTCAGCACAGTGGCAACCACACGAACCACACGTTGCACAGGCATCACAATAGGTTACTTGCGACACACCAGCTTCGCGGGAAGCTAACCCCGGCGTGCCCGAGGCGTGCGCCCCACGTGCCAGACTCGAAACATGTCAGAACGGCTGGTGATCACCGGCGCCGGCGGACAGCTGGGCAGCTGTCTGGCGTCGCGGGCTGCCGCCCAGGGCCGCGACGTGGTGGCGCTGACCTCGTCGCAGTGGGACATCACCGACCCGGGGGCCGCGCAACGGTTCGTCCAACGTGGCGACGTCGTGGTCAATTGCGCGGCCTACACCAATGTCGACGCCGCCGAGAGCGACGAAGCCGCCGCGTTCGCGGTCAATGCCGCGGGCCCAGAACACATCGCCCGGGCCTGCGCCCGCGCCGGGGCCCGGTTGGTCCACATCTCCACCGACTTCGTGTTCGGCGCGCCATTGGACGCCGATCCCCACCCGTACGAACCCAGCGATGAAACCGCGCCGGCAGGCGTGTACGCGTGCAGCAAGCTGGCCGGCGAAAAGGCTGTGCTGGCAGCGCTGCCGGAGGCCTCCCAAGCCATCGTGATGCGGACCGCGTGGGTCTACACCGGGGGCACCGGCAAGGACTTCGTCGCCGTCATGCGCCGACTGGCTGCCGGTGACGGGCCCGTGGACGTGGTCGACGACCAGATCGGCTCGCCGACCTATGTTGCCGACCTGGCCGACGCGGTGCTGGAGGCGGCGGACGGTCGCGCGCACGGGCCCATCCTGCACGCCGCCAACCAGGGTGCGGTCTCCCGATTCGAGCAGGCCCGCGCGGTGTTCGAAGAATGCGGCGCCGATCCGCAGCGGGTGCGCCCGGTCAGTACTGCCCAAAACCCGCGGCCGGCACCCCGGCCGCACTACTCGGCGCTGTCCAGCCGGCAGTCGGCCGAGGCGGGCCTGACACCGTTAAGACCCTGGCGCAGTGCACTTGTCGCCGCCCTGGCAGCAAGTCACAACGGCGCCCGGCCCGATCGACCGTTACCCTCTACGCGTGACTGACGTGCTGCCGGTCGTGACGGTGACCTATTCGCCGGGTCCGCATCTGGAGCGGTTCCTGGCTTCTTTGTCGCTGGCCACCGAACGACCGGTGAGCGTGCTGATGGCCGACAACGGCTCCACCGACGGAACACCGCAGACCGCGGTCGAGCGCTATGACAACGTGCGGCTGTTCGAGACCGGCGGCAACCTGGGGTACGGAACCGCGGCGAATCGCGCGATCGCAAAGCTCGAGACCGAGCTGGGTGGCCAGGAGTGGCTGATTGTGGCCAACCCCGACGTGCAATGGGGACCGGGCAGCATCGACGCCCTGCTGGACGCCGCCGCCCGCTGGTCCGGTGCCGGAGCGCTCGGACCGCTGATCCGCGACCCGGACGGGTCCGTGTACCCGTCCGCGCGCCACCTGCCCAGCCTGATCCGGGGCGGCATGCACGCGGTGCTCGGGCCGGTGTGGCCACGCAATCCGTGGACGGCGGCCTACCGTCAGGAGCGGCTCGAGCCCAGCGAACGCGTGGTGGGCTGGCTGTCGGGCTCGTGCCTGCTGGTGCGCCGGTCCGCCTTCACCGAGGTCGGCGGGTTCGACGAGCGCTACTTCATGTATATGGAGGACGTCGATCTGGGTGACCGGCTCGGCAAAGCCGGCTGGCTGAGCGTCTACGTGCCGTCGGCGGAAGTCTTGCACCACAAGGGCCACTCCACCGGCCGCGACCCGGCAAGCCACCTGACCGCGCATCACCAGAGCACATACCTTTTCCTGGCTGATCGGCATCCCGGCTGGTGGCGGGCGCCGTTGCGGTGGGTGTTGCGGGGATCGCTGGCGGTCCGCTCCCGCCTGATGGTGCGCAGTTCGCGCCGCAAACTGCTCAAGCTCGCGGAAGGGCGGCACTGAGGTGGCTAACCCGCAGGTCGATGCGGTGGTGTTGGTCGGCGGCAAGGGCACCCGGCTGCGGCCCCTGACGCTGTCGGCACCCAAGCCAATGCTGCCCACCGCCGGGCAGCCGTTTCTCACGCATCTGTTGTCGCGCATCGCGGCGGCGGGCATCGAGCACGTGATCCTCAGCACGTCGTACAAGGCCGCGGTGTTCGAGACCGAGTTCGGCGACGGATCGAAGCTGGGTCTGCAGATCGACTACGTGACCGAGGAACATCCGCTGGGAACCGGCGGCGGCATCGCGAACGTCGCGGGCAAGCTGCGGCATGACACCGTGATGGTGTTCAACGGCGACGTATTGTCCGGCGCGGAGCTGGGCCAGCTGCTGGAGTTCCACCAAAGCAATCAGGCCGACGTCACATTGCACCTGGTGCGGGTGGGTGATCCCCGGGCATTCGGCTGCGTGCCCACCGATGACGGCCGGGTTCTCGCTTTTCTCGAGAAGACCCAGGATCCGCCGACCGATCAGATCAACGCCGGTTGCTACGTCTTCAGGCGCGAGATCATCGACCGGATACCCCGCGGCCGCGAGGTGTCGGTGGAGCGCGAGGTATTCCCGGCGCTGCTCTCCGACATACACGTCAACATCTGCGGCTACGTCGATGCCAGCTACTGGCGCGACATGGGCACCCCGGAGGACTTCGTGCGGGGATCGGCGGATCTGGTACGCGGGATCGCGCCGTCGCCGGCCCTGAGCGGTCAGCGCGGCGAGCGGTTGGTACACGACAGCGCGGCGGTGGCGCCCGGTGCGGTGCTGATCGGCGGGACGGTCGTCGGGCGGGGCGCCGAGATCGGCCCCGGCGTACGGCTGGACGGTGCGGTGATCTTCGACGGCGTCAAGATCGAGGCCGGCAGCGTGATCGAGCGTTCGATCATCGGCTTCGGCGTGCGCGTCGGTCCCCGGGCGCTGATCCGCGACGGTGTGATCGGCGACGGCGCCGACATCGGTGCCCGTTGCGAGCTGCTGCGCGGCGCCCGAGTGTGGCCGGGTGTCGCTATCCCCGACGGCGGCATCCGGTATTCATCCGACGTCTGAGGCGCGCACTTGTCGTCGAGATCGACGCTGGCGTGACACTTACTCGCACTTTCCCGCGCCAGCGTCGATCTCGACGGCTGTGTCGGTGGTGTCAACCACTATCGGCGAATGGCCGAAGTGATTGTTGGCAGCGAAGCGGTCCATTCCGGTGCATTGACCGAGCATCAGCTTCGGCGGTGGTATCGACCGATATTTCGTGACGTCTACATGCCCAAGTCGGCTGAACCGTCGCTGAACGATCGCATGCTGGGCGCGTGGCTGTGGTCGCGTCGGCGAGCGGTCGTGGCGGGTGCCGCAGCCTCCGCGCTGCACGGAGCGCACTGGCTTGACGCGGACACGCCAGTGGAACTCGTCTCGAAAAGTGCCCGTCGCAACGGGGACTGGTGGTCCGCAACGAGACCCTCGGGGCCGACGAGGTCACCCGGCGGCGGGGACTTCCAGTCACGACGGTCGCGCGCACTGCCTACGATCTCGGTCGTCACCTGCCGCGGGGCCAGGCATTGGAACGACTCGACGCGCTGATGCGAGCCACGCCGTTTTCCGCTGAAGACGTCGGTGTGTTGGCGAAGCGCTACCGGGGCGCACGGGGTCTGCGACAGCTCCAGGAGTTGCTGCCACTGGTGGACGGTGGCGCCGCATCGCCGCGCGAAACCTGGTTGCGGCTGCTGCTCATCGACGCCGGTTTGCCGAAGCCGACCACGCAGATACCGGTTGCGGACGGTTGGCGACTAGTGGGTGTGCTCGATATGGGTTGGGAAGAGTTCATGGTCGCTGCGGAGTACGACGGCGACCAACACCGCACGGACCGCCGACGCTATGTCCACGACATGACTCGGAATGCCAAAGTTCAGGACTTGGGCTGGATCACGATCCGGGTGGTTGCCGAACATCGGCCCGATGATGTGGTCAGACGGGTATGTCAAGCGCTTATCAGTCGTGGTTACCGCCCAGATCGACGCTAGCGTGACGTCCACTCGCACTTTTCCGCGCTGGCGTCGATCTCGACGCCTCAGCTGCCAGACGCCCGCTGCACGAGATACGCCAGCGCGTAATCGGTTCCGGGCGGCAACGCGTCGGCCGGCCACCAGCGCAGGTCAACCGACTCGTCGCTGAGCTCGATCTGCGCGCCGACCGGCGCACGGGCCACGAACTGTAAGTCCAGATGGCGGGTTGGTACGCCCAGCGAGCAGGTGACCGGGTGCACGTTGATCGCAACCAGTTCGGGCTCGATGCGCAGACCGGACACACCGGATTCCTCGGTGGCCTCGCGCAGTGCCGCGGCGACGATGTCAGTGTCGTCGTCCTCGCAATGCCCGCCGAGCTGTACCCAGCGACCGAGGCGAGGGTGAAGGGTGAGCAAGACCTGAGCGCCGCTGTCGTCGAGCACCAATGTCGAAGCGGTGATGTGGCCCGGCACGCACTCGCGCAGGCAGGCGTCGGCGCGGGCCTGCACGAAGGCCAGCACGGCATGCCGCAACGAGTCCTGGCCCGGATCGGGCGCCTGCCAGTCGGTCAGCGTCGCAATCGTCGAGTCGCGGACGCTCACCGAGATCTCCGCTTAACGCGGCGATCCCGCAGCGCGACCCACGCGGATCGACAGTGCGCCACGACCTCGCGCGACAAGCCGAGTCCGTCGATCAGCACCCGACGGTCCACCAGGTCGAGTGCCTTCTCGACCTCGCCGGCCTTCAGTAGCAGATCCACGTCCGCGGCCAGATCTGTAGTGGCAGAGCCCGGCGGGGGAACGGGCAGCTGCTCGGCTTCATTGGGTTCCAGCTCCAAGATGCCTCCTCCGTAACTGCGGCCCATGATCTCGGCGAAGGCGAACGTCGCGCTGTTGTGGAAGACGGTGGCCAGCGCGGTCGGATCGACGCGCCGCGCAAGCCGGACCCGATGAACCGTGTCGGTGCTGGTCGCCGCGGCGGCGTTGACGGTCAGCCGCGGCGCCAGGTGAATCTGGCGCAGCAGGAACAGGTCGGGAACCCACAGCGACGGCGTAGCCCACCACGGCGTCCGGATCGAGCATTTGTAGCCGCGGTGGACACCGGCGGCCTCACCCGCGCGAATGTGCGCGACCAGCGCCGGGTCGGTCGGGTTGTCCGGGGCGTCGAGCAGCCAGGTCCGGTGGTTGACGGCGACGTCGCTGGTGCGGCAGTCGGCGTCGTAGACGAGGCCGGTCAGCTGGGCGCTGCGGGAGACCAGCGGCACGCAGGATGAGGTCAGCCCGAGCGTGCCGGCCTGCGCATCGGTAAAGGTGAAGAAGCTGTTGCGGCCGGTCACTATGCCCACGTCGACGTCGGCCATATCGCCCAGCCGCGCCAGGGCGCCGGATCCCTTGAGCGTTCGTAACACCTCGATCTGGGTGGGGCTCAGGAAATACTTGGTCCACTTCTCCTTTTCGTGCAGCAGAGCGGGAGCCGAAATAACGTCCAGGTCCGCGTGGGCGAGGTCGTCGGCGTCGCGAAGACTGACTGTGCGGATCTGCGCGGGTCCCGCACCGGCGACACCGCAGAACAACACGACTTCTTGCAGGACGCCGTCGAACACCAACCGCTGGAAGGTCAACAGCGTGATCTCGGAGAAGCGGCTGAGCAGAAAGTCGCGCAACTGCGCAGCGTAGGTGACTTGGAGCAATTCGGCGGGCAGCACCAAACCAACCCGGCCGCCGTCGCGCACCAGGGTCGTGGCCGCGACGACGAACGGGACCCAGGCGTTGGTCAGCCTGGTGGGGTTGAGCCCGACGCGGCGCATCAGTTCCAGGGCCGGCTCTCGTTGGTCGGACGGCCAATTGCCGAATCGGATGTAAGGCGGATTGCCCGCGACCCCGTCCCAGTTGCCGACGGCGGGATCGCGAAGCCAGGCGAACAGGTTCGCTGCGTCGACGGGAGCAAAGGCCCTCGACTTCGCGGCCTCGTCTGCGACCAGTTCCACGCCGTGCGCCCGGCTGCTGAGCGCGGCCAGCTCACGCAGGATCGCGCCGTCGCCGCAGGACGGTTCCAGAATCCGCGGACCGGCCTGCACTACCCAGCGGGCCAAGAAGCGGGCGACGGGCGCGGGGGTGTAGTAGCCGCCGCGGATCTTGTCAGCCGACGCCGCCGCCTTGCCCGCGAACGCATTCATTTGTGGATCAGCAGGTCCGCTAGGCCATCCAAGGGCACCGGGTCCCGCAACCCGGCGGGCTCTGCTGCGTAACCGATCGCGACGGCGCCCAACGGCTCCCAGTCGGCCGGCAATTGAAGCTCGGCGCGGACGATGTCGGCGGCGAAGATCGTCGAGCCGATCCAGCAGCTGCCCACCCCGCGCACTGCCAGTGCGACCAGCAGGGCCTGCACGGCCGCTCCGGCCGCGACGGTGAACATGGTGTGCTCGGCGTCGGTGCGGGCGGCATCGGAGTAGGCGTGTGCGCCGTCGGGAACCATGAACGGAATGACGACCTCCGGCGCGTCGTAAAGGATCTGGCCGCGCGCTACGCGTCGTTCGACCGCATCGGCGGCCTTCCCGTCGCCGGCGAGGTCGGCACGCCACTGCTCTTTCATGCGGTCCAGCAGCCGGGACCGGGTGGCCGGGGCACGTAGCCAAACAAACCGCACCGGTCGGGTGTGATGCGGAGCCGGAGCGGTGAGGGCCTCCGCGACCGCGGCTTCGACCAGCTCCGGGTGCACCGGCTCGTCACTGAACCGGCGCACCGACCTGCGCAGCAGCTGGGCCTGCCGCCGACCCATGTCCAGCGCTTCGGCGGTGCCCAGCCAGAACAGGTCTTCGGGACCGGGCCGCAGCAGCTGCCGGGCAGTCGAGCCGTCGTCGGTCACCACATGCCCGGGCAGTCCGCGCACCACCGCGACAGGCAGCGCGGTCAGTTTCCCTTTGACCAGGTCGGCGGCGGCGGCGACCTCGTCGGCGACGGCGATCTCGGTGACCACCAACTCGTTGCCGTGCCGGTCGACGGCGCCCGAATAGTTATGCAGCACAGCCAGACCGGCCGAGCCGACGGCGGCGTCGATCTGGCCGTTGCGCCACGCGCGACCCATCGTGTCGGTGATGACGACGGCGACGGTGACGCCCAGCCGCTCGCGCAGCCCGTCGCGCAGCCCGGCGGCACTGGCATCCGGGTCGACGGGCAGCAGCGCGAGCTCGTCACGTCCGACGTTGGATCCGTCCACTCCGGCGGCGGCCTGAACCAGTCCGAGCCGGTTCTCGGTGATCAAGGTCCGGCCTTTGCGCGCCAACACGCGCACCGCCTCGTCGTCGACCAGCTTGCGACGCAATTCGTCCCGGCTCTCCGGATCCTCGGGTGCCGGGACCAGGCGGCCCTCACACTTGGACACCACCTTGCTGGTGACCACCACGACGTCCCCGTCGAGCAGCCACGGCGCGGCCGCCGCCAGGGCAGACGCCAGATCGTCGCCGGGGCGGAATTCGGGAAGCCCGGTGACGGGCAGGATCTCGACGGGCGAGCCGGTGCCGTGCTCGGTCATCGGCGCGCCAGGCCTGCAGACTCCAGCCCGGCGCTCACCATCTGGGCTGTCGCCTCCGGGTCGTTCATCAACAGCGGCACCGACCGCACCGCGACCCCCTCGATTTCGGCCGAGTCGCCCTCGTGCACCAGCCAGCAGTCCAGGATCCCGGTGGCGCTGCGGGCACCGTAGTGCCGGCCGACCGCCTGTGCGGTGGACTCCACCCCGATCACGCGCAGGCAGGCATCGGCCATGCCGCGCAACGGCTTTCCACCGATGATCGGCGAGTAGCCGACGACCGGGGCGCTCGTAGCCCTCAGCGCCCCGCGAATACCGGGCACGGCCAGGATGGCGCCGATGCTCACCACGGGATTGGACGGCGCCAGCAACACGATGTCGGCGTCGGCGATGGCGGCTACCGCTTCGGTTGCGGCGCTGGCCTTTTCGGCGCCGACGAAAGCGAAACTGTGGGTGGGCACTTGGGCGCGGTACCGCACCCACCACTCCTGGAAGTGGATCGCCCGCCGGTTGTCGTCGGCCGGATCGGTGATCACCACATGCGTCTCGCAGCGGTCGTCGCTGGCGGGTATCAACAGTGCGCCCGGCTGCCAGCGATCGCACAGGGCCATGGTGATTTGCGACAGCGGATAGCCGGCGTGCAGCATCTGGGTGCGGACCAGATGGGTCGCCAAATCGCGGTCGCCGAGTTCGAACCAGTCAGGCTGCACACCGTAGCGCGCCAGTTCCTGCTTAGCGTGCCAAGTTTCGTCACGGTGACCCCAGCCGCGCTGCGGGTCGACCCCGCCGCCGAGGGTGTACATGCAGGTGTCCAAGTCCGGACAGATGCGCAGCCCGTGAATCCAGGCGTCGTCGCCGATGTTGACGACGGCGGTCAGCTCGTGGTCCGCGGCCGGGTGGTGCGCCGGGGCGAACTGACCCAAACCGAGCAGCTGCTGCACGCCGAGCAGGAAGCGTGCGCCGCCGACCCCACCGACCAAAACGGTGACCTTCACATCGCTTGACAGTACTGCCCGACGACGATGCGAGCCGAGTCGCGTGACGGACCGCCGGCTGGCGTGGCGCAGCGGGCATTTCAGCCCGGCGTGATGCGAACTCTGTGACGGGCTGATATTAGTGGTAATGCAAGTGACTGTAGGGGCCATTGTGACTGCGGCTGAAGGCAATTGTGAGCAGTTGCACTAGACACGCCGACGCCCACGCATGACAGAAACGCAGAAATTTGATCACGAGATGGTATGGAAATGCGCCAAAATGCTTGACCGGACAGGCCAACCCGTGTCTAATCACATCAGTGTCATTTCCCGGTTGGCCGGCCGGTTCCGGTGTCGCAGACCGAGATTCGATCACTTGTTCGAATTGTCTGTACATCACAAGAGCGCGAAACAACCACTCTCCCAATGGATCTGAGGAGGCGGAGGAAGCATGTCCTACGAGCACCTTCGGGGTGTACTGGCAAGCACACCGCACATCACTATTGACTCGCCGCCGGCGCCAATTACTCGACCGCATTTGAGTGTGGTTCCCGAAGCGCCCGCCACATTCGAGCCCGAACCCCTGCCGACCACTCCAGATCAATGGCAGGACCGCGCATTATGCGCGCAAACGGACCCGGAAGCTTTCTTTCCGGAAAAGGGCGGGTCTACCCGCGAAGCCAAGAAGATCTGCCTGGGTTGCGAGGTACGGCATGAGTGCCTCGAGTACGCCTTGGCCCACGACGAGCGCTTCGGCATTTGGGGTGGCCTCTCCGAGCGCGAGCGTCGCCGCTTAAAACGCGGCATCATCTGACCGGTCTCGGTCAGTCGTCATCGATCGTCGGGTCGATGACCGAGGGCTCAACGTCCAGATAGATGGCGACTTGAGCCACCAGGATTTCATGTAGCAATTCGGCGAGCTCGATGGTGTCCTTCGCCCGTCGCTCGATCGGCTTGCGAAACAAGACAATTCGCGCCCGCGTGGCGTTACCGCGGACGTCGACGCCGGCGGGGATCAGGCGGGCGAGTGCGATCGGCCCGTCGGCGATGACCTCGGGCGGCCACTGCACGCTCTCGGGGTCCTTGGCGACGATGCGGGGTATCTCGTCGACCGCGACGTCGAGGTCGGCCACCCGATCGCGCCAGCGTTGCTCGATGGGTTCATAGGCTTCGAGCACCGCCATGTCGAATCGCTCGGCCCGGCTGCGCCATCCCGGCACGGTCGGCGGCAGCAGCGGACCGCGCATATCGCGGCCCCTGCGGGAAGGCCGGTGCGCAGCGAAGCGGCGCCCCGGCCGGCCGTCCCGCGGAGAGCTGCGCGAATCGCCCACGCGCCGATGGTAACGGTTGCACATCCTGCCTCGACCGGTTGCGCGTGTCCGGCGCTTCGCGGCGTTTCCGCACGATAGCCTTTCGGTCGTGAACGTTCCCCGTCGCTGTTGCAGGCCCGGGTGTCCGCACTATGCCGTGGCGACGTTGACGTTCGTCTACTCGGACTCGACGGCGGTGGTAGGTCCACTTGCGACCGTGCGGGAGCCGCATTCGTGGGATTTATGTGTCGGCCATGCCGGCCGCATCACCGCCCCGCGCGGTTGGGAGCTCGTGCGCCACGCCGGACCCCTCCTTTCTGAGCCCGTCCATCCTGACGATGACGACTTGGTGGCGCTGGCGGATGCCGTGCGCGAGGGCAGTCCGAGCGATAGGGGCCGGTCTGGGTTCGGCGGGACCGGCGCACCCCCCAACGGATTTACCGAGCTGGCCGAAGGTGGCTCCGGCGACGCCGCGTACCTGCAACATGCGACCGCGCCCAGCGGCAGTCTGCTGGCACCGCCCGAGCATCGTTCCGGACGCCGGCGCGGACATCTGCGGGTGTTGCCCGACCCTGCCGACTGACCCCGCGACCGCTTCGCGACCGTTCCGGCCCGCAGCGGAGCCGGGCCGATAGGCTGGCGGCCAAGAGGCGAAATCAGGTCAAGTCTTCAGGAGCCACCGCATGTCTCGGACCGCCGCGGCTGTCCACCGTGTCATCAAGGCGTATGACGTCCGCGGGCTGGTTGGTGAGGAGATCGACGAGTCGCTGGCAGCCGAGCTCGGTGCGGCGTTTGCCAGGCTGATGCGCGCCGAGGATGCGCAGCAGGTGGTGATCGGCCACGACATGCGGGACAGCTCGCCGTCGCTGGCTGCCGCTTTCGCAACCGGTGTCACCGGCCAGGGCCTCGATGTGGTGCGGATCGGGCTGGCGTCCACTGACCAGCTTTACTTCGCATCAGGTTTGCTGGATTGTCCCGGAGCGATGTTCACCGCCAGCCACAACCCGGCGGCCTACAACGGCATCAAGTTGTGCCGGGCGGGCGCCAAACCCGTCGGCGCGGACACCGGGCTCTTCGCCGTCCGCGACCAGGTGATCGCCGGCGTACCGAACCATCACGGACACCGTGGAACTGTTTCCGACCGAGATGTGCTCGCCGACTACGGCGCGTTCCTGCGTTCGCTGGTCGACACGTCCGAACTGCGTCCGCTGCGGGTGGCCGTGGACGCCGGCAACGGCATGGCCGGCCACACCACCCCGGCTGTGCTCGGCGCGATCGACTCGATCACCTTGTTGCCGCTGTACTTCGAGCTCGACGGCTCGTTCCCCAATCACGAGGCCAACCCCCTCGACCCGGCGAACCTGGTGGACCTGCAGGCCTATGTGCGCGACACCGGTGCCGATATCGGGCTGGCCTTCGACGGCGACGCCGACCGGTGTTTCGTCGTCGACGAACGCGGCGAACCGGTGTCGCCGTCGACGGTGACCAGCCTGGTGGCTGCTCGTGAGCTCAACCGGGAGATCGGCGCCACCGTCATCCATAACGTGATCACGTCGCGCGCGGTGCCCGAACTGGTCACCGAGCGTGGCGGCACACCGCTGCGCTCTCGGGTGGGCCACTCCTATATAAAGGCGCTCATGGCCGACACCGGCGCGATCTTCGGCGGTGAGCATTCGGCGCACTATTACTTCCGCGACTTCTGGGGTGCCGACTCGGGGATGCTGGCCGCGTTATATGTGCTGGCCGCCCTCGGTGAACAGCACGGGCCCGCCGGGCCGCCAAGACCCCTTTCTGAGCTGACCGCCGATTACCAGCGTTACGAATCCTCCGGCGAGATCAACTTCACCGTGGCCGATGCGGCGCAATGTGTGGACGCCGTGCTGAAGTCGTTGGGCAGCCGGATTCATTCCATCGATCACCTCGATGGGGTGACGGTGGATCTGGGCGACGGCAGCTGGTTCAACCTGCGCAGCTCGAACACCGAGCCGTTGTTGCGGCTCAACGTGGAGGGCCGCAGCACCGAGGATGTCGAGGCGGTGGTTGCGCATGTCAGCGCCCAAATAGCTGCCCAATCGGCGCCCAACGGGGCAGTCCCGTGAACACCACCAGCGCAATCGATCTCGAGGACACCGACGGCCTGCTCGCCGCCGACCGGCAAGGCCTGTTGCGGGCCGCGTCGTCGGCCGGCGCGCAGGTGCGTGCGGTTGCCGCCGCCCACGACGAAGGCGCGCTGGAATTGCTGCGTACCGACGACCGTCCGCGGACGGTGATCTGGGTAGCCGGCCGCGGTACCGCCGAGACGGCGGGGGCGATGCTGGCCGCGACGCTGGGTGGTACGGCCGCCGAGCCGATCGTGGTTGCCAGCGAGGTGCCGCCCTGGATTGGGCCCCTTGACGTGCTGGTGGTCGCGGGTGACGACCCCAGCGACCCTGCCTTGTTCGGCGCCGCCACGACCGGGGTCCGCCGCGGCGCGCGCGTCGTCGTGGCCACGCCGTATGAGGGTCCGCTGCGGGACACCACGGCGGGGCGTGTCGCGGAGCTGTCACCGCGGCTGTGGGTGCCCGACGAGTTCGGCCTGTGCCGGTACCTGGCCGTCGGCCTGGCAACTCTGCAGGTCGTTGACCCCCGGCTCAGCGTGGATCTGGCGCTGCTGGCCGACGAGCTGGACGCCGAGGCGCTGCACAACAGCGCGAGCCGCGAGCTGTTCACCAACCCGGCCAAGACACTTGCCGCGCGCATGTCCGGCCGCCGGGTGGCGCTGGCCGGCGACTGTGCCGCGACGCTGGCGCTGGCCCGACACGGTAGTTCGGTGCTGTTGCGCATCGCAGACCAGGTCGCCACCGCCGCCGGGCTGAGCGATGCGGTGGCGGCGCTGAGCACCGCGACGTCGGGTGGCTTCCAGGATTCTGCCGAGGCGCTGTTTCACGACGAGGAGATCGACGGTCCACTGCCCGAACGACTGCGCGTGCTGGCGCTCACTTTGGCCGGCGAGCGGATGGTGGTGGCTGACCGCGTCGCCGGTCTGCACGACGTCGACCTGGTCGCCGCCGGGGACGTGCCTGATCTGCCGGACCTGCCCGGGACTTTGCCCGCGCCCGCCCGGGCCGAGCAGCAGCTGGCTATATTGGCCGTTCGACTGGAGATGGCCGCGGTTTATCTGCGACTGGTGCGGGGATAGATACACAAGTGGAACTGCTACGCGGAGCGTTACGAACATACGCGTGGGGATCGCGTACGGACATTGCCGAATTCACCGGACGACCGGTCCCCGCGGCTCATCCCGAGGCCGAACTCTGGTTCGGTGCGCACCCGGGTGATCCCGCGTGGCTGGAAACGGCGGACGGCGAAACATCGCTGTTGCAGGCGCTGGTCGCCGATCCGGAAGGCCAGCTTGGCGGCGCGTCGCGGGCCCGGTTCGGTGACGTGCTGCCGTTCTTGGTCAAAGTGCTGGCGGCCGACGAGCCGCTGTCGCTGCAGGCCCATCCCAGCGCCGAGCAGGCGGTCGAGGGTTACCTGCGGGAGGAACGGCTCGGCATCCCGGTGTCCGCGCCTACCCGTAACTACCGCGATACCAGTCACAAGCCCGAGTTGTTAGTGGCCCTGCAGCCATTCGAGGCGCTGGCCGGATTTCGTCAGGCGTCGCGGACTACGGACCTACTGCGGGCCCTTGCCGTCTCCGACCTCGACCCGTATATCGAATTGCTGAACGACCAGTCCGACGCCGACGGTCTGCGCGCGCTGTTCACCACCTGGATCACCGCCCCGCAGCCCGACATCGACGTGCTGGTGCCCGCCGTTCTCGACGGCGCCATCCACTACGCCAGTTCTGGCGCAACGGAATTCCTGCCCGAGGCCAAGACGGTGCTGGAGCTCGGTGAACGCTATCCCGGCGATGCCGGTGTGCTGGCGGCGTTGTTGCTCAACCGCATCACCCTGGCACCCGGGGAGGCGATCTTCCTGCCGGCCGGCAATTTGCATACCTATCTGCGTGGCTTCGCGCTGGAGGTAATGGCCAACTCCGACAACGTATTACGCGGCGGCCTGACTCCGAAACACGTCGATGTGCCCGAGCTGCTGCGGGTGCTGGACTTCGCCCCGACGGCCGAAGCCTCGCTACATCCGCCGATCCACCGCGACGGACTGTCGCTGGTCTACGACACCCCGACCGACGAGTTCGCGGTCTCGCTGCTGGTGCTCGAGGGCGAACATCTGGGCCACGAGGTCGACGCGTCCTCGCGGCATGAGGGCCCCCAAATCTTGTTGTGCACAGAGGGTTCCACGACTGTGTACGGCAAGTCGGACTCGTTGATCCTGGAACGCGGCATGGCCGCCTGGGTGGCCGCCGACGACGGACCTATCCGGCTGCTCGCGCGCGAGTCCGCCAAGCTGTTCAGAGCGACGGTCGGCTTGTAAGGGGTGCCTGCCACTAGTCCTGATGGTGGCGACCCGTCTCGCCCGGCTCCGCCGCGCTCGCGATCGCTACGGCGCGGGCTTGTTTGCGTTCGCGTAACCACAACCGCATGTTGTGCCGGATGGCACGGCCGATGATCCGCGGCGGCGGGACCATGTACAGGCTGTCCAGCAGCGAGAACCGACGCAAAAACCATTCGGCGAGAACGGGTTCGGTTTCGGCGGCGCCGAGGAACTGGTCGAACAGGGCACCGGACGGGCGCCACCACCACGGCACGGCCTCCACCTCGGCATGGTGGAAGGTGGTGTCGCCGATGGCGTTCATCATCCAGACCGGATAGGTCGTTTTCGCGGTGGCGCGATTGAGTTCGGTGGCCAGCCTGTCGTCGGGGAATTGAAGCGCCCGCCGCAGATGACCGCCCTGCAGTGACGTCATCGTCATGCCCTGACCGAAGGTGGGGTTGAAGCTGGCCACGGCATCACCGAACGGGACGATCCCGGCCGGGAGGCGCTCCAGCTTGTCGTAGCGGCGCCACTTGCTGGCCGGGAAAGCGTGAAATGCCGGTTCTCCCAAGGGTTCGGCGCGGGCCAGCGCGGTGCTGAAGTGGGCCGGCAGTAGCTGTTCGGCCAGCGCAAGCATCCCGGGAAACGTCTTCGGCGGCTTCGCGTGGGCCACCCCGAACGTGGTCAGCACCCAGGTGCGGTCCTCGTAGTACAGCATGCCGAGCCCCAGCGACTCGTCGTGTGAGGCGCCGGCGACCACCACCTTCTCCCGGATCAGACCCTCGGGGATGCGGAACTGCTGAGTGGCATAGCTGATGCCGATGTCGACGGTCTCCTCGACGGGGCGCTGGTATCCCCACTGCGTCAACCACACCGGCAGCCGGGTGCCCCGACCCGCCGCGTCGACCACGAGGTCAGCGGCGACAAACTCCGAGTCGCCGTCGTCGTCGGGATCCAGCAGCACGCCGGTCACCCGCTGGCGGGCAGGGTCGAACCGTGGTTCCAAGACGTGGCGGTGGATGATTTCCACGTTCGCGACGTCGAGCACCCGCCGTCGCAGCTGCCATTCCAGATGCGGCCGGCTGGGCACGTAGGCGGTGAACTCCTTGCGCAGGGTGTGGCCCGTCCCCAGCACATGGCCGGCAGCCCCGAGGTGGATGCAGTCCGGCCTGTTCTCCAGCATGGGCACGCCCGCGGCCACCATGTCGGCCAGCAGCCCGGGAAACAGGCTCTCGAACTCGATTGCGCCACGGGCCATCAGCATGTGTAAGTGCCGGTCCTGGGGTACTGCGGCGCGGTTCTCCGGCGCGCTCGGCAGGTCGTCGCGTTCGAACACCGTCACCCGGGAATAGCAGTCGGAGAGCACCCGCGCCGCGCATAAACCGGCGATGCTGCCCCCGATGACCACCGCGTGGTCCCGCACGATTTCCCCTTGACCGCGCACCAACGCGAGGTTACTCGGTACTGTCCGTCACAACGAGTAACGAGAGGACACCGCAGATGGCCGGTCGATGGCGCACGAAGTCGGTCGAACAGTCAATCGCTGACACCGACGAGCCGGGCACCCGGCTACGCAAGGACCTCACCTGGTGGGACCTCGTGGTGTTCGGCGTCGCGGTGGTCATCGGCGCCGGGATCTTCACGGTCACCGCGTCCACCACCGGAGACATCACCGGTCCGGCCATCGGGGTGTCGTTCGTCATCGCGGCGATCACCTGCGCGCTGGCGGCGCTGTGTTATGCCGAATTCGCCTCGACGCTGCCGGTCGCAGGCAGCGCCTACACCTTCTCCTACGCGACCTTTGGTGAGTTTCTGGCCTGGATCATCGGCTGGAACCTGTTGCTGGAGTTGGCGATCGGCGCGGCCGTGGTATCCAAAGGCTGGTCAAGCTATTTGGGGACGGTGTTCGGATTCGCCGGCGGCACGCTCCAGGCCGGATCGGTGAGCCTGGACTGGGGTGCCCTGGTGATCGTCGCGATCGTGTCTACGCTGATCGCCCTGGGCACCAAGTTGTCGTCGAGGTTTTCCGCGGTGGTGACTGGCATCAAGGTGGGCGTGGTGCTGTTGGTCATCGTGGTCGGCGCCTTCTATATCAAGAGCGCCAACTATTCGCCGTTCATCCCGAAGCCGGAAGCCGGCGGCGCGGCACGCGGCATCGACCAGTCGGTGTTGTCGCTGCTGACCGGGGCGCAGGGCAGTCACTACGGCTGGTACGGCGTGTTGGCCGGGGCCTCGATCGTGTTCTTCGCGTTCATCGGGTTCGACATCGTGGCCACCATGGCCGAGGAAACCAAGAATCCGCAGCGCGATGTCCCGAAGGGGATCCTTGCTTCGCTGGCGATCGTGACCGTGCTCTACGTCGCGGTCTCCGTCGTGTTGTCCGGCATGGTCTCCTACACCCAGCTCAAGACCGTCCCCGGCAGCAACCACGCGAACCTGTCCACCGCCTTCACGGCCAACGGGGTGCACTGGGCGAGCAAGATCATCGCCGTCGGAGCGTTGGCCGGGCTGACCACCGTGGTGATGGTCCTGATGCTCGGCCAGTGCCGGGTGCTGTTCGCCATGGCCCGCGACGGGCTGCTGCCGCGAACGTTGGCCAAGACCGGTTCGCACGGCACCCCGGTGCGCATCACCGTGCTGGTTGCCATTGTGGTGGCTTTGACGGCGTCGGTCTTCCCGATCAACAAGCTCGAAGAGATGGTCAACGTCGGAACGCTCTTCGCGTTCGTTCTCGTCTCCGCCGGCGTCATCGTGCTGCGCAGGACCAGGCCCGACCTGCCGCGCGGTTTCCGGGCTCCATGGGTCCCGGCCCTCCCGATCGCTTCGATCATCGCGTGTATCTGGTTGATGGTGAACCTCACGGCGCTGACCTGGGTCCGCTTCGCTATCTGGCTGGTGGTTGGCACCGCGATATATCTCGGCTACGGGGTCCGGCATTCGGTGCAAGGCAAGCGACAGGCCGAAGGGGCGGATGCCGACGACAAGGAACCCGACCCGGACGCGGACATCGCGGCCGTATAGGCGTTTTGGCCCGGCTCGTCGTGTCCTGAATGTGAATCCAGGGCGTTGGGTGTGAGCCCAGGGTTTCGAGGGTGAAGCCTGGGTGTAGGAATCGCCGGAACGACGCCCTGGACTCACGCTCAACGCCCTGGGCTCACGCTGGACGCCCCGGCTACACATTCAACGCCCTGGGCTCACGCTGGACGCCCTGGCTACACACTCGATGCCCGCCCGTCGCAGCGCAGCTTTACAAAATACCCATCTCTGTCTAGACACGAGACGCAGACTCATATATTGTCAACCGTGAACGTGGTGTGACTCACAAGGAGGTTTGGCATATGACCACCCAGCTCAGCCCCGAAAAAGTGGATGCCCCCACAAAAGCGGAGGCCCCTGAAAAATCGGCAACCCGTGAAGTACCCGACGCGCCCGCGACGGAATGGCGGGACAAGAAGCGCTACCTGTGGCTGATGGGACTCATCGCGCCGACGGCATTGTTCGTGATGCTGCCGATCATCTGGGGAATGAACCAACTCGGCTGGCACGCCGCGGCCCAGGTGCCGCTGTGGATCGGGCCCATCCTGCTCTACATCCTGCTGCCGGCGCTGGACTTGTTCTTCGGTCCCGACGGGCAGAACCCGCCCGACGAGGTGATGGAACGGCTGGAGAACGACAAGTACTACCGGTACTGCACCTACATCTACATTCCGTTCCAATACCTGAGCGTGGTGCTCGGGGCGTACCTGTTCACCGCATCCGACCTGAGCTGGCTCGGATTTGACGGCCCGCTGAGCCTGGCCGGGAAGATCGGCCTGGCGCTGTCGGTCGGTGTGCTCGGCGGCGTCGGCATCAATACCGCCCACGAGATGGGGCACAAGAAGGACTCGCTGGAGCGCTGGCTGTCCAAGATCACCCTCGCGCAGACCTGGTACGGACACTTCTACATCGAGCACAACCGCGGCCACCACGTACGCGTCTCCACACCCGAGGACCCGGCGTCGGCACGCTTCGGCGAGACGTTCTGGGAATTCTTGCCGCGCAGCGTGTTCGGGAGCCTGCGCTCGTCCGTTCATCTCGAAGCGCAGCGGATTCGCCGGCTCGGCAAGAGTCCCTGGAACCCCAAGACCTACCTGTCCAACGACGTGCTGAACGCCTGGGCGATGTCGGTGGTGCTGTTCGGCGCGCTGATCGCGGTGTTCGGCCCGGCCCTGATCCCGTTCGTGATCATCCAGGCGGTCTTCGGCTTCTCCCTCCTCGAGGCCGTCAACTACCTCGAGCACTACGGCCTGCTGCGACAGAAGAACGCCAACGGCCGCTACGAGCGGTGCGCGCCGGTGCACAGCTGGAACTCCGACCACATCGTCACCAACCTGTTCCTGTACCACTTGCAGCGGCACAGCGATCACCACGCCAACCCCACGCGGCGCTACCAGACGCTGCGCAGCATGGAGGGCTCGCCCAACCTGCCGAGCGGATACGCGTCGATGATCTCGCTGACCTACTTGCCGCCCGTGTGGCGCAAGGTGATGGATCACCGCGTGCTCGAGCACTACGACGGCGATATCACCAAGGTGAACCTGCAACCACGGCTGCGGGAGAAGCTGCTGGCCCGTTACGGAGCTGCAGCATGATGGCGGACATGACAAACGCGTACAAGTGCCCCGTCTGCGACTATGTGTACGACGAGTCCAAAGGCGATGTCAGGGAAGGTTTTCCGGCCGGCACGCCATGGGAGCAGATCCCCGACGACTGGTGCTGTCCAGACTGCGCGGTCCGCGAAAAGCCAGATTTCGAACCCGTCTCAAGTTAGGAGCAAACACATGAACGACTACAAACTCTTCCAGTGCGTGCAGTGCGGCTTCGAGTACGACGAGGCGCTGGGGTGGCCGGAAGACGGTATCGCGCCCGGCACCCGCTGGGACGACATCCCCGAGGATTGGAGCTGCCCGGATTGCGGCGCCGCCAAGTCGGACTTCGTGATGGTCGAGGTGGCCCGGCCGTGATCAGCACCGGCACCGAGACGAAAACCGATAGGGTCCCGGCTGTGAAGCGTATTCCTTACGCCGAGGCGTCGCGGACGCTGTTGCGCGACTCGGTGCTGGATGCGATGCGCGACCTGCTGCTCACCCGAGACTGGTCCGCCATCACGCTGTCGGACGTCGCGCGTGCCGCGGGCATCAGCCGGCAGACCATCTACAACGAGTTCGGCTCTCGGCAGGGCCTGGCGCAGGGTTACGCTCTGCGCCTGGCCGACCGACTGGTCGACACCGTCAGAGGGGGTCTCGAGGCCAACGTCGGCAACGTCTACCAGTCGTTTTTGGAGGGATTTCAAGCCTTCTTCGCCGAGTCGGCGGCCGACCCGCTGGTGATTTCGCTGCTCACCGGGGTCGCCAAGCCCGATCTGCTGCAGCTCATCACCACCGACAGCGGGCCCATCATCACCCGATCGTCGGCCCGGCTGGCCACGGCCTTCACCCAAACCTGGCTGACCACCAGCGACGACGACGCCAATATGCTGGCACGCACGCTTGTGCGGCTGTGCTTGAGCTACGTGTCGATGCCGCCCGAGTCGGACCACGACGTCGCCGCCGACCTGGCGCGGCTGATGACGCCCTTCGCGGAGCGCCACGGAGTCATCAACGTCCCGTGACCACCGTCGGGCTCCGATTCGGCGGGGACTAGAGTGGCTGAACAGCATAACTAGGCTAACTAAGCCTGCGTGAATTCTCATGCGCTCTAAAGAAGCCCCCAAGATGGCCCAACGAAGGACGAACACCCTATGACGACGACCGAAAATTCGCTGACCCCCGACGTTCGTAACGGGATCGACTTCAAGATCGCCGATCTGTCGCTCGCGGATTTCGGCCGCAAGGAACTCGATCTCGCCGAGTACGAGATGCCCGGCCTGATGTCGCTGCGCCGCGAGTACGCCGAGGTGCAGCCGCTGAAGGGGGCGCGTATTTCGGGGTCGCTGCATATGACCGTGCAGACCGCGGTGTTGATCGAAACCCTGACGTCGCTGGGCGCCGAAGTGCGCTGGGCATCCTGCAACATCTTCTCGACCCAGGACCATGCGGCGGCCGCCGTGGTCGTGGGACCGCACGGCACCCCTGACGAGCCCCAGGGTGTACCGGTGTTCGCCTGGAAGGGCGAGACGCTGGAGGAGTACTGGTGGTGCGCCGAGCAGATGCTGACCTGGCCGGATAATGAAGCCGGGCCCGCTCCTGCAAATATGATCCTGGACGACGGCGGCGACGCCACCATGATGGTGCTGCGCGGTATGCAGTACGAGACGGCCGGCGTGGTGCCGCCCGCCGAGGAGGACGACTCCGCGGAGTGGAAGGTCTTCCTGAACGTGCTGCGCCAGCGCTTCGAGTCCGACAAGACCAAGTGGACGAAGATCGCCGAGTCGGTCAAAGGCGTCACCGAGGAGACCACCACCGGTGTGCTGCGGCTGTATCAGTTCGCCGCGGCCGGGGACCTGGCCTTCCCGGCGATCAACGTCAACGACTCGGTGACCAAGTCGAAGTTCGACAATAAGTACGGCACCCGGCACTCGCTGATCGACGGCATCAACCGCGGTACCGACGCGCTGATCGGCGGCAAGAACGTGCTGATCTGCGGCTACGGCGATGTGGGTAAGGGCTGCGCGGAGGCCGCCAAGGGCCAGGGGGCGCGGGTCAGCGTCACCGAGATCGACCCGATCAACGCGTTGCAGGCGTTGATGGAGGGCTTCCCGGTGGTCACCGTCGAGGAGGGGATCGCCGCCGCCGACATTGTGGTGACCGCGACCGGCAACAAAGACATCATCTCGCTCGAGCACATGAGGGCGATGAAGGACCACGCCATCCTGGGCAACATCGGTCACTTCGACAACGAGATCCAGATGGCCGCACTGGAGCGGTCCGGGGCGACCAAGCTCAACATCAAGCCGCAGGTCGACCTGTGGACCTTTGGTGACACCGGCAAGGCGATCATCGTGCTCTCCGAGGGCCGCCTGCTGAACCTGGGCAACGCCACCGGCCACCCCTCGTTCGTGATGAGCAACAGCTTCGCCAACCAGGTGATCGCCCAGATCGAGCTGTGGACCAAGAACGACGAATACGACAACGAGGTCTACCGGCTGCCCAAGCACCTCGACGAGAAGGTGGCCCGCATTCACGTCGAGGCGCTGGGCGGTCACCTCACCAAGCTGACCAAGGATCAGGCCGAATACCTCGGCGTCGACGTCGAAGGTCCCTACAAGCCGGACCACTACCGCTACTGAGCTGTTCGCTTCGCCGTTTGTGCTCGAGCGTGACCATCCAGTCACTTTCGGCGGCGAGTGTGACCGCGCAGTCACGTTCGGCGGCACGCATTGGGCTCGCGCCGTGCTGATCGCAATCGAAGGGGTCGACGGCGCCGGCAAGCGGACGCTAACGCAAGGCCTGCAGCGCGCTTTTCAAGCCAGCGGGAAGTCGGTGGCCATGCTGGCCTTCCCGCGGTACGGCCAGTCGATTCCGGCCGACATCGCCGCGGAGGCCCTCCATGGCGATCACGGCGACCTCGCGTCGTCGGTGTATGCGATGGCAATGCTGTTCGCGCTGGACCGCGCCGGGGCCGTCGCACAGATCGAGGAGCTCAAGCGCGACTACGACGTCGTGATCCTGGACCGCTACGTTGCCTCCAACGCGGCATACAGCGCGGCACGCCTGCACCAGGACGCGGCCGGGGAGTCGGTGGGTTGGGTACAGCGGATCGAATACCAGCGATTGGGGCTCCCCGCGCCCGACTGGCAGGTGCTGCTCGCGGTGTCCGCCGAACTCGCCGGGCAGCGCGCGCGTAGCCGGGCCGACAGCGATCCCGCCCGCGTCCGCGACAGCTATGAACGCGACGACGAACTTCAGCAGCGCACCGGCGCGGTGTACGCGGGCCTGGCCGCCGCCGGCTGGGGCGGGCGCTGGCTGGTGGTCGACGCGGACGTCGATCCGGACCGTCTGGCGGCCATTTTGACCGCCGGCGGCCCGCTGTAAGTGGCTCGAAACCCGAATTTGAGGGGTATTTGCCCTTATCGGACACGAAACACCCGTGTGGTGCCCCAGTTTTGTCCCGATCTGGTGACACCATGGACAGCATGAGGCAAAGGATTTTGGTCGTCGATGACGACGCTTCGCTGGCGGAGATGCTGACCATCGTGCTGCGTGGGGAGGGTTTCGACACCGCAGTCGTCGGCGACGGCACCCAGGCCCTGACCGCGGTGCGTGAGCTGCGCCCCGACTTGGTGCTGCTGGACTTGATGCTGCCCGGCATGAACGGCATCGACGTCTGCCGGGTGTTGCGTGCCGACTCCGGCGTTCCGATTGTGATGCTGACCGCCAAGACGGACACCGTGGACGTGGTGCTGGGCCTGGAGTCGGGCGCCGACGACTACATCATGAAGCCGTTCAAGCCGAAGGAACTGGTCGCCCGGGTGCGGGCGCGGCTGCGGCGCAACGACGACGAGCCCGCCGAGATGCTGTCCATCGCCGACGTCGAGATCGACGTGCCGGCACACAAGGTCACCCGCAACGGCGAGCAGATCTCCCTGACACCGCTGGAGTTCGACCTCTTGGTCGCGTTGGCGCGCAAACCGCGCCAGGTGTTTACTCGTGATGTGCTGCTCGAACAGGTGTGGGGATACCGGCACCCGGCGGACACCCGCCTGGTGAACGTGCACGTCCAGCGCCTGCGCGCCAAGGTCGAAAAAGACCCTGAGAACCCGACCGTGGTTCTCACCGTTCGAGGAGTGGGTTACAAGGCCGGACCTCCGTGACCTGCCCCGCAGACGATGCATGGCGCTGCGATGTTAGTGATGCTGAGGAGCGGCGCCATTGAGTTGGGGCTCGCGACAGCGCACACGCAGTCGTTGGGGGCGCTCGGGTCCCATGACGCGCGGCATGAGTGCGCTGAGCCGAGCCGTGAGCGTCGCCTGGCGCCGATCGCTCCAACTGCGCGTCGTCGCGCTGACCCTCGGACTCTCGCTGGCCGTGATCTTGTCGCTTGGCTTCGTGCTGACCAGCCAGCTCACCAATCGCGTGCTCGACGTCAAGGTCAAAGCCGCCATCGAGCAGATCGAACGGGCGCGCACCACGGTCAGCGGGATCGTCAACGGCGAGGAGACCCGCTCGCTGGACAGCAGCCTGCAGCTGGCCCGTAACACCCTGACCTCGAAAACCGACCCGGCCTCGGCCGTCGGCCTTGCCGGCGCGTTCGACGCGGTGCTGATGGTGCCCGGCGACGGCCCGCGCGCGGCGACCACCGCCGGACCCGTCGAGCAGGTGCCCGGCTCGTTGCGCGGATTCGTCAAGGCCGGGCAGGCGGCCTACCAGTACTCCACGCTGCACACCGAGGGCTACAGCGGGCCGGCGCTGATCATCGGGACGCCGACGTCGTCGCGGGTGGCAAACCTGGAGCTCTACCTGATCTTTCCGCTCAAGAACGAGCAGGCCACGGTCACGCTGGTGCGCGGCACTATGGCCACCGGCGGTCTCGTGCTGCTAGTTCTGTTCGCCGGCATCGCACTGCTGGTCTCCCGTCAGGTGGTGGTGCCGGTGCGGTCGGCGTCGCGGATCGCCGAGCGGTTCGCCGAAGGGCATCTGTCCGAACGGATGCCGGTGCGTGGTGAAGACGACATGGCGCGGTTGGCGGTGTCGTTCAACGACATGGCCGAGAGCCTGTCCCGGCAGATCGCCCAGCTGGAGGAGTTCGGTAACCTGCAGCGCCGCTTCACCTCCGACGTCAGCCACGAACTTCGCACGCCGCTGACCACCGTGCGGATGGCCGCCGACCTCATCTACGACCACAGCTCTGACCTCGATCCCACGCTGCGGCGCTCCACCGAGCTGATGGTCAACGAGCTGGACCGATTTGAGACGCTGCTCAACGACCTGCTGGAGATATCGCGGCACGACGCCGGTGTGGCCGAGTTGTCCGTCGAGGCGGTCGACCTGCGCGTAACTGTCAACAATGCCCTCGGCAACGTCGGCCACCTGGCCGAGGAGGCCGGCATCACGCTGCAGGTCGAGCTGCCCACCGAAGAGGTGATCGCCGAGGTCGACGCACGCCGGGTCGAGCGGATCCTGCGCAACCTGATCGCCAACGCCATCGACCACGCCGAGCACAAGCCGGTGGACATCCGGATGGCCGCCGACGAAGACACGGTGGCCGTCACCGTCCGCGACTACGGGGTCGGGCTGCGGCCAGGCGAGGAGAAGCTGGTGTTCAGCCGGTTCTGGCGCTCCGACCCGTCACGGGTGCGGCGCTCCGGCGGCACCGGGCTGGGCCTGGCGATCAGCATCGAGGACGCCCGGTTGCATCAGGGCCGGCTGGAGGCGTGGGGCGAGCCCGGCGAGGGCGCCTGTTTCCGGCTGACGCTTCCGTTGGTCCGCGGTCACAAGGTCACCACCAGCCCGTTGCCGATGAAACCGATCCCCAAACCAGCCCAGAACCCGCAAACGGCGCAAACCGCCGGGCCGCCGCGCCAGGAGCGGCAGCGTGAGCACGCCGAACGGAGCGGTTGATGCGTCGGATCTGGACGATGCTGCGGCTGCTGTCCGCGGCCGCGCTGCTGGCGGGCTGTGCGGGAGTGCCGACCTCGTCGGCCCCGCAAGCCATCGGCACCATCGAGCGACCGGCGCCGTCGAATCTGCCCAAGCCAACCCCGGGCATGGATCCCGACGTATTGCTGCGCGAATTCCTCAAGGCCACCGCCGACCCCGCCAACCGGCATCTGGCGGCGCGGCAGTTCCTCACCCAGTCGGCGTCCAACGCATGGGACGACGCCGGTAGCGCGCTGCTGATCGACCATGTGGTGTTCGTCGAAACCCGTGCCGCCGAACGTGTTTCGGCGACAATGCGAGCCGACATCCTGGGTTCGCTGTCGGATGTGGGGGTGTTCGAGACCGCCGAAGGCGTGCTGCCCGACCCGGGCCCGATCGAATTAGTCAAGACCTCGGGTGGCTGGCGAATCGACCGTCTGCCCAACGGGGTGTTCCTGGACTGGCAACAGTTTCAGGCGACCTACAAACGCAACACGCTGTACTTCGCCGACCCGACCGGCAAGACCGTGGTTCCCGACCCGCGCTACGTCGCTGTTTCCGATCACGACCAACTGGCCACCGAGCTCGTCTCCAAGCTGTTGGCGGGCCCGCGACCGGAGATGGCGCACGCCGTCCGCAACCTGCTCGCTCCGCCGCTGCGGCTGCGCGGACCGGTGACCCGGGCCGACGGCGGCAAGAACGGCATCGGCAGTGGCTATGGCGGCGCGCGCGTCGATCTGGAGAAGCTGTCCACCACCGATCCACACAGCAGGCAATTGCTTGCCGCGCAGATCATCTGGACGCTGGCCAGAGCCGACATCCGAGGGCCGTATGTGATCAACGCCGACGGCGCTCCGCTGGACGACAGGTTCGCCGAGGGGTGGACCACCTCCGACGTCGCCGCCACCGACCCCGGCGTCGCCGACGGGGCGGGGGCGGGGTTGCATGCCTTGGTAAATGGCTCGCTGGTGGGGCTGGACGGCCAGCGCATCGCCACACTGCCCGGGGCCTTCGGACGGATGGGCGACCAGACCGGTGCGACACTGTCGCGCAGCGGACGCCAGGTGGCATCGGTAGTGACGCTGCGACGCGGCGCACCGGATATGGCCGCCTCACTGTGGATCGGTGACCTCGGCGGCGAGGCGGTCCAGTCCGCCGACGGGCACAGCCTCTCGCGGCCCAGCTGGTCGCTGGACGACGCGGTCTGGGTGGTGGTCGACTCCAACAATGTCCTGCGCGCGATTCCGGAACCCGCGTCGGGGCAACCGGCGCGTATTCCGGTCGACTCCGCGGCGGTAGCCAGCCGCTTCCCGGGGCCGATCACCGATCTGCAGCTGTCCCGGGACGGGACACGCGCCGCGATGGTGATCGGCGGTCAGGTGATCCTGGCGGGTGTTGAGCAGACCCAGGCGGGGCAGTTCGCCCTGACCTATCCGCGACGGCTGGGCTTCGGGTTGGGCACCTCGGTGGTGTCGCTGTACTGGCGAACCGGCGACGACATCGTGGTGACGCGCAACGACGCCACGCACCCGGTGTCATATGTGAACCTCGACGGGGTGAACTCCGATGCGCCGGCGCGCGGCCTGACGATTCCGCTGTTCTCGATCGCGGCCAACCCCTCGACGGTGTATGTCGGTGCCCCGCAAGGGGTTCTGCAGTATTCGGCGACGGTTGCCGAAAGCCAACAGGGCTGGTCGGAGGTGCCCGGGTTGATGGTGCCCGGGGCGGCGCCGGTATTGCCCGGCTGAGTCGGCTTTCGTACTTGAGGACCGAGTCGAAAGGTGACGCACTTGGGTGTGAATCGTCGGCTTTGGAGGTGCAGCCTGGGCGGAAAGTTGTCCCGATTTTCGCCCTACGTACACACCCAAAGCCGCGGGTTCACAGCGAAAGCCGTAGATACACAACCAACGCCGCGGATCCACTACGGAAGCCGTAGATTCACGACGAGTCGTATTTGAAGACCAAGTCTTCTCTGCGAGCCAATCGCACGGTTACCCTCGCACTGAGGTGGCCTAGAGGAGGCCCTGCGGATGTCGCCCAGAGTTCCCCGCCTGCGTTGGGAAGATCCCTTTGGCGCGCTGGAGATGCTGGGCTCGCTGTGGTCGTCCACCGGATTGCCGTCGGTCACCGCCGGAGCAGCCCAGGCCGCCGCGATGCCGTACCGCACCCTGTTCCTCACGCTGCAGCAACTGCTCGTTGGCAAGGAAGTGACGGTTCGGATCGCGGATCAGAATGTGGTGCTGACCGTCACCGAGCTGGATTCCGCATTGGAACCGCGGGGTTTGGCTGTCGGCCAGCTCGGCGACGTGCGGCTGGCGGCGCGCGACGTCCGGTGGGACCGCAACCACCTGAAGACCGCCGATGCGGTCCTGCACAACCTGCACATCCATCCGGGCATGCCGCCGTTGGTGGTGGCCGCGCCCGCAAGACTGTCGACGGCGGTGTCGTCGAACATTTTCGACGATGTGCTGCAGCGCGCGGCGCCGCAGTTGCGCGGCGAGCTGATTGAGGACGGCAATGCCCGGCTGCGCTGGGCCCGCCGGCCCGGCTGGGGAGGGTTGGACGTCGACGTCGACGTGGTGGGCAAGACGTTGTGGCTGCGTCCTCGCGCGTTGGTCACCGGGCGGCGGCGTTGGACATTGCCGGCGCGGATGCCCGCCTATCAGGTGCCGCTGCCCGAGCTGCCGCACGGGCTGCTGGTGACCGGCGTCAGCGTGGGGGTGGATTCGCTGCAGCTGTCGGGCCTGCTGCCGGAGTGGCGGATGGAGTTGCCGCTGAAGTACCTCGAAGACCTCATCAGCCGGCTGAGTCAGGGGGCACTCAGCTTCGCCTGGCCGTCGCTGTTCAACAGCTCCGACTGAGCGTCGGCGACCACATGAATGTATATGCTGATGAAGAATTTTGTATATACAGTGGGGGTGTCTGTGACGAAGCGGTTGATCGACTTGGACGACGAACTCTTGGCCTCCGCGCAAAAAGAGCTCAAAACGACTGGCGTTACTGACACAGTTCGCATCGCGTTGCAGCAAGCGGCAGCACGGTCCGCCCGCGCCCGTCAGGTCGCATGGTTGCAAGCGGGCGGCCTGGAGGGCATGGCGACAGCTGATCAGCGTGGTGATGTGTGGCGCTGATCGCCTCTTACCTCATCGACACCAGCGCTGCCGCAAGGATGAAGCACCCCGAAGTCGGCGGCCGACTCGCGCCTCTGATCGAGGCCGGCCTGGTCGCAACCACAGCCCAGCTTGACGCCGAAGCGCTGTATAGTGTGCGCAATCACGTTGAATACGAAGGACTTTGGTCAGATCGCCGGCTTGCGTACGAGTATCTACCGACCAATGACGAACACTGGCAGGCGGCATTGGGTGCGCAGCGGGAGCTTGCCAGGAACGGCCGTGACCGGGGCGTGGGCATGGCCGACCTCTTGATCGCCACTCTCGCGGCCGGGCACGATCTGATGCTGATCCATTACGACGCCGATTTTGAAATCGCTGCCGAAGTACTTGCAGTCGAGCATCGCTGGGTGGTGCAACGCGGCAGCGTTGACTGAGCATCAATCCGCTGGCGGGAACATCGAGGACGCCGGAGCGAAGCCCGAGCATGTCACCCCCGGCCGACACACTTGCTGTGTGCTCGACCTGATCCTGCCGTTGGAATGCGGCGGCTGCGGGGCTCCGTCGACCCGTTGGTGCGATGCCTGCGCGACAGAGCTCGCAGTGACCGTCGACCAGCCGCGCGTGGTGAGCCCTCGCATCGACCCGCAGGTTCCGGTGTTCACGCTCGGCCGCTACGCCGGCGCGCGCCGCCAGGCGATTCTGGCGATGAAGGAGCACGGCCGCGGCGACCTGGTCACACCGCTGGCGCGCACACTGGCCATCGGCGTCCACCGGCTGGTCTCCTGGGGCATGGTCGAGACGCCGCTGACAATGGTGCCCGCACCGACCCGGCGCTCGGCGGCGCGGCGGCGCGGTGGCGACCCGGTCGCCCGAATGGCCCGGGCGACTGCGGGAGCGCTGGGCGGGGGCCCGAACATTACCGTCGCCGAGGCATTGCGAATGAAGGCGTCAGCGCGCGACTCGGTGGGCCTTGGCACGTCGGCGCGGGAGCGCAATATCGCGGGTCGGGTGCGGTTGCGCGGCCGACCACCGGTTTCAGAGGTGGTGGTTGTCGACGACATAGTCACCACCGGCGCGACGGCCCGCGAGTCCGTCCGGGTCCTGCACGCTGCCGGGGTACGGGTGGTCGCGGTCCTGACGATCGCGGCCGCGTGAGCAGATGGGCGAAACCTATCAAGATCCCACGAAGACATGAAGAACTCGCAACAGCTCCACCAAATTGGTGGCACGCCGGGGCGTACACGAGCTACCGTCGAGAACAACCTTCTTGGCTTACTGGAAGGACTCATGGTCGCGATTTCCCAGGTTGAAACGCCACCGCGGGAGGGGGTGAGTATTCGACACCTTGCACCGGCGGGCAGCCTGCGGCGGTGACAGTTCCGAATCCGCTCCAACCCCGTCGGCGCGTGTACCAACGAAGCCGGCACGCAGGGCGCGTGTGACGCGAAAAGAGAAACGAGTTGTCACGTATGTCAAGGCCAAGCGTGGATTCCAGTCGGGTTCTGGACCAACTACCGACCGACGCCGACGAACAAGCCGAACCGATGGCGCAGGCCGAGGTCGTCGTCAAAGGCCGCAATGTCGAGATCCCCGATCACTACCGCATTTACGTCTCGCAGAAACTCGCTCGCTTGGAACGGTTCGACCGGACCATCTACCTGTTCGACGTCGAACTCGATCACGAACGCAACCGACGCCAACGCAAGTCCTGTCAACACGTGGAGATCACCGCCCGCGGCCGCGGTCCGGTGGTCCGGGGGGAGGCGTGTGCCGACAGCTTCTATGCCGCATTCGAGGCGGCCGTCGCCAAACTGGAGAACCGGCTGCGCCGGGTCAAGGATCGACGCAAGGTGCACTACGGCGACAAAACGCCGGTTTCGCTGGCCACTGCCACCGCCGTGGTGCCCGCGCCCGGGAAGACTCCCAGAGCGCCCAAGAAGCAAGCCGTCGAGCCGCCGGAACACGACGGTGAAGAAGTAGGCGAAAAAGTAAAGGCCGTCACCGAGCACGCGCCGGGCCGGATCGTCCGTACCAAGGAGCACCCGGCCAAGCCGATGTCGGTCGACGACGCGCTCTATGAGATGGAGCTCGTAGGGCACGACTTCTTTTTGTTCTTCGACAAGGAGACCGAACGGCCGTCGGTGGTCTACCGTCGGCACGCCTACGATTACGGCCTGATCAGGCTCGCCTGAGCGAGTCTTCAGCGGCGACCCGCTACTCGCGGGAATGCCGCGCTTGCGATCGGCTGACCGAGTCTTCCGCGGCGACCCGCTGCGCCCGGCAATGCCGCGGTTGCGATCGCCGCGTCGGCGGTCATCGCCGGCTCGTCACCTAACATGGGAGTCGCCCGATCGAAGAAGACTCCTACCAATAGGGGAGCTAGCTGTGCTGTCGAAGTTGCTGCGCCTTGGTGAAGGTCGCATGGTCAAGCGCCTCAAGAAGGTGGCGGACTACGTCAACACGTTGTCCGACGACATCGAAAAGCTGACCGACGCCGAACTAAGGGCGAAAACCGACGAATTCAAGAAGCGTCTCGAGGAGGGCGAAGACCTCGACGACCTGCTGCCCGAGGCGTTCGCCGTCGCCCGCGAGGCCGCCTGGCGGGTGCTCGACCAGCGTCCTTTCGACGTGCAGGTGATGGGAGCCGCCGCGTTGCACCTGGGCAACGTCGCCGAGATGAAGACCGGTGAAGGAAAGACGCTGACCTGCGTGTTGCCCGCCTATCTCAACGCGCTGGCCGGCAACGGCGTGCACATCGTCACGGTCAACGACTACCTGGCCAAACGCGACAGCGAGTGGATGGGCCGGGTGCACCGCTTCCTCGGGCTGCAGGTCGGGGTGATCCTGGCCAACATGAACCCCGACGAGCGACGGGCGGCCTACAACGCCGACATCACCTACGGCACCAACAACGAGTTCGGCTTCGACTATCTGCGTGACAACATGGCGCACTCGCTCGATGAGCTGGTGCAGCGCGGGCACAGCTACGCCATCGTCGACGAGGTCGACTCCATCCTGATCGACGAGGCCCGCACGCCGTTGATCATCTCCGGTCCGGCCGACGGCGCCTCCAACTGGTACACCGAGTTCGCCCGGCTGGCCCCGTTGATGGAGAAGGACACCCACTACGAGGTCGACCTGCGCAAACGCACCGTCGGTGTGCACGAAAAAGGTGTGGAGTTCGTCGAAGACCAGCTCGGCATCGACAACCTCTACGAAGCCGCCAACTCTCCGCTGGTCAGTTACCTCAGCAACGCGCTGAAGGCCAAAGAGCTGTTCAATCGCGACAAGGACTACATCGTCCGCGACGGCGAAGTGCTGATCGTCGACGAGTTCACCGGCCGCGTGCTGATCGGGCGCCGTTACAACGAAGGCATGCACCAGGCCATCGAGGCCAAGGAGCACGTCGAGATCAAGGCCGAGAACCAGACGCTGGCCACCATCACGCTGCAGAACTACTTCCGTCTCTACGACAAGCTCGCGGGCATGACCGGAACCGCCCAGACCGAGGCCGCCGAGCTGCACGAGATCTACAAGCTCGGCGTGGTCAGCATTCCGACCAACAAGCCGATGATCCGCGGTGACCAGTCCGACCTCATCTACAAGACCGAAGAGGCCAAGTACATCGCGGTGGTCGACGACGTGGCCGAGCGGTACGAGAACGGCCAGCCGGTGCTGATCGGCACCACCAGCGTGGAGCGCTCGGAGTACCTGTCGCGGCAGTTCACCAAGCGGCAGATCCCGCACAACGTGCTCAACGCCAAGTATCACGAGCAGGAGGCGGGCATCATCGCGGTCGCGGGCCGGCGGGGAGGCATCACCGTCGCCACCAACATGGCCGGCCGGGGGACCGACATCGTGCTGGGCGGCAACGTCGACTTCCTCACCGACCAGCGGCTGCGTGAGCAAGGGCTCGATCCGGTGGAGACGCCCGAAGAGTACGACGCGGCCTGGCATGAGGAGCTGCCCAAGGTCAAGGAAGAGGCCAGCGAAGAGGCCAAGGAAGTGATCGAAGCCGGCGGGCTGTACGTGCTGGGCACCGAGCGGCACGAGTCGCGGCGCATCGACAACCAGCTGCGCGGCCGCTCCGGGCGACAGGGCGACCCTGGCGAGTCGCGGTTCTACCTGTCGCTGGGCGACGAGCTGATGCGACGGTTCAACGGCGCCGCGCTCGAGACGCTGCTGACCCGGTTGAACCTGCCCGACGACGTGCCGATCGAAGCCAAGATGGTGACCCGGGCGATCAAGAGCGCGCAGACCCAGGTCGAGCAGCAGAACTTCGAGGTCCGCAAGAACGTCCTGAAGTACGACGAGGTGATGAACCAGCAGCGCAAGGTGATCTACGCCGAGCGCCGCCGCCTCCTCGAAGGCGAAAACCTCAAGGAGCAGGCGCTCGACATGGTCCGCGACGTGATCACCGCCTACGTCGACGGCGCAACCGCCGAGGGCTACGCCGAGGACTGGGACCTGGAGAAACTCTGGGAGGCACTCAAGACGCTGTACCCGGTCGGGATCGAGCATGAAAGCCTGACGCGTCATGACGACGACTCCGAGCGCGACGACCTCACTCGCGAGGAGCTGCTTGAGGCGCTGCTCAAGGATGGCGAACGTGCCTATGCCGCAAGGGAAGCCGAGCTCGAGGAATTGGCCGGCGAGGGCGCGATGCGTCAGCTGGAACGCAACGTGTTGCTGAACGTCATCGACCGCAAATGGCGTGAGCACCTCTACGAGATGGACTACCTCAAGGAGGGCATCGGCCTGCGGGCGATGGCGCAGCGCGATCCGTTGGTGGAGTACCAGCGCGAGGGCTACGACATGTTCATGGCCATGCTCGACGGCTTGAAGGAGGAGTCGGTCGGCTTCTTGTTCAACGTCACCGTGGAGACGGTCCCCTCCCCGCAGGTGGCTCCCGTCGAGGAACCGGAAGAGCTCAGAGAATTCGCGACAGCCGCGGCCACTGGTGGCTCGGGGCACCAGGACGGGGCAAGCCCCGCGCCTGCCGCTGCTCGCGAAGAGGCTCCGAGCACGTTGCGCGCCAAGGGCATTGAGAGCGAGTCGCCGGCCTTGACATATTCCGGGCCGTCCGAGGACGGCTCGGCGCAGGTGCAGCGCAACGGCGGTGGCGCGGCCAAGACGCCGGCCGGGGTGCCCGGCGGGGCCAGCCGCCGCGAGCGCCGCGCGGCGGCACGGCAACAAGGACGCGGGCCCAAGCCGCCGAAATCTGTGAAGAAGCGGTAGCCCTTCCGGACGCGTCGGCGTGAGCCCTAGGCGTTGAGTGTGCATCGACGGCGTCGGGTGTGCATCCAGGGCGTCGGGCGTGATCCCTGGGTGGAAAAATTGCCGAAACTCCGCCCCAGGCTCACTCCGAAAGCCCTAGCTGCACACTCAAAGCCAAGGCCTCACATTCGATACCCGAGCGAACATTCGACGCCCGAGCGGTCACTCGACGCCCTAGCCTCAACTTCGCCGCGCGCGCGTTGAACCCTCTGCGCCGCTATCCCGTCGAACTATTGAGGCAAACGCCTCACGTGCTACAGACCTGCTCGGAGGACACTCAGGCTATGAAGCGCTACCTGACAATCGCTTACGGCACCGCCAGCTACCTGGCGTTCGTGGTGTCCTTTCTGTATGCCATCGGATTCGTCGGCGCGATCGTGGTGCCGCGGACCATCGATCATGGAATTGCAGCCCCGATAGGCCAGGCCGTGGCCATCAATGTGGCGCTGCTCAGTGCATTCGCCATCCAGCACAGTGTGATGGCTCGGCCGGCATTCAAACGATGGTGGACCCGAATCGTGCCGCAGTCGATAGAGCGCAGCACCTACGTGTTGCTGTCGAGTGCCGTCCTCTTCTTGCTGTACTGGCAATGGCGAACGATGCCCACGGTCATTTGGGATGTCCGTCAGCCGGTGGCCCGCCTGGCCCTGTGGTCACTGTTCTGGCTGGGATGGGCGACGGGGTTCGCCTCCTCATTTATGGTCAATCATTTCGACCTGTTCGGTCTGCGGCAGGTGTATCTGGCGTGGCGCGGAAAGCCCTACAGTGACATCGGTTTTCGCATCCGATTGCTCTACCGGCTCGTGCGCCACCCGCTCATGCTCGGTTTCTTCATAGCGTTCTGGGCGACGCCGACGATGACGGCAGGGCACCTACTTTTCGCGATCGCTACCACCGGCTACATCCTGATCGCCCTCCAGATCGAGGAGCGCGACCTAGTGGCGGCCCTGGGCGACGAATACCGGACTTACCAACGTCAGGTACCCATGCTGGTACCGCTGCCACGCCGGCAGAACGCCGAAACCGTCGAGCCTGAACCTGCTTCGGGCTAGCTTTCCAGCAGCTTGGCGATGCGCTCCAGGGTGGCGCGCATGCCGTCCTCGGTCAGTTTGGGCATCGAACCACTGGTGATCAACCGCTTCTGCTTGTCCTGCGACACATCCCAGGTCTCGCGCACCAGCGTTCCACCGTCGGCCGGGCTCAGCTCGTAACGCCAGATCCGGCCGCCGACCAGGCCACCCAGTCCGGTGGTCTGCCACGCGATGCGCCGGTCCGGCTCGTACTCGATGACCGTGTTGGTCGTCCGGTACGGGATGAACAGCGTCTCCTTTCGTCCGCGCATCGCCATGCCGAATTTCGATCCCTCCGACAACGGCACCGACTCCTGGGTGGCGTGGTCGAGTGAAGCCGAACCGTCGAAACTGGCGTGTTTGCCCGCGTCCGCGAGTAGCGCGAAGACTTCGCTCGGCGACGCGTTGATCACGCGTTCGACGCTGACCGTGTTGCCGTCCATCGGCCAACCCTAGCGCCGGCGCTCAGTTATGAGGTTGGCCGGTACGACTTCTATCTCGACGGCATTTCGTCAAGGATTGACCGTATGGATGTCAAGGAGGTGCTGCTGCCCGGCGTCGGCCTTCGCTACGAGTTCACCAGCCACAAAGGTGAGCGGATCGGCATCATCGCCCGGCGCGGCGGCGAATTCGAGGTCGTCCTGTATACCCGCGACGATCCCGACCGCGCGCGACCGGTCTTCCAGCTCACCGACGAAGAGGCCGACACCGTCGCCCAGATTCTGGGCGCACCGCGGATCGCTGAGCGATTCACCGAACTGACCCGCGAAGTGCCCGGGCTGGAAGCGGGTCAGGTCCACATCCTGCCGGGCAGTCCCTTCGTGAACCGGCCGTTGGGCGACACTCACGCGCGTACCCGTACCGGCTCGTCGATCGTTGCGATCGTGCGCGAGGAGGACGTACTCGCCTCCCCGGGGCCGGCCGAAATCTTGCGGGCCCGCGATGTGCTGATAGTGATCGGCACCGAGGAAGGCATCGCCGGAGTCGAGCAGATCGTCGATAAGGGCTGAACCATGCAAGTCTCGGGGGCGCTGCTGTTCCAACTCGGCGCCCTCCTGACCGCCCTTGCAGTATTCGGCGCCATCGCACGGAGATTCGCGCTTTCGCCAATACCGGTGTATTTGCTGGCGGGGCTTGCTCTCGGTAAGGGCGGCATCTTGCCGGTGGCCGCCGCCGGCGAATTCGTCACCACGGGCGCGCCCATCGGCATAGTGCTGCTGCTGCTGACCCTGGGTCTGGAGTTCTCCGCGACCGAATTCGCCAGCAGCCTGCGACACCACCTGCCGTCGGCGGCCGTCGACATCGTCCTCAACGCCACACCCGGCGCGGTCGCGGGCTGGTTGCTGGGCTTGGACGGCGTCGCAATCCTCGCGCTGGCCGGCGTCACCTACATCTCCTCGTCGGGCGTCATTGCGCGCCTGCTGGAAGACCTGCGCCGGCTCGGCAACCGCGAAACGCCGGCAGTGCTGTCGGTGCTGGTCCTCGAGGACTTCGCGATGGCGGGCTACCTGCCGCTGGTTGCGGTCCTGGCGTCGCGCGGTCACTGGCTGGACGCCGTCGGCGGGATGCTGGCCGCGGTGGGCGCTCTACTAGCCGCGTTTGCCGCGTCGTTCCACTGGGGTCATCACGTCGGCAGGCTGGTAGCTCACCCCGATTCCGAGCAGCTGCTACTGCGGGTGCTGGGAATCACGCTGATGGTGGCTGCAATGGCCGAGGCCCTGCACGCATCGGCGGCCGTGGGTGCGTTCCTGGTCGGCCTGACCCTGACCGGTGAGACGGCCAATCGGGCGCGCAAGGTACTGGGACCGTTGCGGGACTTGTTCGCCGCGATCTTTTTCCTGGCGATCGGACTTTCGGTCGACCCCAAAGAGCTGCTTCCCATGCTTCCGGTGGCGGTGGGGCTGGCCGTGATCACCACGGCGACGAAGATGCTCACCGGGATGTTCGCCGCCCGGCGCGACGACGTGGCGCGGCGCGGCCAGCTGCGAGCCGGCACGGCCCTGGTCGCCCGGGGTGAATTCTCCCTGATCATCATTGGCCTGGTCGGCACGTCGATCCCGACGGTCGCAGCCCTGGCGACGTCGTATGTGTTCATCATGGCGATCGCGGGTCCGGTGCTGGCTCGCTACACCGGCAATCCGCTGCCGGTCAGTGCCGAACCGCCGAACTAGCGACCACCAGCGCAAATCAACCAAGGTGCAGGGCGACCACCAGCCATCTGCTTCCCTTGACGGCGCGCACCCGTTCGACGCGGCAGGCGATGGCATGAACCCGGTTTCCGCGGCTGTAGGACCCGAAAACCTCGGCAGCGGTCGCCGGATCGGGGTGTCCGGCCGGCTGAAGCCGCAGCCGACGCAACACGGCCGCACCTTCGTGTTCCGGGCGCCCGGGCGCCGATCCGGCCGGCCTGGCCATCGCCTGGCCGACCGACAGCACGGAGTCGACGAGGCCGGGCGCCAACACGGGTCGCAGCTGGGCCAGCGGACGACGGCGATCGATGACTTCCAGCACTCGGCGCAGGGCGGCGTCGGCGAAGACGGCCACCTCGCCCATCGATGCCGGCATGACCGTGCTGGCGGCATCGGGTTGGCCGGCGCCCGGCGGGCCGGGCTGTCGACGCGGCGCGCTCGAGATGCGGGGCCGCAACACCCCGTGGGATGATTGCGGGCACTGCGGGACGTTTCCCGGCAAGCTTTGGCTCGGAGGCTCGTACTCCACGACGGGCACGACGGCGAAGCCGTCCCGGCGGGGTGCGCCAACGCTAGAAATGACGGTCAACGGGCACTCTCCAACTCATCGATCTCGAACGGGAGCCTGCTGGAGAGTGGCAGACGAAAGGTTTTCGGTTTTTCCGGTTGCGGGCAAATCATCGCACAACCGCGGCCGGCGCGTACCCACGCTGAAATGCTCCCGAGAAGGCGGTTACCGTGGGCGAGAACTCCGAGTAGACGCGACCGACTCACAAGGATTGACAAGGAGGACAGGGCCGCAATGGTGACCCGGTTGTCCACGGCGGACGCGTCTTTCTATCGGCTGGAGAACACGGCCACGCCGATGTATGTGGGCTCGGTCGCAATCCTGCGCCGCCCGCGCGCCGGACTGAGCTACGAAAAGCTATTGGCCACCGTCGAGCAGCGGCTCGCCCAGATACCGCGGTACCGACAGAAGGTCCGCGAAGTGAAGATCGGGATGGCCAGACCGGTGTGGATCGACGACCCCGAGTTCGACATCACCTATCACATCAGGCGGTCGGCGCTACCCTCGCCGGGCAGCGACGAGCAGCTGCACGAACTGATTGCGCGGCTGGCTGCGCGGCCGTTGGACAAGTCACGGCCGTTGTGGGAGATGTATCTCGTCGAGGGCCTGGCCAAGAACCGTATCGCCATTTACACCAAGTCACACCAGGCGCTGATCAACGGCATGACCGCGCTGGAGATCGGCCATGTCATCGCGGACCGCACCCGCCGTCCGCCGCCGTTCCCTGAGGACATCTGGATCCCGGAGCGCGACCCCGGCCACACCCGGCTGCTGCTGGGCGCGATCGGCGACTGGGTAGGCGGTCCGGGGGCGCAAATGCAAGCCGTCGGCTCCGCAATCGCCGGACTGGCAACCAACTCCGGGCAACTGATCGACACCGGTCGGCGGGTCGTCGACGTCGCGCGCACGCTGGCGCGCGGTACCGCACCGAGCAGTCCGCTCAACGCCACCGTTTCGCGCAATCGCCGGTTCACGGTCGCCCGCGGCAGTCTGGAGGACTACCGAACGGTACGGGCGCGGTATGACTGCGACGTCAACGACGTCGTACTGGCGGTCATTGCCGGTGCATTGAGCAACTGGCTGATGTCGCGTGGCGAAACCGTGGCACCGACCGCGACGATTCGCGCGATGGCGCCGCTGTCGGTCTACGCGGACGACCAGCTCGACTCGACCGGTCCGGGCCAGGCGATCAGTCAGGTCACGCCGTTCCTCGTTGACCTGCCGGTGGGGGAGGGCAATGCGGTGGTGCGGCTGTCGCAGATCGCGCATGCCACCGAATCCAACCCGACCGCCGCCAGTCTGGTCGACGCCAGGACCATCGTCACCCTGTCGGGTTTCGCGCCACCCACGTTGCACGCCATGGGTATCCGCGTGGCTACCACGTTTTCGGCGCGGCAGTTCAACCTGTTGATCACCAACGCGCCCGGTGCTCAGTCGCAGATGTACATCGCCGGCACCAAGTTGCTCGAGACCTACGCCGTGCCGCCGCTGCTGCACAACCAGGCACTGGCCATCAGCGTCACGTCGTACAACGGCATGCTGTACTTCGGCATCAACGCCGACCGCGATGCGATGGCCGATGTCGACCTGCTGCCCGGACTGTTGGGTCAAGCGCTGGACGAGCTGCTGGGAGCTTCCCGGTAGTCGTTCGGGGGGTCAAAATCGCTGCGTGGGGCTACCATTCGTTGATGTGAGCACCGTGACACGCGACGGCGCGCCGGCGAAGGCGAAGAAGAAGAAATCGGTTGCGCCGGCCAAACCGAAGATTTCCAATGATGTCTACGAGGCCGAATTATTGCGGCTGCAAACGGAATTCGTGAAGTTGCAGGAGTGGGTGCGGTATTCCGGCGCACGCATCGTGATCCTTTTCGAAGGCCGCGACGCCGCAGGCAAGGGCGGCGCGATCAAACGGATCACCGAATATCTCAGTCCGCGCATCGCTCACATCGCCGCATTGCCGGTCCCGACCGATCGCGAACGCGGGCAGTGGTACTACCAGCGTTACATCGCCCATCTGCCGGCCCGAGGCGAGATCGTGCTCTTCGATCGCTCGTGGTACAACCGCGCCGGCATCGAGAAGGTCATGGGATTCTGTACCGCGCAAGAATATGTGCTGTTCTTGCGGCAGACGCCCATCTTCGAGCAGATGCTGATCGACGACGGGATTCTGTTGCGCAAGTATTGGTTTTCGGTCTCGCCGGACGAGCAACTGCGCCGGTTCAAGGCGCGGCTCAACGATCCGCTGCGGCAATGGAAACTGAGCCCGATGGACATGGAGTCGGTGTATCGCTGGGGCGACTATTCGCGAGCCAAGGACGAGATGATGGTGCACACCGACACCCCGGTGAGCCCCTGGTATGTCGTGGAATCGGATGTCAAAAAGCACGCGCGGCTGAACATGATGAGGCACCTGCTGTCCACGATCGACTACCAGGACGTGGAGAGGCCGAACGTCAAGCTGCCGCAACGGCCGGTGGTGAGTGCCGACTACAAGCGGCCGCCGCGCGAGCTGTCGAAGTACGTCGACGACTACGCGGCTACGTTGATCGGATAATGCAGGTCTACATCCCGGCCACACTGGCCATGCTCCGGCAGCTCGTCACCGACGGCTCGTTGTCGCCGGTGAACGGCACCGCGTTCGCCGTGACGCCGGCGTTGCGCGAGTCCTATGCCGAGGGTGACGACGACGAGCTCGCCGAGGTCGCATTGCAGGAGGCGGCGCTGGCGTCCCTGCGTCTACTGGCGGCTGGTGCTGACGACGACGTCAGCGACGTCCCCGACACAAGCGGCGCCGGGGCCGCCCTGCCGCCGCGACGCGCGGTGCTCGCCGCCGAAGTCGACTTGGGCGAATGCGGGGCCAAGTACCGGCCCGACCTCGACGACGCAGTCGTTCGGCTGGGTGGGGCCGTCGCGATCGACCAGGTCATCGCCGCCTACGTCGACAATGCCGACGCCGAGCCGGCCGTCGTCGCCGCGATCGCGGTCATCGACGAGGCTGACCTGGGCGATGAGGACGCCGACCTGATCGTCGGCGACGCCCAGGATCATGACCTGGCTTGGTATGCCAACCAGGAGCTGCCATTCCTGCTCGACCTGCTGTAAACGGATCAGACACGCCAATATGTGACGCACGTCAGCGCTCGAGGGCTGGATACGGTGCCGTAAGTTACGGTACCGTAGCTTTATCCAGACGGACCTGGAACCGTCCGCGACATGAGCGGAAAGCCAAAGGCCGCGCCGTGAGCAGGAGCTTCCAGATGAGTAAGAAAACCGCATCCATTACCGCCAACGTGGTCGATACCCGGCCCGCGACCGTGGCCGGCGCCGACAGGCATCCGGGCTGGCATGCGCTGCGCAAGGTCGCTGCGCGCATCACCACGCCGCTGTTGCCGGACGACTACCTGCATCTGGCCAATCCGCTGTGGTCCGCCCGCGAATTGCGGGGCCGCATCCTGGAGGTCCGCCGCGAGACGGAAGACTCCGCCACCCTGGTCATCAAACCGGGCTGGGGCTTCAGCTTCGACTATCAGCCCGGCCAGTACATCGGGATCGGGCTGCTGGTCGACGGGCGCTGGCGCTGGCGCTCGTATTCCCTGACCTCTAGCCCGGCCAATTCCGGGCCGGCCCGAACGGTCACCATCACCGTCAAGGCGATGCCCGAAGGCTTCCTGTCCACCCACCTGGTGGCCGGTGTCGAGCCCGGGACCATCGTGCGGCTGGCCGCACCCCAGGGCAATTTCGTGCTGCCTGACCCGGCGCCGGCAGCGATTCTGTTCCTCACCGCCGGATCGGGGATTACCCCGGTGATGTCGATGCTGCGGACGTTAATGCGTCGCAACCAGATTGGCGACATCACCCACGTGCATTCGGCGCCCACCGCGGCCGACGCGATGTTCACCGCCGAACTCGCCGCGCTCGAGGTCGACCAGCCCGGCTACCGGCTGCGGGTGCGTGAAACCCGCACCGAGGGGCGGTTCGATCTGTGGCGGCTGGATGCCGAAGTGCCGGACTGGCGCGAACGCCAGACCTGGGCCTGCGGCCCGGAAGGCATGCTCAACCAGGCCGAAAAGGTGTGGTCTGCTGCGGGTATCGGCGACCGGCTGCACTTGGAGCGGTTCGCGGTGTCCAAGGCGGCGCCCGCCGGCGCCGGCGGGACGGTTACTTTCGCGCGAAGCGGCCGGAGCGTGGCCGCCGATGCCGCGACGTCCGTGATGGACGCGGGTGAGTCGGTCGGTGTGCAGATGCCGTTCGGCTGCCGGATGGGTATTTGTCAGTCGTGTGTGGTCGACTTGGTCGACGGCCACGTCCGTGATCTGCGCACTGGCCAGGAGCATGACCCCGGCACTCGCATCCAGACCTGCGTGTCCGCCGCGTCCGGCGATTGCGTCGTCGGGATTTAAAGCTACTGATTGGTAACTTACGGCATCGTAGGTTACGATGGCGTAAGTCGTACAAGGTCACCGATTGCATAACCGTAGGGAGGCAAGACGATGGCTATCACCGACGTCGACGTGTTCGCGCATTTGACGGACGCCGACATCGAAGGCCTGGCCGTTGAGCTCGACGCCATCCGCCAGGACGTTGAAGACTCGCTCGGCGAACGCGATGCCCGTTACATCCGCCGCACCATCGCCGCGCAGCGCGCACTGGAAGTCACCGGACGCCTGCTGTTGGCCGCCAGCTCACGACGCTCCGCCTGGTGGGCAGGCACCGCGACCCTGGCTGTGGCCAAGATCGTCGAGAACATGGAAATCGGCCACAACGTCATGCACGGCCAGTGGGACTGGATGAACGATCCGGAGATTCACTCCTCCACGTGGGAGTGGGACATGAGCGGGTCGTCCAAGCACTGGCGCTACACCCACAACTTCGTGCACCACAAGTACACCAACATCCTGGGCATGGACGACGACGTCGGCTACGGCATGCTGCGCGTCACCCGCGATCAGCGCTGGAAGCGCTTCAACATCTTCAATCTGGTGTGGAACACCTTGCTGGCGCTGCTGTTTGAGTGGGGTGTCGGGCTGCAGCACGTCGAGATCGGCAAGATCCTCAAGCGCCGAATGGATCACGCGGAGGCCCGCCAGCGGATCGACGAGTTCTTCGCCAAGGCCGGTCGCCAGGTAGTGAAGGACTACATTGCGTTCCCCGCACTGACCGCACTGTCACCGGGTGCGACGTACCGGTCCGCGCTGACGGCCAACGCGACGGCCAACGTGATCCGCAACGTGTGGGCCAACGCGGTGATCTTCTGCGGTCATTTTCCTGACGGCGCAGAGAAATTCACCAAGACCGACATGATCGGCGAAACCAAGGGTCAGTGGTACCTGCGGCAGATGCTGGGAAGTGCGAACTTCGAAGCCGGTCCCGCGCTGCGGTTCATGAGCGGGAACCTGTGCCACCAGATCGAGCACCACCTGTATCCCGATCTGCCGAGCAACCGGCTGGCGGAGATCTCGGTGCGGGTGCGCCAGGTGTGCGACAAGTACGACTTGCCTTACACCACAGGCTCATTCCTGGTGCAGTACGGTAAGACGTGGCGTACTTTGGCCAAGCTGTCGTTGCCGAACAAGTACTTGCGGGACAACGCCGACGATGCGCCGGAGACCCGCAGCGAGCGGATGTTCGCCGAACTGGAGCCGGGTTTCGCGGTCACCGACCCGGTGACGGGCCGGCGGCGCGGACTGAAGACCGCGATCGCCTCCGTGCGGCGCTGGCGTCGTGCCAAGCGTTCGCCGGAGGGATCGCCCGGCGACTTGGCCGCCTAGCGCCCGAACGGCGAGCGTGAAGCCGCCGCGAAAAATCTCCCGATTTTTCGCGGCGGCTTCACTTTCGCGTTAGACGACTTTCGCAGCCAGTGCGGCCAGTTTGGCGTCGAGTTGTTCCGCGGCGGCAAGCAACGCCGGGTTGTGATCGACAACCATCAGCGACGACGGCTTGACATAGGTGAGGCTGCTGTGGCCGTCGCCGGCGTCGGTCACCAGCAGCTCGACCGGGGCGAACAGACCCGCCGTCACGTCGTGCCGCAGCATGGTGATCGCGAGAAGCGGATTACCGAGAATGATGCGTATCGCTTTGCGGTCGATGCCGGCCTTGATGATCCACGCGCCGTGGTCGACCACGCCGAACAACATGAATCCGCTTGGCCCGGCGTGGGATTCGACCTCGGCTTGGTACGATTGCCAACTGTCGGCCGTCGTCGCGATATCGTCGATCGGAACAGGCCGTTCGCCGATGTCGGCCAGCAGCGCGGCGACCAGCTCGTCGTAGCTTTTCGTACTGTCGTAGCGCAATCGCACTCCGTCAAAACGGGTTTCAGTCGCTGACGTGCTTGGACTCCCCATTGCCAGGCTCCTTTCTAGCCGAGCCGTTCGATGATGGTGGCGTTGGCCATGCCGCCGCCTTCGCACATGGTCTGCAGCCCGTACCGCCCCCCGCGATGGTGCAGCGCATTGACCAATGTGGTCATGATGCGCGCGCCGCTCGCGCCCAGCGGGTGCCCGATCGCGATCGCCCCACCGTTGACGTTGGTGTTGGCCAGATCGGCGCCGGTGTCGTGCGCCCAGGCGAGTACGACGGGTGCGAACGCCTCGTTGACCTCGAACAGATCGATATCGGCCAGCGTCAGCCCAGCTCGTTGCAGCACTTTCTCGGTAGCGCGGATGACGCCGGTCAGCATGTAGAGCGGGTCGGAGCCCACCACGGTGGTCGTGTGGATGCGGGCCAGCGGCCGCAGACCCAGCTTCCTCGCGACCTCGCTGCTGGTGATCAAAACCGCGGCGCTGCCATCGGAGAGCGGCGAGGAGTTGCCCGGCGTGATCGACCAATTGATCTGCGGAAAGCGCTGTTCCATTGCGTCGCTGTAGAACGCGGGCTGAAGCGCGGCCAGTGTTTCCACCGTCGTGCCGGGCCGGATGATCTCGTCGGTGGCAAATCCGGCGATCGGGATCAGCTCGCTGTCGAAGAGCCCGTCCTTGGTGGCCGCGGCGGCCTTCTCGTGGCTGCCCGCGGAGAACTCGTCTAGTTGGGTGCGGGAAAGGCCCCAGCGGGCGGCGATCAGTTCGGCGCTGATGCCTTGCGGCACCAGGCCGTCGGGGTAGCGTCGGGTCATACCCTCGCCGAACGGGTTGCTGCCCGGCAGTACGGAGGTACCCATCGGGACGCGGCTCATCGATTCCACGCCGCCCGCGATCACCAGGTCGTATGCGCCGGCGATCACGCCGTGGGCGGCGAAGCTGATGGCCTGCTGGCTGCTGCCGCACTGTCGATCGACCGTCGTTCCGGGGACCGATTCCGGAAAACCCGCACCCAGCAACGCATTACGCGCGATGTTGGCCGCCTGGTCGCCGGCCTGGGTGACAGCGCCGGCGACGACGTCGTCGATCTGCACCGGGTCCACGCCGGTGCGGACCACCAGTTCGCGCAGACTGTGCGCCAGCAGGTCGGCCGGCAGCACGTCGTGCAGCGCGCCGCTGACCTTGCCCTTTCCGACGGGCGTGCGAACAGCGCCGACGATGACGGCGTCACGGCTCATGGCTCCTCCTTGAGCTGAGTATTGACTACTATACTCAGATATAACGCCTGGGTATACTGAACGCAACCCAGAGGGGAGAGTGATCTTCGTGACAATGCTTCAGGGCCGCCTCGCCGATCGCGACACGTGGTCGGCCGTGGGGGAGTGCGCGATCGAGAAGACGATGACGGTCGTCGGCACCAAATCCGCGATGCTGATCATGCGCGAGGCGTACTACGGCACCACCCGGTTCGACGACTTCGCTCGCCGGGTGGGCATCACCAAGGCCGCCGCCTCGGCGCGGTTGGCTGAACTGGTCGACCTCGGGCTACTGACGCGGCAGCCCTACCAGGAGCCCGGGCAGCGTAGCCGCGACGAGTATGTCCTCACCGATGCCGGCGTCGAGTTCATGCCGGTGGTCTGGGCGATGTTCCAGTGGGGGCAACGCCACCTGCCGGGGCGCCATCGTCTCCGGCTGACGCATCTGGGCTGCGAGGCCGACGCCGACGTCGAAATCCGCTGCACCAAAGGGCATCCGGTACCGCCCGACGAACTCGGCATGCGATTGGTCCGTTAGCGCCGGACATCGCGAGCGTGCGTAAATGTACGGCCTTAGCGGCGTGTCGCTGTACATCCACGCACGCTCGGCAGGCCGCTAGGTCTCGCGCAGCACAGCCAGCAGCCGCCGGGCCGCTGCGACTCGGCGCTCGGCGGGCCCGGAAAGGGTGTCCAGCGCGCACTCGGGGTCGGCCGGTGGTCCCATGTGCCCGCAGCCGCGCGGGCAGTCTTGGATCGTCTCGGCCAGATCCGAGAAGGCCATCAGCACGTCGTCGGGTTCGATATGGGCCAGCCCGAACGAGCGGATCCCCGGGGTGTCGATCACCCAGCCTTCCGGAAGCCCGGGGCTCCCCAGGGGAAGAGCCACCGACTGCGTCGAAGTGTGCCGGCCGCGGCCGATTTCAGTCACCTCACCGACGGCGCGATCGGCTTCGGGCACAAGGCGATTCACCAGCGTCGACTTGCCGACCCCGGAGTGGCCCAGCAGCACGGTCGTTTTGTCGGCAAGCAGGTCTGCCACCGCCAGCAGCGGGTCGTCGACGCCGGCCGCGACCACCGTCAAGTCGAGGTCGGCGAACTGCTCGCCGAACGGTTCGGGCGGCGCGAGGTCCGTCTTGGTCAGGCACAGTATGGGCGCCAGCCCGCCGGCGTAGGCGGCGATCAGCGTCCGGTCGACCAGGCCGGTGCGGGGCGGCGGGTCGGCCAGCGCCACCACGATCAACAGCTGGTCGGCGTTGGCGACCACGACTCGCTCGGTCGGGTCGGTGTCATCGGCGGTGCGCCGCAACACGGTTCGCCGCGGGCCCCGCCGCACGATGCGGGCCAGGGTGTCGGTGCGGCCGGACAGATCGCCGACCACGTCGACGTCGTCGCCGACGACGATCGGGGTGCGGCCCAGCTCGCGCGCCCGCATGGCCGTGACCCGTCGATCGGGATCGCCGCCCAGCACACACCCCCAGCGACCGCGGTCGACGCTGACCACCATGGCGGATTCGGCGTCGGCGTGCTCGGGACGTGTCTTGGTCCTCGGTCGTGAGCCCCTGCCGGAGCGAATCTTGACGTCGGATTCGTCGTAGTCGCCGGGCCTCAAACGCCGGATCCCTTGACCATTTCGGCCCACAGCCGCGGGAACTCCGGCAGCGTCTTGGTGGTGGCGGCGATGTCGTCCACGTCGACTCCCGCGACCCGCAGCCCGACGATGGCCCCGGCCATCGCCATCCGGTGATCGGCATAGGCTCGCCAGGTGCCGGACCCCAGCGGTGTCGCTGTGATCACCAAACCGTCCGCGGTTTCCTGGCAGTTGCCGCCCAGCCGGTTGATCTCGGTGCTCAGCGCGGCGAGCCGGTCGGTTTCATGGCCGCGCAGATGGGCGATACCGGTCAGCCTTGACACCGATCTCGGGGTAGCCAGCGCGGCGAGCGCCGCTACCGACGGCGTGAGCTCCCCGACGGCGCGGAGGTCGACGTCAAACCCCTCGTAAGCCGCCGATCCGCGCACCTCTAGATATGAAGCAGTCTGGACGACAACGGAATTCAGTTTGCGCAGGATATCCAGGATGTGGTCGGCGGGTTGGACGCTGGTCGCCGGCCAGCCGGTGATGCGCACGGTACCGCCGGTGACCACGGCCGCCGACAGGAAGGCGACGGCGTTGGTCAGGTCCGGTTCGACGTCCCAGTGCCGGGCCGCGACCGTTCCCGCGCGCACCTGCCAGCGGTTAGCGGCCGAGTCGTCGACGTCGACGCCGGCCTGCCGCAGCATCGCCACCGTCATCGCGATGTGCGGGGCCGACGGCAGCGACGGGCCGGTGTGTTGCACGGTCAGGCCTTCGGCGAAGGACGCCCCGCACAGCAGCAGGCCCGACACGAACTGCGACGACGCCGACGCGTCGATGGCCACCGTGCCGCCGGCGACCGATCCGCTGCCCTGAACCCGGAACGGCAGCCCCGTCCCGTCGACGGGAACACCCAGACCGCGCAGTGCGTCCAGCAGCGGTGCGATGGGCCGGGCCCGGGCCTGCTCGTCACCGTCGAAGGTGACCGGAACGGCGCTCAATGCGGCCAGCGGCGGAACGAAACGCAACACCGTGCCCGCCAGGCCGCAGTCCACGCGTGCGTCGGGGCCGGGTTGGATTCGTCCGCTCACCGTCAGCTCGGATGCATCCCCGTCGACGCGTAGGCCCAGGGTCCGCAAGGCCCCGATCATCAGGTCGGTGTCCCGGCTGCGCAGCGCGCCGGAGATGGTCGGCGTGCCTTGGCCCTGGGCTGCTGATAGCCCCGCGAGCACCAGCGCCCGGTTGGTCTGGGATTTCGAGCCTGGCACGGTCACCGTCGCGTAGACAGGGGTCGGCGCGATCGGTGCCGGCCATGTGCTCATCGCTCCATCATTGCCTGTCTGAGCCTGTCGGATAGATCTGACACCATGGAGTCATGTGTGGACGGTTCGCAGTCACGACGGATCCGGCCCTGTTGGCCCAGAAAATCAAGGCCATCGACGAGGCCACCGGCGCTTCCGATAGGGCCTCGGCGCCCAACTACAACGTGGCGCCCACCAACACCATCGCGACCGTGGTATCGCGGCACAGCGAGCGCGACGACGAGCCGACTCGCCGGGTGCGGCTGATGCGCTGGGGGTTGATTCCGCCATGGGTCAAGGCCGGTCCCGACGGTGCCCCGGACAACAAGGGCCCCCTGCTGATCAACGCCCGCGCCGACAAGGTCGCCACCTCACCGGCGTTCCGGAGCTCGGCGAAGAGCAAACGTTGCCTGGTCCCGATGGACGGCTGGTATGAGTGGCGAGCCAACCCCGATGCGCCAGCTGGAAAGAAGTCCGCCAAGACGGCGTTTTTCATGCACCGCGACGACGGCGAACTGCTCTGCATGGCCGGCTTGTGGTCGGTGTGGAAGCCGGCAAAAGATGCTGAACCGCTGTTGAGCTGCACAATCATCACCACCGATGCGGCGGGAGAGCTGGCCGGAATCCACGACCGGATGCCGCTGGTGGTGGGCGAGAACGATTGGGATGCCTGGCTGAATCCGGATGCCCCGCTGGACGCCGAACTGCTGGCCCAACCACCGGACGTGGGCGGCATCGAGTTACGTCAGGTGTCGACACTGGTCAACAGCATCCGCAATAACGGGCCCGAGCTGCTCGAGCCCGCCGAGCCGCAGCCCGAACAGATCACGCTCTTGTAGCGGCGGCGGCACGCCCGCGCCTTTTCGCGAGCGTGCGTGTCTGTACATCGACACGCCGTATTTCGTGTACAACTGCGCACCCTCGTGCAGGGGTCATCGCGCTTTACGATGCGATCCTAGGCTCGCCGCGCTGAAGGAGGCCCGCCATGGCGCTACCCGCTCTGGTTTTAGTGCATGGGGGCGGGCTCGCCGCCGATTCATGGGAGCTGGCGGTCGCGGAGATCCACCGGTTGGCACCGGAATTACACGTGCTTGCGTCGGACCTGCCAGGGCGGCGAAACAAGCCTGGGGACCTGAGGGAGCTGACCGTTGCCGACTTTGTCGACTCGCTCGTCGGCGACATCGAGAGCGCCGCGTTGGAGGACATGGTCATTGTCGGTCATTCGATAGGAGGTATGACGCTGCCAGCACTGGCCGCCAGGCTTGGAAAAGCGCGGGTACGTGAAATGATTTTCGCCGCGGCTTTCCTTCCGCCCGAAGGCAAGTCAATTGCGGACAGCCTACCGTGGCTACTGGCGACCATCGCCCGACGATTCGTAAAACGAGGCGTGCCGAGCGAAACGCCAAGGTGGTTGGCGCGATTCGCCTACCTGAACGGAATTCCTTCGTATCGACGCCGATTCATGACCGGCAAGCTCTACGCCGAATCACTGCGCATTCTCACTGAGAATGTTTCTCGGCAAGGAATGCCGGAGGACATTCCGCGTACCTGGATTCTGACCCTGCGGGATCGCGCCATCGGTCCCAAGTTGCAACGGAAGAATATTGAGGCACTCGGCGGTGTGCAGACGCTCATAGAGATCGATACGTGTCACTGCCTAATGGTCAGCGAACCGGAACGGCTCGCCGGCATGTTGCTTGAGCGCTGTCGGCTTTACGCGTAACAGGCGCTTTGCTCGTCGTCGTTGTCTACCGACGACAACTGTCACGTCATCTTTGTCGACTAGCCACGCATGCGCGCACCCGGTCGCGACTTAGCATGCTTGTGTGACTGACAAGTACATCTACACCTTTGAAGACATCCAGAACCGCCCGGTCGCGGTAATCGGGGCGGGAACCCTGGGCCGCCGTATTGCGCTGATGCTCGCCAGTCGCGGTGGAACCGTGCGGATTTACGCACGCCGAGCCGAGCAGCGCGCCGAGGCCACGCAGTACGTGACCGATAATCTGCCAAGTTTGTTGCAGGACAGAGGATTCGGCGAGCTAGGCACCGCGATCGGAACGGGGTCGCTCGAGGAGGCATTAGACAGCAGCTGGCTTGCCGTCGAATCCGTCCCCGAACGGCTCGACATCAAGATCCCGCTGTGGGGCGAGATCGACCGGGCGGCCCCGGCGGACACCATTTTCGCGACCAACTCGTCGTCGTTCCCGTCGCGACTGATGGCCGAAAACGTCCGCGACAAAACACGTTTGTGCAACACACATTTCTACATGCCACCGCAATTCAACGCCCTCGACCTGATGTCCGACGGCCAGACCGACCGCGGCTTGCTGGACACCCTGCTGGCTGTCCTGCCTGAGTTCGGCGTGCACCCCTTCGAGGCACGCAAGGAGTGCACCGGCTTCATCTTCAATCGGGTCTGGGCCGCCATCAAGCGGGAATGCATCGCCGTCGTTGCCGAGGGCGTGGCCCGGCCCGAGGATGTCGACGGGATGTTCAAGGTGAACTGGCGCGTGCCGGCCGGGCCGTTCCAAATGATGGACATCGTCGGCTTGGACGTCGTGCTCGACATCGAAAACCACTACGCCGAGGAGTTCCCGTACCTCCCAGAGAGTGTGCGGGATCTGTTGCAGGAGTATGTCGATGCGGGCAAGTTGGGCATCAAGTCCGGCGAGGGCTTCTACACCTATTAGGGCGAGCAGACGCAAAAGCACCCGCACGCCCGGCGTGTCGGGTGCTTTTGCGTCTGCTCGCCGTCCTGAGCCGCGGTCCTAACCGTTGCTGAGAACCAAGCGCCAGTTGCTCCTATTTTGCGGATCCGGAACACACCAGAAGCTGGTCCAATTAAACGGCGGCGTCGAGGCTTTCACGCCGGGCCCGGCGTTCTGACAAGCCTGGTGAGACGGGTAGGTGCCCTCGGTCTGCAGCGTGTCGGCGTTGCTGATGCCTACCCCGGTCGTCACCAACCCCGCAACAGCCAGCACACCCGCGGCGACACATTTGGAAATCGATCGCTTCATGTCCGTCCAATCCTCGTGCGGTGCTCCAGCGTGGAGATACGGCAATAACGTTAGGTCTAGTCGGGCGACTACACAGCGTTTTCGGCGAGACGCTATGCCTGCTGCAGCAACACCGCGGCGGCGACCGCCTCCAGTAGGCGGCTGAGTTGCTGGGCGCTGTTGATGGTGCGGTCCCCCATGGCGAGCCGGGAGAACACACCCGCGATAAATGTGGTCACGGCCGTGGTCTGCGCGGCAAGCAGGTCGGCGTCACCGGTGCCCGGCTGCAGATGGGCAATGGCGTCCTGAGCCATGCCGATGATCCGGCCGACGAAAGTTTGTGACGTCGCCGCGAGATCGGGGTCACGCGCGGCGCCTAACAGCAACTCCTGGCGCGCCCGGTTCAGCACCAGACCGGGTCCGTCGGCCTGCATCATGGTGAGCTCTGCGAGGTGCGCGAACGGCGAATCCAGGTCGAGCGGCTCGTCGATCACCGAACGCAGGTTGGCGGTGTCGATTTCGGCGACACGCTTGCCGACCCCGCGCAGCAGGGCGGCGCGGGTGCGGTAGTAGTACGACGTGGTGCCCTCGGGGACTTTGGCGTAACGGTCGACCTGGCCGTGCGTGAGCCCACGAGATCCGTGCTCGGCCAGCACTTGGATTGCCGCGTCGCACAATTCGCGCCGACGGGCGTCGCCGTCGCGTTTCCGTGGAGTGTCGATGGCCATGGGTCAGCGCAGAACCGTGCCGCCGTCGATGTTGACGACCTGGCCGTTGATCCACCCGCCTTCGTCAGACAGCAGGAAGGCGACCAACGACGCGACATCTTCAGGATCGCCGACGCGAGTACCGCGAATACGTTTCAGCGCGCCGGCCTGCAGCTGCTCCCACTGTGGAACCGAGCGGATGGCCTCGGTCGCGGTAAACCCGGGTGCGACGGCATTGCAGCGGATACCTTCCTTTCCCCACCGCGAGGCGACATGTCTTGTGAGCGCGCCGATTCCGGCCTTCGCGGTGGCGTACGCAGGGCGAGCCGGCTCGCCCTGGAACGCCGCCGCCGAGGACATGTTGACAATCGCACCGCCACCGCGTTCCAGCATTCTCGGGATCGCGTATTTCATGGCGGCCACGTATCCGCGCAGATTCACTGCCATCACGCGGTCCCACACCCCGAAATCGATATCGACCACGTCGGAATCGTCGCGCAACACCCCCATGTCCGCACCGACGTTGAACAGCATGTCGACTCCGTCGTAGGTAGCGGCAGCGGTGTCGATCAGCCCGGCAACCGACTCGGTGTCGGCCAGGTCGAAGCCGACGTGCGATGCCACCCCGCCCGCCGCGACGATGCGCGCAGCCGTGTGCTGAGCGGCGTCCACGGCGACGTCGCCGACAATCACCCGGCAGCCTTCCGCGCCGAGCCGAGCGGCGGTCGCCGCGCCGATGCCGGTCGCGCCGCCGACCACGACCGCAACCTTGTCTGCCAGACCGCGTAGTCCCATGGCTCCCATGAATCTTGACATTACCTCTAGAACTATAGAGGATCGCGTGTCATGGCTGGGATTTATCGCGAGCGTCCCGGAGCCGACGACCTCGCAGCCGCGACCGGTGCCGCCGCGACGCCCCTGGGCAACGACATCTGGATGTCGCCCGGCGTTTCCAACGCCTACGCGGTAGCCACCGATGACGGTCGCGTCCTCGTCAACGCGGGGCTGGTGTTCGAGGGACCATTGCACCGCAAGGCGTTCGCCGATATCCCCGGCCCCACCCGTGCCATCGTCGTCACCCAGGGGCACGCCGATCATTGGGGCGGGGTCAACTCGCTGCGCGAAAACGGCACCGACCGTCGAACCGACATAGTCATGCACCGCAACTACCGGTATTGGCGCGACGACAACGAACGTCTCATGGGGTACCGCGTACCCAAAACGGCGTTCGCCTTCCAAAAGTTCTCCGACGCGTTCCTCGAGCATTTCCAGACTCAAGGTCCAGCGGACCCCACCACCTTTGATTTTTCGTTTCCCGAGCCGACCACGACGTTCGACCACCGCCACGAGATGACAGTCGGCGGACGCCATTTCGAACTTTCGTGGACGCCCGGCGGTGAAACCACCGACGCGATCGTAGTATGGCTGCCAGAAGACCGAATACTATTCAGCGGCAACATGTTCGGGCCGTTGTTCGGCCATGTGCCGAATCTGATGACCATCCGCGGCGACCGCTACCGCGATCCGATTCTCTACATCGAGTCGTTGAACACAGTGCTGGCCTACGGACCCGAGAAGATCATCACCGGCCACTTCGCCCCGATCGAGGGGGCCGATCGCATCGCCGAGGAGGTCACCGCGATGCGCGACGCGATGCAGGCCGTGCACGATCGCACCGTCGAACTGATGAACTCCGGCGCCGACCTGTACACCGCGATGCGCGAGGTCAGCGTGCCCGACCAGCTCGACATCGGCGAAGGCTACGGCAAGACTTCGTGGAACGTGCGCGCGATCTGGGAGATGTACACCGGCTGGTTCCATCACTGCTCGACTACCGAACTCTATGGTGTGGCGCCGAATTCCATTGCGGGGGAGGTGGTCAACGCCGCCGGAGCCGACGCGCTCGTCGACGCGGCGCGCACACATGTCGCCGGTGGACGTCCAGTGGAAGCCCTGCATCTCACCGACCTCGTCCTTGAGGCCGACCCCACCCACCCCGCGGCGCGTGCGGTGGCCGCCGACGCCCACGAGGCGCTGCTGGACGGCACGGATAACTTCTGGGAAAAGGCGTGGCTCAGGAAATCGATCAACGAATTGAGAGACACCGAATGACCGTCCAAAACAACAGCGTCACCTTCGACTTCACCGGCACCAACGTGCTCGTCACGGGTGGCACCAGCGGCATCGGGTACGCGATCGCCGGCGATTTCGCCAAGGCCGGTGCTGCCGTCACGGTCACCGGTACCCGGGCGTCGGCCGCGGACTATCCCGAAACCGACCTGAGCGCACTGCAATTCCGGCAGTGCCAGATGTCGGACACCGCCGCCATCGATGCATTGGCGGCATCCCTGGGCGAGCTCGACGTTCTGGTCAACAACGCCGGCGGACCCTATGCGGCGCACAAGGACGAATGGGATCCCGACGGCTACGCCGGGTCGGTGGCGGTCAACATGTTCGCGCACATGCGCCTGACCATGGCGTGTCACGAGCGGCTCAAGGCGAGCACCGCCGCCGGGGGCGCCAGTGTGGTCACCATCGCGTCGATGTCCGCCTTCGTGTCCGCGGTCAATGTGCCGGCCTATAGCTCCTCGAAAGCCGGGATGGTGGCCTTCACCAAGAACCTGGCGCGGCGCTGGGTCGACGACGGGATCCGCGTCAACGCCGTGGCTCCCGGATTGATCGACACCCGGATGACGCACCCTGTGCTGTCCATTCCGGAGCTACTCGAGCCCGAAATGCGCCATACGCCGCTGGGCAGGATGGGCCTGCCGGACGAAGTCGCACCCGCGGTGCTGTTCCTGTGCACCGACGCGGCTCGTTACATCACCGGCACCACCGTCGCGGTCGACGGCGGATATTTGACGGTCTGAGCCATGGGCGAATACGACGAAGTCGCAACCGCGGATGACGTCCTCAAGCTGGCCGCCCATCGCACCGGCCTCACCGAGATCGACTCGGACTCTTGGCGGGACGGCCTGACGATCATCGTCGACGAAGTCAACGGCTCGTCGGCGTTCACCCCGTTCGGTCGAGAACGCATCCTCAAAGATGCCACCGACGCGCTCGGGCGCCGCCTGCAGATGCACGACTACATTCAGACTCACCCCGAGGTGCTGGACGCGCCTGTCGAGCGGCCGCTGATAGTGCTCGGCATGCCGCGCACCGGCACCACAGTCATCAGCTACCTGCTCGACCAGGACCCGGCACGCCGATCGCTGATTCACTGGCAGTGCGTGGACCCGATCCCGCCGGCCACCACCGAAATGCTGCGCACCGATCCGCGGTGTCTGGCCCTGCTGGAAGAACAGCGGCAGATCTTGGAGCTGGTCAAGAAGGCGAATATTCCGCTGCCGCACTGGGAAGACGCCGACGGCCCCACCGAAGACATGTTCATCCACAATCAGGACTTCAAGGGACTGTCCTGGGACTCGTTCCTGTCGACCTCGCGCTACGCCGAATGGCTGTTCGACGAGGCCGACATGAGCAGCACCTACGAGTACCAGAAGCGCTACCTGCAGGTGCTGCAGTCCACCGCGCCGGGCGCGTGGAGTCTGAAGATGCCGTCGCATTCGGTGCACATCGAAGCGCTGCTGAAGGTGTTTCCCGATGCGCGGCTGGTGTGGGCGCACCGCGACCCGTACAAGGCGACGGGGTCGTTGGCCAACTTGTGGAGGCTGCCCAAGGGAATGACGCTGCATCCGGACGCCATCGACCTACAAGCCATGGGGCGGGATGCCATGTGGCAGATGCGGTATCACGTGGAGCGGCCGCTACGGGCCCGGGAGCGCATCGGTGCCGACCGCTTCTTCGACATGTACTACCACGAGATGATGCGCGACCCGATGGACGTCATACGCCGCATCTACGACTGGGCGGGCGATCCGCTCACCGCCGAAACCGAAGCACGCATGCGCAATTGGCTCGCCGAACACCCGCAGGACCGGTTCGCGCTCAACGCCTACCGCCTCGACGAATACGGCCTGACGGTGGAACAGCTCGAGCCGATCTTCACCGAGTATCTCGACACTTTCGACATCGAACTGGAATTAGCGCCTTGACCAAAATGAAAGTGTCGATGGTTACCGGTCCGGGCAGGACCGAGGTTGTCGAGGTCGACCGTCCCCAGGCTGGCCCCAACGACGTACTTGTGCGAATGCGCGCCTGTGGGATTTGCGGCTCCGACGCGTTTTACATCACCGTCGGCGGCCTTCCGCCCCGCCACGGGCACACCCCGCTGGGACACGAACCCGCGGGCGAGGTCGTCGAGGTCGGGTCGGGCGTATCCGGTGTCAGGGTCGGCGATCACGTCGTTGTCAACCCGATGGTCGCGCCCAGCGGCATCATCGGCAACGGCGGGGCCACCGGAGCGCTCGCCGACTATCTGCTCATCGAAAACGCCGTTCGCGGAACCAGTTTGGAGGTCATTCCCAGCCACGTCCCGTGGCAGGTCGCCGCGCTCAACGAGCCGATGGCCGTCGCGCGCCACGGCGTCAATCGCTGTAATCCCAAACCGTCGGACAAGGTCGTGGTGTTTGGGGCCGGGCCGATCGGGCTAGGCGCGACGCTGGCCTTCAAATCCGTTGGTGTGGCCCATGTTGTAGTTGCGGATCTGATTCCGGCTCGGCTGGACAAGGCGCTGCAGCTCGGTGCCGACGCCGTCATCAACTCCGCCGACCAGAACGTCGTGCAGCGCCTCGCCGAACTACACGGCGAGGGTAACTCGATATTCCCAGGCAAGGCCGGCACCGATATCTATCTCGACTGTGCCGGCGCTGCCGGGGCCGTCACCACGGCGTTGGCGGCCGCGCAGCGGGGCGCCACCCTGGGCATCGTCGGCGTTCATAAGGAGCCGGTGCCGGTCGAGTTCGTCAACGTGATGAGCAACGAGATCACCATCATCGGATCGATGGGCTACCCTGACGAGATCTTCGAGGTTACAAAAGATCTCGTCGCAAACTGGGAGAAGTATGCGCTGATCGTCAGCCATACCGTTCCTTTCGGCAACGTCGGCGAGGCGCTGGAGCTGGCCAGCACGCCGGGTGCTGCCGACAAAGTGGTCGTGGTTTTTTAGGGCGCGCGGGGGAGAGCTACTTCGCGAGATACTTCAGGGCGAGCTTGGCGGCGTTAACGCCACACATGCCGTGCGCGCCGGGCCCCGGCGGGGTGGCCGCCGAGCAGATGTACATGCCCGGCACGCCAAGAATGTAGGGCGACAGCGTGATTCGCGGACCGAATGTCAGCTGACGAATGTCTTTGGCGCCGGTCATGATGTCGCCGCCGACATAGTTGAGGTTGTAGTCGGCCATCTCCGTGGTCGAGCGAACAGCCTTGCCGACGATACGGTCCCGGAAACCGGGTGCGAACCGTTCGATTTGGGCGATGATGGCCTCGGTCGCGTCGCCGGTGTAACCGTTGGGCACATGCGCGTAGCTCCACACGGGGTGGATGTTGCCCACCGAGCGTTGCGGGTCGGCCAGATACTGCTGCCCGATCAGCACGAACGGCCGCTCGGGCATCCGCCCGGCATGTATCTCCCGTTCGGTCGCGGCAAGTTCGGCGTAGGTCCCGGCCAGATGCACCGTGCCGGCCCGGTGGGCGTCCGGATTTGTCCATGGCACGCCGCCCTCGACAGCGAAGTCGACTTTGAACGCACCCGGAGCCCGCCGGAATCTGGTGAACGCGCGCGAAATCCGGCGTGGTAGGCGGTCGCCCAGAATGCCGGCGACCGCGCTGGGCGCCAGATCGAACATCGTGATGTCCGCCGGCGGCAACTGCGACAACGTCTCGACCCGGACGCCCGTCTCGATCTTGCCGCCCAGTTCGCCCAGCAGCGCCACCATCGCGTTGGTGATCGACTGCGATCCACCTTCGGCCACCGCCCAGCCGTGCCGATGACCCGCCGCGATGATGCCCATCCCGATGGCCGTGGTCATCGGGTAGTGCAGCGGCCGGAAGGCATGGGCCGCAACACCTCCGAACAATGCCCGTCCCTCGCGGGTACGGAACAGCCGCGCGAACGTCGACGCGGGCAACACGGTGGGTGCCCCGAAGCGGGCCAACGCAAGCGGGTGGTGCGGCAACCGGAGCAGCGGCCCCATGATGTCGTCGCTCAACGTGTCGAACCGCGCCGCCGGGTAGCCGAACGCTAATCGCCATCGAGATCCGTCACGGCCGAGATCGGCGGCGGTCTGCTCCACCGAGCGGTACAACACGCCCGCGCTGCCGTCGTCGAGGGGGTGTACGCAATCGATCTCCGGCCAGCGCCATGACAGGCCGTACCGCTGCAGCCCGGACTCGGCGAGGAACCGCGAGCCGACAGCCATCGGGTGGATGGCCGAGCAGTGGTCGTGCAGCAGGCCGGGAACGATCGCTTCGCTGCTGCGGACACCCCCGCCGACCGTGTCGGCGGCCTCCAACACGGTGACCTGTACGCCTTCGGAGGCCAGGGAAATGGCGGCGGCGAGCCCATTCGGCCCGCCGCCCACCACCACTGCTGTGCTCATGTCAATGCTTCCTGCCTGCCGCCGCGCGGCGCCACATTCACCCCGTCGCGCAGCGACCAACTCACCTGCGTCGGGATGGGGCCATTGGGCAGCCAGGGCTGTTCGGAGACCGCGTCGGCCACCTTCCAGGTCCCGCGCTCGATGACTCCCAGGGCGGCGTCGATCAGCCGGTAGTGCTGAACGCCGCTGCCCACGGCCTCCGACTCCACCCAGGCGATGACACACTCGCCCGGCTCGAATTCGGCTTGACTCTGCACGGCTTGGATCAAGTCTTCATTGTGCAGGTGACCGTCACCGAAGTTGAACCCGATCGTAGAGTTGCATAAGAACTCGCCTTCCCGCACGGTCCGGGTGTCGATGTCGGGCAGGCGGCTGATCAGCAGCGAGAACAGACCGCGGCCCTGGCTGTGCATGGTGCGCCAGGCGATGGTCTTCTGGCAGGTGATCTCCGCCCACTGCTTTTCGTAACCGAATGCGACGAACTGGTCGACCTGATTGCCGGCCGAGCGGGTGAGCCGGTTCAGCTTTGCCTCGGCGCCCGGCGCGAACGCCCACACGGCAGATGCCCAGTTGCCGGCGTACTGCCGCAGCGACGGCAGGAAGGAGACCTTGTCCGGCCGCACGTTACCCAGCACCGGGAAGAACAGCAGAGCCGCCAGTAGCGCTGCCGTAATCCACGGCGAGGACATGTCGGTGATGTAGTAGCCCTGCCATGCGGGAAAGCCGAGGAACAAAAACACTGTGGTGTAAGCGAATACGACGTTCCACTCCAGCGGCACGGCCAGCGGGAAGGTCGAGATTATGAACAGGTGGAACCCCACCATGAGTAACGCCGCGGCCAGCGTCAGCCACTTGTTCGTGGAGAAGAACAGGATCAGCGGTGCGACGATCTCGACGAAGGTGCCGTTGATGTGCGCCATGAAGTCGGCCACCCGCGACGGCCGCATGTCGCGCGGGAAGTCGCGGTACTGCGCCCGCTTGAGCCACTTGGACGGGATGAACGGGCTGTTGCTGACCATCGGCGGAATGACGTTGGAGAAGTGCTTGCCGAACTTCGAGAAGCCGGCTCCGACCCACACCACCACGATCAGCATCTTCAGCGCAACGATCATGTCGGTGAAGGGCAGCACGGCGAAGAAGACCAGCGCCGGGAAGTATTGCTCGCCGCGGGCGGCCAGGAAGATGGTCTTGTCTCGCAGTCCGATCAGAACCAGTAGCGCGATCGGCGCCACCAGCAGCACCGGATTCACCAGCCCGGACACGTTTTCCGGCAACATCTTTGACAATGAGTCACTGTGCACCCCGGGTCGCAGCAGTGCGGCGGCCAGGCTGGTCAGCAGGGCCAGATACAGCCCGATGTCGAACCAGGTGCGCCGGTCACCGTTGGTGAACGGCACCCACTTCCACGGCCGCAGCCGAATGGTGCCCGGCCGAGCCCAGAACAGGATGCCGCCGGTCATCGGCTTGACCTTGCCGGCCAGCGGACCCCACGATCCGGCGACACCGATGGCCTCGAGCAGCACGGTCCACAAGACGACTTTCTGGTAGACGATGGGCTGGTTCCACCATTCCGTCACGTGCCAGAACGCCGGTAGCCCCGACGTCGCGGTAGCCACGGTGGTGCCGCCGATCGCGAAGAACACGACCAGCTTCACGATGTAGATCAGGTGGACCAGCCGCGGTGAGCCGAAGCCGTTTTCGGCCCAATCGGCGGCCAGGATCCGCATCCGCTCCATCAGCGGCTTGCGCAGAAACGCATCCGGATCGACGGCGGGGAGATGGGGTTGGGTGAGTGCCATGGTCTTCGCTCCTATGGTTGTGCTGACCCCTCGGTCGAAAAGAAGATGCCGGCAACGTTAGGAATTGGATGCGGCGCCATACAGTCGCCGATCGACAAAACCGGCCAGCGCTGTTATCGCTTGAAGACAGCCGTAGCGGCTACCGTCAGAAGGGTGAGCAAGCAACGCCTCGATGACCCGAATGTCCAGGTCGAGGTGAACCGCTACGTCGCCGAGATCGCCGCCCAATTGCACGGTCGGCTGGTTGACGTGACGTCGGAGATTCATCGTGTGCTCGCGGACCAGATTCCTGATTTGCGCCGGCGCGACCCGCTGATCATGGAGCTGCTCGTGTCCAGCATCGAGGGCAACGTGGACACGATGTTGCATGCGCTGCGCTACGACATCGCCGTCGAGCGTGTCGAGGCGCCCACCGCGGCACTGGAGTACGCACGCCGCTTGGCTCAGCACGGGGTGCCGGTGAACGCCCTGGTGCGCGCCTATCGGCTTGGTCAGCGCCGGATGAACGAGCTGATTTTCGCCGAATTGCGTGGGACCGACATCCCCGAATCGATGCGGGTGGCGGTGATCGAGGCCATGAGTGCCGCGATCTTCAGCTACATCGACTGGATGTCGCAGCAAGTCGTCGCCATCTACGAGGACGAACGCGAACGATGGCTGGAAAACCAGAACACTCTTCGCGGCGTGCGGGTGCGCGAGATCCTGGCCGCAACCAAGGGCATCGACGTTGACGCGGCCACCACCTCGATCCGCTATCCGCTGCAGTGGCACCACCTGGGCTTGGTGTTGTGGTACCCGGACCAGGGCGCCGAGGTTGACCAACTTCCCCGGTTGCAGCGATTTCTCCGGGAACTGGGCGAAGCCGCCGGTGTCGACGCCAACCCGCTTTTCGTCGCCACCGATCGCAGCTCGGGCTGGGGCTGGCTGCCCTATCGGACAACGGCTGACGATGCCGTGGAGACGATTCGCCGGTTCGCGCAGACCCGACCGGACTCACCCAGCGTGGCGATCGGGACCACTGCCGACGGGGTCGAAGGCTTTCGCCGCTCACACCGCCAGGCAGCCGAGGCCCGCGACGTCGCGATCGCCAGTGATCGGAGCCCGCCGACGGTGATCGCCGCGAGTGACCCCGGCTTGTCCGTGGTTGCGCGACTCGGCGGCTTCTCAGGCTCAGTCGCCGGCACCCGCGAGTGGGTGGTCGGAGTGCTCGGCGATCTCGCCGGCGATACCGACAACGACGCCCGGCTGCGCGAGACCTTGCGGGTGTATCTGGGATGCGGCTCCAGCTACAAGGTGGCGGCCGAAGAACTCAACATGCACTTCAACTCGGTGAAGTACCGAGTGGGCCGCGCCGTTGCCCGGCGCGGCCGCGATATCGGCAGCGACCGCCTCGACGTTGAGCTCGCGTTGCTCGCCTGTCATTGGTACGGCGCCGCGGTTCTACAACCGAAATAACGGCTCTCGCGGATTTAAGCCGGTTGCCGGGTCCGCCGGACGACGGCGTGGACACCGGTGATGACCGCCGGGATGAGCACCGGGAACGTGGTCAGGACGAGCATGCCGAGGATGGTCAGGTAGGACATGATGACGGTGGACATGATTTGCTCACATTTCTCCGCGTAGCGGCACGTGGGGGTGGTTGTGAAACCTTCTAAATCGGAAGCGCCGCGTTGCGCTCGACACGGAAAGTTATCGGCACCAGCTCACCGGTGTGATGTCCCGAACCAACCAAGTTCCGCCGTGGTTTTGTTTTCAGGCGACAAAGCGGCCGTCGCCGCGAGGCGTACCTACGGCAGTCGCCGCTCGACCTCGAACGCCAGACACAGTTCGGCGAGATCCCTTGGCCGCGAAAGGGATCGGTCGGTCAACTGCTCGATGCGGCGCAGCCGGTGGCGCACCGTATTCGGATGGCAATAGATCATCGCAGCGGTCTCGTTGGCAGAGCCGCCCGCCTGCAGCCACGCCTGGAAGGTGTCGAGCAGCACCGTGCGTTCCTCGGCAGGCAGTTCGTCCACTCGCTTCAGTAACGAGGCCTTGATCTTCGTCATGACCTCGGGCGCGCTGACCGCCGCGACGGCGAGCGGGGTGTCGTCGAAGACGGTGACGAGCGAGTCCGCGGACGACTTCCCGCTGACCGCCAGGCGCGCATATCGCAGCGCGTCAGTGGTCTCGGCCAACTCGCAGAACAACGGACTTATGCCGACGCGGGCGGTAGCGGCTTGCCGGAGCACCTCGACAAGCGTGCCGAGGATCTCGGACGGTGCCGAGCCGCGCAGGTGGACGATTCCCACCTGTAGGTCGGGCAGGAGGCGCCACGCCGACTGGATATCGCGGGCGGACAGCTTGTTCTCGATGGTGGGCAATCCCAGCTTTCCGATCGCGGGCACCTCGGCCGCAACGACCACATATGGCCCAGAAGTAGGCAGCCGCAACAGATCTGCCGCCTCCCATAGGCTCTGCCGGTCGGTCATCCGTCGGGACAGCAGCGCTTCCACCAATGCCGATCGCTCTTCCTCGCGCTCTACGATCTGCGTCGTCAGTTGTTGACGGTAGGCGCTGGCCATCGCCTGAGTGAAGGTGTCCTGCGCAGTGAAAATCTGTGCGGTGGCGTCCAAGATCGATTCGGTGGGCGTAGCCGCGGCCCGCGCGGTGGCGAGGGTCTCCTCCCACATGTAGCGGAAACCCATCCGGTAGGCGGTCATCACCGCCGGCAGCGGCACACCGGCGAGCGCACGCTCGGTGCCGGTCTGCTCGGCAGGTGTGACATCGGGATCGGCGTTCCCGGTGAGCGAGTCGAAGATGAATGTCACGTTCGCAACACAACTTTCGGCAACCCGCTGCTTAGTGACGACGGTGCCGTCGCGGTACGCGTCGATCTCCCGGCAAAGCAGATCCGCCATCGTCATTCCCAGTTTCGGCGCTCGGGCCAGCATGAGTCTGCCGAGCTCGACGACGTGCGGATCGGCTGCGCCGGCACGGCGGATGCCGTCGGTGTGGGGTGCGGCGGTCACCCTCAAACCATAGGCCGGTGGCCGGTCCGAATGTGAGCGTTCACAGTGCGGACAGGGTCCCATTGTTCCCGCCACCATCGCTTTTGGGTGGGTGGCGGATCACCATGGAAGCCAGCCGAGCGATTGTCCGGAGATTCCGCCTGGGCATCCGAGTACGAAATGAGGCGCAAATGACCGGATTCGATCAGACGCGGCGCGCTGTCCTGCAGGCTGTCGCGGACGCATTAGTGCCCAGCATCGACCACCAGCCGGATCCCGATGGCTTTTGGGCCCGCTCGGCGGCTGACCTCGGTGTGCCACAGGCAATGGAACTGCTGATCGCAACACTGCCCGCGGATAATCGGGCGGGGCTGTTCGGCCTGCTCGACGGCCTGGCCGCGCAGGGCTTCGCCGACGCAGCCCAACCCGAACGCGAGCACATGCTGCACAGCATGGCCAACGATGGTGGTCCGCTGGCCGCCATGGGTGTGGCCGCGTTGCGGCAGATGACGCTGTTGCTGTACTACGGGATGCCGGATGCGACCGGCCAGAACCCCAACTGGCGTACCTTCGGCTATCCGGGTCCGCTGTCCGTCCCGCCCGTCACACCGAAGCCGATCGTTCCGCTGGCACCCGACGGCGCCGAGGACCTGGAGCTGGAAACCGATGTGGTGATCGTGGGTTCGGGCGCCGGGGGCGGGGTGATCGCCGGTGTGCTGGCCAAACAGGGATTGCGCACGGTGGTGCTGGAAGCCGGCGGCTACTTCAACGAGGCCGACTTCGACCAGCTTGAACTGTCGGCGTATCAGCGCATGTATTGGCGCGGCGGCCCCCAGCAGACGGCCAACTTCGACATGACCCTGCTCGCCGGCGCCACACTCGGCGGCGGCACTCGAGTCAACTGGACCAACTGCCTGCGCACGCCGGCCTGGGTGCGCCGGCAGTGGGCCCGCGAATACGGCCTGAGCGACGTGGATGGCCCAGAGTTCGACGCCCATCTCGACGCGGTGCTGCAACGGATTTCCGCCAACGACGGCTGCAGCGACCTCAACGGCCCGCACCAGCGGATGCAGGAGGGCTCCGAGTCGTTGGGGTGGTCGTTCCTTCCGGCGCTGCTGCGCAACGCCGACCCCGCATGCTACGACCCGGCACACGCCGGATACATGGGCTTCGGCGAGCAGTGCGGGGCGAAGCAGGACACCGCCGCCACCTACTTGGTGGACGCGTTCGCGGCGGGCGCCAAGATTGTGACCAACTGTTTCGCCGAACGGGTACTGGTCGAAAACGGTGGTGCCGCCGGGGTCGAGGCAATCTGGACCGAGCCGCACACCGGCCGCCGCGCGAGGGTGGTGGTGCGGGCTGAGCAAGTCGTCGTGGCAGCCGGCGCGCTGGAGTCCCCGGCGCTATTGCTGCGCTCGGGCCTGGGCGGCCCGGCGGTGGGTCGCTACCTGCGCGTGCACCCCGTGACGTTCTGCCTGGGCCTCTACGACGAAGACCAGCGAGCCTGGTGGGGGGCTCCGATGACCGCTCTGGTCGATCAGTTCGCCGATGTCGAGGACGGTTACGGCTTCCTCATCGAGGGAGTGCAGTATGCGCCGGGGCTTTTCGGCGCGGCGCTGCCCTTCGTCAACGCCACTCAACACCGGGCAACGGCCGAACAGCTCCGATACGGCTCGATCTTCATTGGTCTGCTGCGTGACCACGGCAGCGGCCAGGTAACCCTGGACGCATCAGGCCAGGCCCTCGTGGACTATGCGGTGACCGACGAGATGGATGTGCGCAACACCTACCTGGCGATCGAGAGCATGGTCCGGCTACACCATGCGGCCGGGGCGCGCGAAATCCACCCGATCGCCGCCGGGGCGCCGCGCTGGCGGCGCGGCGAGGACCTAGACGCTTTCATAGCCGCCCTGAGAAGCATCCCGTTGCGGTTCGGCGGCTTCCGGCTGTTTTCGGCTCACTTGATGGGCACCTGCCGGATGGGCACCGACCCGGCCACCAGCGTGGCCGGTCCGTTCGGGGAGTTGCACGACACGCCTGGCGTGTGGATCGGAGACGGCAGCGCCTTCCCCACCCCAGCCGGCGCCAACCCGATGATCTCGATCATGGCGCTGGCGCACCGGACGGCCGGCGCCATCGCCGCCGCCAGCGTCCGATCTGGCGCGGCCGTTCCCGGTTAACCGGTCGCTACTGCCCGCGATGAGACGATGAGCCGAAAATGGTTCTGGCCGTTGCATTCTCGATGACTTTGTGGTGCGGGCGGCAAACCCGAGCCTTAATCCGCTGAACCTGTGGGTGTGAGCGGCTACACCGAGACACCCGCGTTGTTGTTTGCCAGCACATTGTGCCGTGCCGGTGCTCGAACCACCATTGAAATACGCACGAAAAGAACTCTCCCGGAGGCAACTATGACCGCACTGAGCGCCAATCTTGTTGCATCGAAAGATCGCCACCCCGACCGCACCGCTCTGCGCTGTGACGATCTGCAGCTCACTTTCACCGAATTCGACTCTGCCGCCGCCCGCGTCGCGACGCTGCTGGAGCAGGCCGGGGTCGAACCAGGCGACCGCGTTGGCCTGATGTTGCCCAACACACTGGCATTCGCGATCGCGTTTTACGGAATCATGTATCGCGGCGCGATAGCGGTCCCGATGAATCCGCTTCTCAAATCCCGCGAGGTTTCCTTTTACCTCTCCAACAGCGGCGCCAAGGCATTGTTCGCGACACCCGCCTTCGCCGACGAGGCCACCGCCGGCGCCGCCGAGGTTGGCGCTCAGTGCTGGCTCGTCGACGACGCCGGGCTGGGCGAGTTGACCGCCGATCTGCCCGCCCAGGTGGCTCCGGCGGAGCGTGACGACGACGAGGTCGCCGTCATCCTGCACACGTCGGGCACCACGGGAAAACCCAAGGGCGCCATGCTCACCCACGGCAATATGAGCCGCAACGCCGACGTCTGCGTCCGTACGCTGGTGCAAATCAGTCCCGACGACGTGGTCATGGGCTGCCTCCCGCTGTTCCACGTGTTCGGCCTGACCGGCGGGCTGAACGCCTCAGTGCTGGCCGGAGCGACGCTGACCCTGCTGCCGAGATTCGACCCGCGTAAGGCGATCGAGCTGATCGAGCGCGACGGCGTAACGGTGTTCGAGGGCGTGCCCACCATGTATTCGGCGTTGCTGAGCATCGCCGACGAGACCGCGGCGGAGGCCACGCGGAGTCTGCGGGCCTGCATGTCTGGTGGTGCTTCGCTACCTGTGCAGGTCCTCAACGACTTCGAAAACGCCTTCGGCTGCACCGTTCTCGAGGGCTATGGCTTGTCCGAGAGCTCGCCGGTCGCCTCGTTCAATCATCCGGACCGGCCGCGGAAGGCGGGCTCGATCGGCACCCCCGTTGAGGGCGTCGAGATGCGGGTGGTGGACCTGGACGGAGCCGAGGTACCACAAGGCGAGACCGGCGAGATCCAGATACGTGGGCACAACATCATGAAGGGCTACTGGAACCTGCCCGAGGCGACCAAAGCCACGATCACGTCCGACGGCTGGCTCAATACCGGCGACGTCGGGCGTGTCGACGAGGACGGCTACTTCTACATCGTCGACCGCACCAAAGACATGATCATCCGAGGCGGCTACAACGTGTATCCCCGCGAGATCGAGGAAGTGCTCTACGAGCATCCGGCGGTGGCCGAGGCCGCCGTCGTCGGCATCCCGCACGACTCCCTCGGCGAGGACGTCGGCGCCGCAGTCGCTCTCAAACAAGACGCCGCCGCCACACCTGACGAGTTGCGCGATTACGTCAAGGAGCGGGTAGCCGCATACAAGTACCCGCGCCAGGTCTGGCTCGTCGATGAGCTGCCCAAGGGACCCACCGGAAAGGTCCAGAAGCGCGACATCGTTTTTCCCAAAGAGGGACCCGTTCCGACAACCGAAAGTACCTGATAGCCATGGCTGGAACCTCGAATCAAACCACAAAGCCGGACGAGCTGGCTGCACCGCTCGACTTGCTGCTCACCAGCGCCACCCGCCCGTTCGTCAGCCGGATGATGCCCAACGCCACCTGGTCCCGCGTCGCCGCCAACCTCGTGCAAAAACCCGGGGCCGTTGCGGGCCGCACCGCCACGCTTACCCGCGAACTCGGCGGCATCGTCGCGGGCAAGTCGCACCGCGCTCCGGCGCGCACCGACAAGCGGTTCGCCGACCCTGCGTGGCAACAGAATCCTCTGCTGCAGCGAATCATGCAGGCCTATCTGGTCGGTGCCGAGACTGCGCAGGGGCTGCTCGCCGACGCCGAGCTCGACTGGCGCGACAACGAGAGAATGCAGTTCGTCGTGGACAACTTTGTCGAGGGCCTGGCGCCCAGCAACAATCCGCTGATCAGCCCGCTGGGCTGGAAGGCACTGATCGACACGGGCGGACTGAGCGCCGTCCGGGGCGCGAAAGCCTTGGCCCGCGACATGCTGTCGAAGCCGCGGGTGCCCGCGATGGTCGAGCCCGACGCCTTTGCGGTGGGGGAGACCGTGGCCGTCACCAAAGGCGCTGTGGTGCTGCAAACCTCGATGTTCGAATTGATCCAGTACGCCCCGCAGACCCCCAAGGTCCGCTCCATTCCGTTGCTGATGGTGCCGCCGGTGATCAACAAGTACTACGTCATGGACATTGCGCCTGGGCGCAGCATGATCGAGCACTTCGTCCAGCAGGGTCAGCAGGTCTTCGTGATGTCATGGCGCAATCCGCAAGCGCGTCATCGGGATTGGGGTTTCGATGCCTACGGCGCGGCGATCGTGGAGGCGATGGACGCGGTGCAGAAGATCGCCGGCACCGACAGTACTCACCTGCTGGCCACCTGCTCGGGCGGCATCCTGGCGGCGATGGTCGCGGCCCATCTCGCTGAGATCGGCGAGGGCGACCGGGTCGCGGGTCTGAACCTGGCGGTCACCGTGCTGGATGAGACGCGGGCCGGCTTCGCAGTCGCGGCAATGAGCGACCGCGCAGCGCAGGCAGCGATTCGAGTGTCGGCCAAGAAGGGTTACCTCGACGGGCGCGACATGGCGGAGATGTTCGCCTGGCTGCGGCCCACCGACCTGGTGTGGCGTTATGTGGTGAACAACTATGTGCAGGGCCGCAAGCCCGCCGCGTTCGACGTGTTGTTCTGGAATGCCGACACCACCCGGATGGCCGCCGCGTTGCATCGCGACATGGTGCTGATGGGGCTGCACAATGCGCTCGTCACCCCTGGCGCGGTCAGCATGCTCGGCACCCCCGTCGACCTGAGCAAGGTCGCGTCCGACTCATACGTTATAGGCGGGGTGGCCGACCACATTTCCCCGTGGCAGGCGACCTATCGCAGTGCGCGCCTGCTCGGCAGCAAAGACAATCGCTACGTGCTGTCCACCAGCGGGCACATCGCGGCGTTGGTCAACCCGCCGGGTAACCCGAAGGCATCGTTCCGAACGGGCCCCGTCGATGCGGAAGCTCCCGAACAGTGGCTGGAATCCGCTCAGAAGTTCCCCGACTCGTGGTGGCCGGACTATGTGGCGTGGATGGCCGAACGCAGCGGCTCGGAGATCGATGCTCCGAAAGCACTTGGTGGGGAAGGCTTCCCGCCGCTGGGCCCAGCGCCGGGCAGCTACGTGATGGAGAAATGAGAGCCATGCGCAGCACCCACATCAGGGCGGTGCCGTCCAGCACCATCGGCGAGGAGAGCTACGTCAACGCCGGCGGACAGCGCATCCGGGTGAACGTGCACCGTGGAACCGGCGTGCCGCTGGTGTTGTGCAACGGTATCGGCGCCAGCCTTGAGGTGCTCGATCCGCTCGTCGAGCAGTTGGATTGCACGGTAGTCAGGTTCGACGTGCCGGGCACCGGCGGATCGCCCACTTCCATTGCCCCCTATGGGTTTCCCTACCTGGCCTGGGTCCTCGGCCGGGTGCTGTCCAAGTTGGGTTTCGGCGTGGTGGATTTGCTCGGGCTGTCCTGGGGCGGGGCCCTTGCGCAGCAGTTCGCCTTCCAGAATCCGCGCCGATGCCGGCGCCTGGTGCTGGTGGCGACGGGTACCGGTGCGGTGATGGTGCCCGCTCACCCGCGCATTCTGGCGAAAATGGTTACCCCACGCCGGTTCTCGGACCCCGAGTACGCCGCGTCCATTGCCGGTGAGCTCTACGGCGGCACCGTCCGTGCTCATGGTGACGACGTGGCGCAACTGTTCGTCCGACAGCTGCATGCCGGATCGAGGGTCGGCTACCTGCATCAACTGCTGGCGGGCGCGGTGTGGACCAGTCTGTTCGCGCTGCCCGCGGTACGACAGCAGACGTTGATCGTGGCGGGCACCGACGATCCGATCATCCCGGTGGTCAACGCCCACATCCTGAACACCTTGCTGCCGCATTCTCGCCTGCACTTGCATGACGGCGGGCATATCGACCTGGTGCACAACGCGGCCGAACTCGCTCCCGTCATCGAGAAGTTCCTGCTTGAGGCCGGAGAAAGGCCATGATTCAGGTGTGAGCGCGAGCAGACGCAAAAGCCCCAAAAACCACGGCGTGTCGGGAGCTTTTGCGTCTGCTCGCCCTCAGGCCCGGATGTCCCAGGTGATCGCGTCGGTCAACCGGATCAGGTCCTGCGGAGCCACCGCGACGTCCCAATGCCGCTTGCCCGCGCTGCACAGCACCCGGTCCCAGTTCAGCGCCGAGCTGTCCACCACAGTCCGCAACCGCTTGCGTTGACCGAAGGGCGAGATGCCGCCGACGACGTAGCCGGTGGATCGCTCGGCTGCGGCGGGTTCGGCCATGCTGGCTTTAGTCACGCCAAGCGCCGCGGCAGCCGCTTTGAGCGACAGCTTCGACGGCACGGGCACGATCGCGACAGCCAGCCCGTGGGGCAGCGCGATAATCAGGGTTTTGAAAACCTGTTCGGGAGCGAATTCGCCGGAGTCCGACAGGTCGCTGATGACCTCGAAGTGCAAGACCTCATGCGGCACATTGGCTTTGACCAGCGCGGCGATTCCAGGTGTTGCTGCGCCGGCCATATTAGGTCCGATGGCCGTGACCCGCTGCGCCCGGCTCCGCCGCGCTTGCGATCACGGCTAGAGGCCGGCGTCAGGACTGGTTGTACCCCGGCGGGTTGACGCCGTCTACCCAGAAGTCGACGCCGAGGTTCCCACCGGGCACGCAGTCATACACCGACAAGTCGGTGACGCCGGATTCGACCAGCACGTCCTCGCACAACAAGGTGTTGCCGGTGTATTCGCGGGAGTTCTTGTTCAGGATGACGTAGGCCGCGTCCGCGTATACCTCGGGCTTACGGGCCCGCTCCATCGCTTCGTCACCGCCCAGCAGGTTCTGCACCGCGGCGGTGGCCACCAGCGTGCGCGGCCACAGCGTGTTCGACGCGATGCCCTCGTCGCGCAGTTCCTCGGCGATTCCCAGCGCGCACAACGTCATACCGAACTTGGCCATCATGTAGGCCGTCGGCTTCAGCCACTTCTTGTCCAGCAGCACCGGCGGCGACAGCGTCAGAATGTGCGGGTTCTCCCGGCCCTTCAGATGGGGGATACACGCTTGCGACACCGCATACGTGCCGCGCACCTGGATGCCGTTCATCAGGTCGAAGCGCTTCATCGGGACGTCGGTGATGGACCCGAGGTTGATCGCCGAGGCGTTGTTGACGCAGATGTCGATGCCGCCGAACTGCTCGACGGTCTTAGCCACCGCGTCGGCGACGGAATCCGGGTCGCGCACGTCCCCGACGATCGGCAGCGCTTGGCCGCCGGCTTCCTCGAGCTCCTTGGCGGCGGTGTACACCGTGCCGGGCAGCTTGGGGTGCGGCTCGGCGGTCTTGGCGATCAGGGCGATGTTGGCGCCGTCTTGGGCGGCCCGTTTGGCGATCGCGAGGCCGATACCGCGACTAGCGCCCGAAATGAACATGGTCTTGCCTTGCAAAGACGTGGCGTGGGACATGGCGTCACACTAACGTCCTGCCCTGCCCGTCGGGACCGGGGGATCGGCACACCGGACAGCGCCTGGAAATAGCGCGCCGTCCACCGCTGTTGATTGGGGCGGTTTCTACTGTCGGTCGCAGCCTTTAGATTGGGAGGGTAAGTCAGGTGTCAACGGCGACGATCCTGTTGTGCAATCCGTTGAACACTGAGCAGTTGGCTCATCTGTTTGCAGAAGGGACCGTGCTAAACGACATGGCCGACCTGGACATCGTGGGGGACGGCGGCACCGAGTTGGACGTTCCAGAGCCTGCACCACCCGAGGAGACGGACGAGGAACTCACCGCGCGCTTCGAGCGTGACGCGATTCCACTCCTGGATCAGCTCTACGGCGGTGCACTGCGCATGACGCGAAATCCAGCCGACGCTGAAGACCTTCTCCAGGAGACGATGGTGAAGGCTTATGCGGGTTTCCGGTCGTTTCGGGCAGGCACCAACCTCAAAGCCTGGCTGTATCGGATCCTGACCAACACTTACATCAACAGCTACCGCAAGAAGCAGCGGCAGCCAGCGGAATATCCCACCGAGGCAATCACGGACTGGCAGTTGGCGGCCAATGCCGAACATACCTCCACCGGCCTGCGTTCGGCCGAGGTCGAAGCGCTCGAGGCACTGCCGGACACTGAGATCAAAGAAGCGTTGCAGGCACTTCCGGAGGAATTCCGGATGGCGGTCTACTACGCCGATGTCGAGGGTTTCCCGTACAAGGAGATCGCCGAGATCATGGATACGCCGATCGGCACCGTGATGTCGCGGCTTCATCGAGGCAGACGCCAGCTGCGCGCCCTCTTGTCCGATGTGGCGAGGGAGCGGGGCTTCATCCGGGGTCAGCAGACGCACGAGGAGGTGCCGTCATGACCGAGTTTCCCGGCCCGGTCGAGCCTCGCGCCGCCGCCAGCGATGCCGACGAATCCCACGGCTACCTAGGCTGCGCGGAAGTGATCGCCGAGGTATGGACCCTGCTTGACGGGGAATGCACCCCGGAATCTCGAGAGAAGCTGCGACAGCACCTCGAGGCATGCCCAGGATGCTTCAAGCATTACGGGCTCGAGGAGCGGATCAAGGCGTTGATCGCGACCAAATGTAGAGGTGAGAAGGCTCCCGAGGGTTTGCGGGAACGCCTGCGACTGGAGATCCGCCGAACCACCATCATCCGTGGTGGACCCTAGCGAGCAGACGTAAAAGCCCCCGTATTCGGCGCGAAACGGGGGCTTTTGCGTCTGCTCGCGCTACGAGTTTGGGCGCTTGCCGTGGTTGGCTTTGCTGTACTTGCGGTCGCGCTTCTTACGGCCACGCTTGGCCATGGTTAACCTCCGTCGTTTCGTGGAATGCGGGGCGGCTTAGATATCTCAAGTCCACCCGGTTGTCCAATAGTGTCCCATGCGGCCCGTGACGCCGCGTCGCTAGCCCGCGCGCCGGAGTTCCGGCCGGTCTTATAGTTCGATATACATGAGCCTGCGAGACAACAGTCAGCATGCGGAATGGCCGAAACAAGAGGGGTGAAGATGGCCGAGGATGTTCGTGCCGAGATTGTGGCCAGCGTGCTCGAAGTTGTTGTCCGCGAGGGCGACCAGATCGGCAAAGGCGACACCGTTGTGCTGCTGGAGTCGATGAAGATGGAGATCCCGGTGCTGGCCGAAGTCGACGGCACCGTCAGCAAGGTGAGTGTGTCGGTCGGTGACGTCATCCAGGCCGGCGATCTAATCGCTGTGATCAGCTAGCCGTTGGACCCAACACATAGGCAATCCGGGCTTATCCGGGAGCACTGGGGGGTGCGTCATGTCCACTCTCGGTGATCTGCTTGCCGAACACACCGTGCTGCCGGGCAACGCCGTCGACCACCTGCATGCGGTGGTGGGCGAGTGGCAGCTGCTGGCCGACCTGTCGTTCGCCGACTACCTGATGTGGGTGCGTCGCGATGACGGCGTGCTGGTGTGTGTGGCGCAATGCCGGCCCAATACCGCGCCCACGGTGCTGCAGACCGATGCGGTGGGCAGCGTCGTCGCGGCCGAACGATTGCCGCTCGTCGCAGCGACCTTTGCTTCTGGTACTGCCGAGCGGGAAAGCGGGGCGGGCCAACAGCGTTCGTGGCAACTGCCCGGCCCTAACGTCGAAGCGTCCCCGGTGCGATATGGCGACCAGGTGGTGGCGGTCCTGACCCGGCACCAGACCGAAGTGGCGGCCCAGCGCTCTTCCGGCCACCTGGAGAGCGCCTACCAGGAGTGCGCCACCGACCTGCTGCACATGCTGGCCGAAGGCACCTTTCCCGACGTGGGGGACGTGGCCATGTCGCGTTCCACCCCGCGGGCGGGCGACGGCTTCATCCGGCTGGACGTCAACGGTGTGGTCGCCTACGCCAGCCCCAATGCGCTATCGGCCTATCACCGGATGGGGCTGGTCAGCGAGTTGGAGGGGCACAACTTCATCGAGGTGACGCGCCCGCTCATCTCGGACCCGTTCGAGGCGCAAGAGGTGGCCGAGCACGTGCTCGACTTGCTGGCCGGTGGGACGAGCATGCGGATGGAGGTCGACGCCGGGGGTGCCACGGTCCTGCTGCGCACCCTGCCGCTGGTGGTCAACCGCGCCAGCGCCGGCGCCGCGATCCTGATCCGCGACGTCACCGAGGTGAAACGCCGAGACCGGGCCCTCATCTCGAAGGATGCCACCATTCGCGAAATTCACCATCGGGTGAAAAACAACCTGCAAACGGTCGCGGCGCTGCTGCGCCTGCAGGCGCGGCGGACGTCCAACGCCGAAGGACGCGAGGCGCTGATCGAATCGGTACGCCGGGTGTCGTCGATCGCCCTCGTGCACGATGCGTTGTCGATGTCGGTGGACGAGCAGGTCAACCTCGACGAGGTCATAGACCGGATTCTGCCGATCATGAACGATGTGGCGTCGGTGGACCGGCCGATCCGGATCAACCGCGACGGCGATCTCGGCGTGCTGGACTCCGACCGCGCCACGGCGCTGATCATGGTGATCACCGAACTCGTGCAGAACGCCATCGAGCATGCATTCGACCCGATAGCCCCCGAGGGGTCGGTGACGATCCGCGCCGAGCGCTCGGCGCGCTGGCTGGATGTCGTGGTTCATGACGACGGGCGCGGCCTGCCGGCGGGATTCACCTTGGAGAAGTCGGACAGCCTTGGCCTGCAGATCGTGCGCACGCTGGTGTCCGCCGAGCTCGACGGCACGCTGAGCATGCGCGAAGGCGCCGGGCAGGGCACCGATGTGGTGCTGCGGGTACCGATCGGCCGTAGGGCCCGGCTGCTGCTGTGATGCCGGCACGCAAGAGTGCGGCCCCGACGATCGTCGAGGCCGCACTATCTGGAACCTGCGTCAGACTCCGCTACGTGCCTTCGTCCGGGCGCTGCGACGCTTGAGTGCGCGTCGCTCGTCTTCGCTCATGCCGCCCCATACGCCCGAGTCCTGGCCTGTGTTGAGAGCCCAGGCGAGGCATTCCGTGGTCACCGAGCATCGATTGCAGACCAGTTTCGCGTCAGCGATCTGCGCGAGCGCCGGGCCGCTGTTTCCTACCGGGAAAAACAGCTCGGGATCCTCGTCGCGACAGACCGCCTTGTGGCGCCAATCCATAAGTACTTACTCCTCACTGAGTGCGCAGCAAGGCGCACGGCCATTTTTCTTCCGCAGTTAGCGCGTGCACAAGAAAGGTATCCGTACCCCTACAAAATTTCTGCATGCAACCTTTTGATCGTTTCACAGGCTCAACAGATGTCAATAGCGTCAGTTAGCTCGTGGGCTATCTCACTTTGACGAACTCTTATCAAAGCCCTTAGACCGTTGTACTACACTGCCCGCCACTTCCCCAGAGATTTTCGTCTCAATTTGCGTGCGGGGGCTGTCGCCGCTGGTCAGAACGGCCTTTAGCGGGCGGGGCGACGACCGCCAGCGCGTCGGGAACCGCTCGAAACGTCATGCTTTCGCGCAGGCCCAGGTACTCACCGTCGAACTGAGTGGCAGCCGGTTCGCCGTTGGTGGTCACCCGCAGCCAAGCCGCGTCGTCATCCCGGACGAGTTGCTTGGCCTGCGGGTTCGCCCGTTTCGACAGCATCTGGCGCACCAATCCCAGAGTGGGAAAAAACTTCATGCTGGTAACTGCGAACACCCCGAGGCCTGTCTCGAAGCTGCAGCCCGGGTTGGTCACCAAGGACCGCTCGTTGCTATAGGTCCAGGGCGTCGTGTTGGACACCCACGCGAAGTGTGTGCCCGGAATGGCGTCGCGGTCCGGCAGTTCCAGCGTGAGGGTGGGTTCGCGGCGGCTGAAGGCGACCGCGACCGGCACTGCCACGCGCCAATAGCGCGACGGGGTGACCTTGGCGCCCTTCTTGCGTTGAGCGTCCACGGCACCAACCACCTCGGCGTCGACGCCCATCCCGGCGTTGATCATGGCCCACGTCTCGCCGCAGTCGATGAGTCCGATGCGGCGCCACGTTCGGTGACGGCGGTAGTCATCGAGCAGCTGGATCATCTGGTTAGTGGCGGCTACCGGGTCCCGCGAGAGGCCCAGCGACCGTGTCAGCACATTCGCCGAGCCTCCCGGCACCACCGCAACCGCAGGCAGGGTCCTCGAGGGTCCGGTTGGTGCGGTACCCGGGCGACCGAGCAAACCGTTCACCACATTGCTAATCGTTCCGTCGCCGCCGTGGACGACCACCAGGTCCACCCCGTTCTCCGCGGCGTTGTGAGCGAGTTCACCCCCGTGACCTGCATGGGTGGTGTGCTCGACGGTGAGCTCGAGGCGGCTTTTGAGCGCGTTCGCCAGTAGGTCGCGAGCGGCCGGTGTGGTGGAAGTGGCGGTCGGGTTGACGATCAGCACGGCGCGCATGAAGCACGAGCTTAGGCTTGGCGACGATGCGGGGCGCTGCGCGCCCCGCTGAGGAGCCGGGCGAGTTGAGCACAGGCTTGGCGACGATGCGGGGCGCTGCGCGCCCCGCTGAGGAGCCGGGCGAGTTGAGCACAGGCTTGGCGACGATGCGGGACGCTGCGCGCCCCGCCGAGGAGCAGGCGGCCTGACTACGCTGACGTTGTGACGACTTCAGCCCCGGGCGCTGTGCGCGGCGCCGGTGCAATCGTCGCGCTGCAGGGTGCGGCCGCATTGGTGATGGCCGCGGTGCTGGTGATCCGCGGGCTCGCCGGAGCCGATCAGCACGTGGTCAACGGCCTGGGAACCGCGATCTGGTTCACGGTGGTCGGCGGCGGCGTGCTCGCCGCCGGATGGGCCCTGCTGGCCGGCAAGCGCTGGGGCCGCGGGCTGGGGGTGTTCACCCAATTGCTGCTGCTGCCGGTCGCGTGGTACCTCGCGGTGGGCTCGCATCGGCCCGCCTTCGGGATCCCGCTGGCGTTGGTGGCGCTAAGCGCGCTGATATTGCTGTTCAGTCCCGCAGCGGTGCGCTGGGCGGCGGGCGCCTATCAGCGTGATCCCGCCAGTTCGGCCAAACCCGAGCCGGAAAGCCGATAGGTGGTCCATTCGCGCTGCGGCCGCGCACCGATCTGGTCGTACAGCGCGATGGCATCGAAGTTCCAGTTCAGCACCGCCCACGACAACCGCGTGTAGCCGTTGTCGTGGCATTCGCGGGCCAGCTCCGACAGCAGTGCACGGGCCAGGCCGCGACGGCGAAACTTGGCCCGCACGAACAGATCTTCCAGATAGATCCCCGCGACACCGTCCCAGGTGGAGAAGCTGAGAAACCACAGCGCCATCGCGGCGATTTCGCCGTCCACCACCGCGACGTGGCCGTGTACCGTCGGCGAATCGCCGAATAAGGCTGTGGCAACTTGTGATTCGGTGACAGTACATTCATCGGGAGCGCGCTCGAATTCGGCCAGGCCGTGGATCATGTCAGCGATGTCGGCGGCGTCATCCGGTATGACGCGGCGGATGATCTCAGTCATGCGCAACTCCCAGCGCGTTCAGTATGGTTGCGAATTTCGTTGTGGTTTCGCCGACCTCGTCATCAGGATCGGATTCGGCGACAATGCCACCACCGGCGTGCGCGAGGGCGGTGCGCCGGTCGGGCGACAGTTGCGCGCACCGGAGGGACACCACCCAGCGACCGTCGCCGCGGGCGTCGCACCATCCGATGGCGCCGGCGTAGAAACCGCGGTCACCTTCCAGGTCGCGGATGAGCTCGGCTGCGGCCTTGGTCGGGACTCCTCCGACCGCGGGGGTAGGGTGCAGCGCCAACGCCAGATCGATTGCAGTGGTTGAGGTGTCGCGCAGGCGGCCGCTGATCGGTGTGCACAGGTGCCAGACGGCCGCGGTGCGACTCAGTTGTGGCTCAGACGCGATGGTCAGGTCATCGCACAGCGGCTCCAAGGCGGCGCGCATCGTTTCGATGACAAGTTGGTGCTCGTGGCGGTCCTTGGCCGATGCGGCCAGCGCCGCGCCGTTGGCGGCGTCGTCGTCGGGGTCGGCGGCTCGAGGCGCCGAACCGGCAAACGGTTGGCACACAACGCGATCCCCGGCGCGTGCGACCAACAGTTCCGGGCTGGCGCCCACCAGAGCGGCACCTGCATAGTTGTCGCCTGCGGGGGTCAGATCGACGAGATAGCCGTATGCGGCCGGATCGGCGTCGACGAGGCGGCGCAGGATGACGCGGGCATCCAACGACTCCTCCGCAGCCAACCGCAGGGCGCGGGCCAGCACCACCTTGCGCAGCGCGTTGTCGGCTGCCGCGAGCTGATCCCGGGCCCGGCTGATCCGGTCCCGATGGTCGGCAAGCGCCGGGACGGCGGCGGTGACGCGAACCGACGGCAGCGGTCCCGTCGGCCAGTCGGGCGGCGCGTCGGGACGCCGCAGGGCCTCCGGCGCCAGCAACGCCGCGGGCTTACTGAGGTCGAAAGGCAACGCGCCCAATACTATTGGCGTAGCTCCCGAGCGCAGTGCCGCTTGCGCTGCAGGCACGTCGGGGTAGCCTGCCCGCACCCCGTGGGCAACCAGAGTTCCCCCCGGCCCGCATAACACGAACGGCGGTTCAGCGGTGTTCACTGAATGGTCAACCCAAGCGCAGTGAGCTGCCGCAATCCGTGCTCGAACCCGCAGATCGCGATCGATGCCGTCGTCATACCGAAGCGGCTCCCCTCGGTCAGCGGCAGTTCGAGCCAGCGGGTGATCACCGCGCGGGAGAAGTGACCATGGCCGACGAACAGCACGTCGCGTGACTCCATGTGCTCCAAGGCCATCGCGACGGCCCGGTCCGCGCGGTCGCTGACCTGGGCGACACTTTCGCCGTCGGGACATCCGTGTGTCCACACCAGCCAGTCGGGTTCGGTTTCCCGGATCTGCGGGGTGGTCAGGCCCTCGTATTTGCCGTAGTCCCACTCGGCGATCAGGGGCGAGACCTCGTCGACGGCGATGTCAGCCAGGCGCGCGGTGTCCAACGTCCGTTCGCGCGGGCTGCTCACTACCAGCAGGTCATCGAGTTTGAGCTCATTGACAACCCACCCGGCCAGCATCGCCTGCGCCCGGCCGATATCGGTCAGGTCGATCTCGCTACGGCCGGTGTGCTGGCCGGTTTTCGACCATTCGGTCTCGCCGTGGCGCAATAGCACCAGCCGGTGGTTGTGCACGCTCATGCCGACCGATTCTGCCCCAACGACATGCCGGAGCCCTGCGGGAGCCACCGTGCGAAGCAGCCGCCGGGGGACATGCCAGGATGGGCACTGTTACCGCGAGCGATGTGGGGGTACCTCCCGCTTGCGGGGGAGAGGAGCGGCGCTTTGACTAAGACCCGGGTACTGGCGGTGGCCAACCAGAAGGGCGGCGTGGCCAAGACGACGACGGTTGCTTCGCTCGGTGCGGCGATGGCGGACATCGGAAAACGAGTGCTGCTCGTCGATCTGGACCCGCAGGGCTGTTTGACCTTCTCGCTTGGCCAAGACCCGGACAAACTACCGGTGTCCGTGCACGAGGTACTGCTCGGTGAGGTCGAACCGAACGCCGCGCTGGTCACCACCAACGAGGAGATGACGCTGCTGCCGGCCAACATCGACCTGGCCGGCGCGGAGGCAATGCTGCTGATGCGAGCCGGCCGCGAGTACGCGCTCAAGCGTGCGCTGGCCAAGCTTTCCGATTTCGACGTCGTCATCCTCGACTGTCCGCCCTCGCTGGGTGTGCTCACGCTCAACGGTTTGACGGCCGCCGACGAGGTCATCGTGCCGCTGCAGTGCGAGACGCTGGCACACCGCGGCGTCGGCCAGTTTTTGCGCACGGTTGCCGACGTTCAGCAGATCACCAACCCGGACCTGCGGATGCTGGGCGCGTTGCCGACGCTGTACGACTCGCGAACCACGCACACTCGCGATGTGCTGCTCGACGTCGCAGACCGCTACGACCTGCCGGTGCTGGCTCCGCCGATTCCACGCACGGTGCGCTTCGCCGAGGCCAGCGCGTCGGGCTCGTCGGTGATGGCGGGGCGTAAGAACAAAGGAGCGGTGGCCTACCGCGAGCTGGCCGAGGCGTTGGTCAAGCACTGGAAGTCCGGCAAACCGCTGCCCAGTTTCAGCGTCGAGGTGTAGCGCGAAAAGACGCGAAAGCCCCCGAAAACCACTGGTTTAGGGGGCTTTTGCGTCTGCTCGCCACAATTAGCCGAGGGCTACCACGGTGTCGCCGCGCTGCTCGAACACCCTGGAGCCCGAAACGGCCGGAACCACCGCTGAGCTGCTCGGCGACCGGTTCACCGGGATGAAAGCGTTGCTCTCGCCGCTGAGCGGGTCGTACACCCCGATGCCGCCGGTGATCGGCACGAGCAGCTGACCGGCCATCATCGCCCCCGGCCCCAGCGGCACCGCCGTCTCGCCGGCGGCGATCGTGTAGCGCAGGGTCAGCCTGCCCGTATCGAAGACCATCAATGAGTCGCCGGTCCACCAGGTCACCAAGTTGCCCGCTTGTGACGTGACGGCCGAACCCGATGGCGGCTTGGGCAGTAGCGTGCTCGCCACCGTCGCGCCGGTGTCGTCGACGACGTCGACTTTCGGCTGCGCGCCGGAATTTCCAGGCAGATACACGGCCGTGCTGGTGTCCGAGACGGCCAGCACGCGAGCACCCGAGCCGGGGCGTAGTCCAGGTTCGGCCACAAGGTGTTGTTGGGGTTCGTCGTCGTCTTTGCCCGGGCGCAACAGGACCAGCCGCAAGTCCGGCTGATTCGCGCAGGCTTCCAGCACCGACACCGCAGACGAGCTGGCCGCTGCGGACGCCAGCCTGCATCCGGAGTGCAGGCCCCGCGCCGATGGCTTCACCCGGGCATCGGTCTCGCCGTAGACCAGCATCCGGACCATGTCCGACCGCCACAGCTCCAGGCGAGTCTCGCCGGCCGACAACACGGTCGTGCCGTCGGCGGACAGGTGTACGCGTGGATCGGCGTAACTGCTGCGGGCGGGCCCGCGGCGACCGGTAGACCCGTCGATGGTGCTGACCTGGCCGCAACCGCGGTCGTCTCGATAGACCGCGACGGCGAAGTGGTAGACCCAGGTCAGCCCGCACAGGTCGGTGTCGCGGGCATAGCTCCAGCGGGTCTCACCAGTCGCGGGATCGTGTCCTTCCACTCGGCGCCCGTCACCGGTGCTCACCGACCCGCCGACCACGATCGGTGTCGTGGTGGCGGGGCTGGCCGCCTTCCACAACTCCGTCAGCGCGATCGGCACGTGTTTGGCCGGAGTTGGATTGGGCGCCGGCGCAGCGGCCGGCCGGCTGACGGTTGCCCGGGCGTCGCTGGTCCACCAGATGAGGGCCGCGACCACTGCGACCGCGAGCACGATCGCCGCGGCGGCCACGATGTCGCCCTTGGTCCGGCGTTCGGGTCGCACCATCAGGCGGCCGCGGGTCAGTTCGCGTGCGCGGCGAGTTTTGGTCCGGCGTCTTGGCCGCCGTTGCGCCGCCGACGACGACGGCGCCGGGCAGGTTCCCCGTTGGCCGAGGTGGCGCTGGACGGCGTCTGCGCGGGGGCTTCCACGTCGGCACCGTTGTTGGCGGGGGCGGGGTGCCCGGTGACGGGTTGGCCAGCGCGTGTGCGGCGTCGTTTTGTGCCGTTGCGCGTCCGTGGCTTGGCGGCCGACTTATCCGAGGCCGGCTTGGCGTCGCGTTGGGTGTCGCGGCGCTTGACCGGCGACTTGCGTGGCGTGCCGACCGTGCCACCGGCCTCCGTTGGGATGGCCAGTTCGGTGTACAGGTGTGGTGAGTTGGAGTAGGTCTCGGCCGGGTCAGGGGAGCCCAGTCCCAGTGCCTTGTCGATCATCGTCCAGCGGGGCAGCTCGTCCCAGTCGACCAGGGTGACCGCGACTCCGGTGCGGCCGGCGCGGCCGGTGCGGCCGATGCGGTGGACGTACATCTTCTCGTCCTCGGGGCACTGGTAGTTGATGACGTGGGTGACGTCGTCGATGTCGATACCGCGCGCGGCCACGTCGGTGGCGACCAGCACGTTGATGTCGCCGGTGCGAAACGCCTTGAGCGCCTTCTCACGTGCGATCTGCCCGAGGTCACCATGGACGGCGCCGACCGCGAAACCGCGTTCGGCCAGATCGTCGGCCACCTTCTGCGCGGTGCGCTTGGTGCGGGTGAAGATCATCGTCGCGCCCCGCTCGTGAGCCTGCAGTATCCGGCTGACCAGCTCCGCCTTGTCCAGCGCGTGGGCGCGGTAGACGAACTGCTCGGTGGTGTCGTGCACGGCCAGGGAGTGCGGCGCCTCGGCCCGGATGTGGGTGGGCTGGTCCATGAAGGTGCGGGCCAGCGTGATGATCGGGTCCGGCATGGTCGCCGAGAACAGCATCGACTGCCGGTCGGCGGGGATCTGACGCAGGATGCGTTCGATGTCGGGCAAAAAGCCCAGGTCGAGCATCTCGTCGGCCTCGTCGAGCACCAGCACCGACAGTCCGCCCAGCTGCAGGTGACCCTGCTGGCAGAGGTCGAGCAGCCGGCCGGGCGTGCCCACCACGACGTCGGCGCCGTTCTGCAGCGCCTCGATCTGCGGTTCGTAGGCCCGTCCGCCGTAGATGGCCACGACGGACAGCTGTCGCTGCGGTTCGTCTCCGGCGGTCAGATATTTGGCGGCGGTGGCCAGGTCGCCGGTCACCTGCAGGCACAGCTCCCGGGTGGGCACCACGATCAGGGCGCGCGGCGCGCCGTTGAGGGGCCGTTGCGCGTTACCGGCCGTGATGCGCTGCAGCAGCGGTACGCCGAACGCGAAGGTTTTACCCATGCCGGTGCGGGCCTGGCCGATCACATCCTCGCCGGCCAGCGCGAGCGGCATGGTGAGTTCTTGAATAGCAAAGGGATGGTCAATGCCCTTTTCGGACAGTGCGCGCACAATTTCGTCGCGGACTCCGAGTTTGGCAAATGTGGGTTTCTGGGTCGGTTCAGTCGTGCTTTTAAGGGCGGTCATACGTGGTGAATAAGCCTTCCGGTGACGATATTCGGTGTGGTCGGTTGTTCTCTCGCGGTCACGCGCGCACGAATTCCGACTCCGAAAACGTCTCCGGGTCGCCGGCCGATCCTCGGCCGAGGGAGGCTCGATCCGATCGGCGCAGCTGTGCACGCACATTTCGCCGGTAACGGCAGTACCCAACAGATACGGACACAGCCACTACCTATGAGCATGATAGCCGGTGGCACAGCGGGCACCCAGTTGCGCTTAAGTCCGCCGACTACAGTGTTGCCATGACTTCGCCCTCGTCCGCGGACCAGGTCGCAGATTTAGCCGTACCACGGATTCCGGCGGATCATCCTGCGGTCAACGAATTTTTCGCGTTGCTGGCATATGCGGAGGTAGCGGCGTTTTATCGGCTGACGGAAGAGGCGCGGATGGCGCCGGACCTGCGTGGCCGGATCTCGATGGCCAGCATCGCAGCCGCCGAGATGGGGCACTATGAGCGGCTGCGCGACGCTCTGGAGAGCCGTGGTGTCGACGTGGTGTCGGCCATGTCGAAATACGTCTCGGCGCTGGATAACTACCACCGGCTGACCACGCCGAGCACGTGGTTGGAAGCCCTGGTGAAGACGTATGTCGCGGATGCTTTGGCGTCCACGTTGTATCTGGAGATCGCCGGCGGTTTGCCCGATGAGGTTGCCGACGTCGTGCGAGAGGCCTTGGCGGAGACTGGGCACTCTCAATTCGTGGTCGCCGAGGTGCGTAGCGCGGTTACCGCCAGCAGCAAACAGCGCAGCCGGCTGGCACTGTGGGCTCGTCGGCTATTCGGCGAGACGATCACCCAGGCTCAGTACCTGCTTGCCGACCACGATGAGCTGGTCGACCTGGTGGTATCGGGGACCAGGGGTCTCAGTCAGCTCGGCGCTTTCTTCGACCGCCTGCAGGAAACGCACGACCAACGCATGCGTGATCTCGGTCTTAGCTAACGCTTGCGTTTAACGCGTGCAGGTCGCGATGTTCCCGTTTTTGGCCGACGCCAGCACCGGCTGACCCGCGGCGTTGACGACGACGCAGTTGAGCTGGCTGTAGAGGCTGGTCGCGATGACCGATTCGGTCTGCACGCCTGGGTTCAGAACCACCATCTTCGACCACGGCAGCGCCACGTTGAACTCGGTGTGCGGATAGCCCTTGGCATCGGTGTACACGATGCTCACCACGTCGAGCAGCTGCTTGTTGCCAGTCACGCTGTAGACCACCGTCCGCGGGTTCAGCGTGACTGACGGCGGAACGGCAGTGGGGGCCGGCGCCGCAGTGGGGGTCCGCAACGACGGTTTGCTGGGCAGTGTGCTGGAGGGCGGCACGGTGGTGACCGTCTCGCGGGGAAGTGGCGACCTGGGAGACGGGCTGGATGACGGCGCGCTCGGCGACAGGCTGGGCGGGGTGGTTATCCGCGGTGTGGTGGAAATCACTGGTGTCCGAGATGCCGTTGGCCCGATAGTCGCCTTCGTCGACGCGCTGTCACCGCTGTTGATGATGACGGCGGTCGCGATGGCTCCAATGGCCAGCACCGCGCCGATGATCGCAGTGGCGGGGCGCCACCGGTAATTGCCCGGCCAGAGCGACTCGCCGTAGCCGTCGTCTCCGGCTCCGGTCTCGTAGTCCTCGTCGTACGGGTAGTCCTCTACCTCGTCGTCGAGCGGGTGCAGTGTGGTACTGATGGTGCCGATGTTATAGATGTGAAAGTACGAGCGGGGCGTCACGCCGCTGGGTTGATGACCAGTTGCAAGCGAATCGTTATCTGCTCCACGGGTCGTTTCGCTTACCGCGAACCACGCTCTCGGGGCCAGGGGGCGCTGTCCGCCGGAGGCGTCAACTAGCCTGCTGCTGACACGTTTTGCGAGGGAACAGCCGGAGAAATTGGGAAAGGGGCCCACCGTGGAGGTCAAGATCGGTATCACGGACAGTCCACGCGAGTTGGTCTTTTCCAGTGCGCAGACGCCCGACGAAGTCGAAGGACTGGTCAATACCGCGCTGCGCGAGGGCTCGGGTCTGCTGAGCCTGAGCGACGAGAAGGGCCGCCGATTCCTGATTCACACCGCCAAGATCGCCTACGTCGAGATCGGTGTTGCCGACGCCCGCCGGGTCGGCTTCGGAATTGGCGCTGATCCCGCCGGCTCCGCGGGGAAAGCGCACTAAGAGCGCGTAAGCGGCACGTGCGACAGTCCGCCCCAAGCGAACTGCACGGTGCCCTCGACGGCGTCTGCCTTGGAAATCGGCCGGTCTGCGTCCAGCCAATAACGGGCCGCGTCGACGCTCATGCCAACCAGGCACACCGCGATCATCCGGGCGCGGTGCGGCTCTAGTCCGGAGTCCTCGGCGATCAGGGCGAACACCGCGTCGATGCACGATTCGGTGGCTGCTCGCACCTGGGTGGCCACCTCGGGCTCGGTGACATAGTCGTTTTCGAAGATCAGCCGGTAACCCTGGCTGTCGTGCTCGATGAAGTCGAAGAACGCCTGAACCGCCGCGTATAGCCGCCGCCGGTTGTCGGTAGTGGTCCTCAGGGCCTGCTGCACACCGGAGACCAGGTTCTCGACGTGCCGATGGAGCACCGCCAGATACAGCTCGAGCTTGCTCGAAAAGTGTTGATACAGAACAGGCTTACTGACTCCTGCCCGATCGGCGATCTCGTCCATCCCGGTCGCGTGAAAACCATGGTCGACAAAGACGTCGCTGGCGACGACGAGCAGTTGGCCGCGACGCTCGTCGCGAGGCAGCCGGTTGCCGCGCCGGCTGGAAGCGGCAACGCTATCGGCGGATCGACCGCGGTCGGCCGCCTTGACGGCACGATGCTGCGCTGTCTTGGCGAGATCGCTCATCGGGTCCTCATCTGATTCGTTGGCCGCTTGATTATTGCGGGTGTCGCGCGACGCGGCCCAGCCTCCTGGCTCGTCGAAAAGACATTACTACCCATGATTGCTTCGGGACGGCCTATCGACCGGCATCGGTGGTGTCGGTGCTCGCAGATGGGAGCGTTGGGGCGCACTCGGGCGCGCCAGCCGTCGTAGTCCGCGCTGACTGTGCCATCCTGGGGAAATGACTTCACCGCGACCTGTGCGCAGCACCGGTCGGGTACCGGTGCTGCGCGACGAGTGGCGAGAACCGCTGCGGGCGCAGCGTGACCCCCTCGCCGAGGCCGGACGCGCTCGCGCAGAACGCGATCGGCCGCGTCAATGGCGCAAACAAACCTGGCTGGGGCGATTCGTGTCGACCTATGGCTGGCGTGCGTACGCGCTGCCTGTGCTGGCGGCGCTCACCGGGCTGGTGGTGTACCAGACGGTTACCGGAACCAGCGCGCCCAAGCCTGCGGCCAGCGAGTCCATCCAGGGACCGCCGGCCATCGGTGCGGTCGGTACGGCGATTCTGGACGCGCCCCCGCGCGGCCTGGCCGCATTCGACGACAGTCTGCCTGCCGGGACGCTGCCGGACGGCGGTCCCTTCACGGAGGCGGGCGAAAAGGCCTGGCATGTCGTTCCGGGCGCGTCGCCGCAATTCGGTCAGGGCACCGCGAAGGTGTTCAGATACACGGTCGAGATCGAGAACGGCCTGGACCCGACGATGTACGGCGGGGACAACGCGTTCGCCCAGATGGTCGACCAGACGCTGGCCAATCCGAAGGGCTGGACACACAACCCGCAATTCGCGTTCGTCCGGATCGATAACGGAAAACCCGACTTCCGGATCTCGCTGGCCTCCCCGGTAACCGTGCGTGAGGGTTGCGGCTACGAATTCCGGTTGGAGACCTCGTGCTACAACCCGGTCTACGGAGCGGACCGCCAGGCGCGGGTGTTCATCAACGAGGCGCGCTGGGTGCGCGGAGCGCTTCCGTTCGAAGGGGATATCGGTTCGTACCGGCAATACGTGGTCAACCACGAGGTGGGCCACGCGATCGGGTACGTGCGCCACGAGCCGTGCGACAAGCAGGGCGGTCTGGCCCCGGTGATGATGCAGCAGACGTTCTCCACGTCCAACGACGACGGGGCCAAGTTCGACCCCGAATTCGTCAAGGCGGACGGCAAGACCTGCCGATTCAACCCCTGGCCGTACCCGATCGCCTAGAGCTGGCGGAGCCGGTCGCACCTCCTCCCGTGGCGAGCTGGGGCCACCTCCCCCTCGCGAGCAGACGCAAAATCGCCCATTTGCATGCCGAAAAAGGGGATTTTGCGTCTGCTCGGCGGTGTTGATCTCTAGTGACCGTCGTTGCCGTCGACCCGCGCAACTGCTGTGATGGATGTGACGACGCGTGCAGAAGTTGAAGCGCGAAGCAAACCGAGGAGATGTTCGTTGTCGACATCCCATACATCCCTCCCGCCGCTGGTCGAGCCCGCAGCCGAGTTGACTCGCGACGAGGTGGCCCGCTACAGCCGGCATCTGATCATCCCTGACCTGGGCGTCGACGGGCAGAAGCGGCTTAAGAACGCGCGGGTATTGGTGATCGGGGCCGGCGGGCTCGGCGCGCCGGCGTTGCTCTACCTGGCCGCGGCCGGCGTCGGCACGATGGGCATCGTCGATTTCGACGTGGTGGACGAATCGAACCTGCAGCGCCAGATCATCCACGGTGTCGCCGATGTTGGACGGTCCAAGGCCCAGTCGGCGCGCGACTCGATCCTGGCGATCAACCCGCTGATCGACGTGCGCTTGCACGAGGTGCGGCTGGAACGCAGCAACGCCGTGGGTTTGTTCAAGCAGTACGACCTGGTGATGGACGGCACCGACAACTTCGCCACCCGCTATCTGGTCAACGACGCCGCGGTGCTGGCCGGAAAGCCGTACGTGTGGGGATCGATCTACCGCTTCGAAGGCCAGGTGTCGGTCTTCTGGGAGGACGCTCCCGACGGGCGGGGCCTCAACTACCGCGACCTGTACCCCGAGCCGCCACCACCGGGCATGGTGCCGTCCTGTGCGGAAGGCGGCGTGCTGGGCATCATCTGCGCCTCCATCGCGTCGGTGATGGGTACCGAGGCGATCAAGCTGATCACCGGCATCGGCGAAACACTGCTCGGCCGGTTGATGATTTACGACGCGCTGCAGATGAGCTACCGCACAATCAGGATCCGCAGGGATCCGTCAGAGACGTCGAGGCCGCGGATCACCGAGCTGATCGACTACGACGACTTCTGCGGCGTGGTGTCCGATGACGACGCTGCGGCGGCCAGCGGCTCCAGCATCACCCCGCGGGAGTTGCGCGATTTGCTGGACTCCGGCAAGAAACTGGCCCTGATCGACGTTCGCGAGCCCGCCGAGTGGGACATCGTGCACATCGACGGAGCCCAACTGATCCCCAAGTCGTCGCTCAATTCGGGCGAGGGCCTGGCCAAACTGCCCCAGGACCGCATGCCGGTGCTCTACTGCAAGACGGGAGTGCGCTCCGCCGAGGTGTTGGCTGCGGTGAAGGAGGCCGGTTTCTCCGACGCGGTTCATTTGCAGGGTGGGATCGTGGCATGGGCCAAACAGATGCAGCCCGACATGGTGATGTACTGACCCGATAGCCACGGTGTTCAATGGTGGCGACCCGCCGCGCCCGGCTCCGCCGCGCTTGCGATCGCCACGGGCGTGCTCCACTAGGCTGACCCCTGTGAATGTCGAGCCGCCACCGGAACACGTGCTGGTGGCGTTCGGTTTGACTGGTGTCAAGCCCGTCCGCTTGGGTTCCGGATGGGAAGACGGCTGGCGATGCGGCGAGGTCGTCCTGTCGCTGGTGGCTGACAACGCCCGAGCGGCCTGGTCGGCCCGGGTGCGGGAGACGTTGTTCGTCGACGGGGTGCGCCTGGCCCGCCCGGTCCGCTCGACCGACGGGCGGTATGTGGTTGCGGGCTGGCGAGCAGACACCTTCGTCGCCGGCAAACCGGAGCCCAGACACGATGAAGTCGTCTCGGCGGCGGTGCGACTTCACGAAGCCACCGGCAAGCTGGAACGCCCTCGATTCCTGACCCAAGGACCCGCGGCGAACTTCGGCGAGGTCGACGTTTTCATCGCCGCCGACCGCGCCGCGTGGGAAGAGCGGCCGTTGCATTCGGTTCCTCCCGGGGCGCGGACTGCGTCCCCGACCGCGGACGCCGAGCAGTCGATCGACATGATCAACCAGCTCGCGGGGCTGCGCAAACCGACCAAGAGCCCGCACCAGCTGGTGCACGGAGATCTTTACGGCACAGTGCTTTTCATCGGTACCGCGGCGCCGGGCATCACCGACATCACGCCTTACTGGCGACCCGCATCATGGGCCGCGGCTGTCGTCGTCATCGACGCGCTGTCCTGGGGCGAAGCCGACGACGGACTTATCGAACGCTGGAACGCGTTACCCGAGTGGCCGCAGATGTTGTTGCGGGCGTTGATGTTTCGGTTGGCTGTGCACGCGTTGCACCCGCGGTCCACCGCCGGGGCGTTTCCCGGTCTGGCCCGCACCGCCGCACTGGTCCGGCTGGTGCTCTAAATCCCGGGCGGGAAGTCGTAGCGGACCTCGCTCAGCGCGACCTTGCCGTCGACGCTGAGCACTCCCTCAGCGCGCAGCAGCTCCAGCTGCCGCGACGTCAGGTGCCTGGCTGGGCGGCCGGAAGCAGTGATCACCCGGTGCCAAGGCAGATCCGAGGAGTCGGTCCGCATGATCCAGCCCACAATGCGCGGGCTGGAAAGCTTTGCGACAGCGGCGATGTCACCGTAGGTGACGACCCGGCCGGACGGAATGGCCGCGACCAGGAAGCGCACGCGCTCGACCTGCTCGTCGGTTACCGGCGCCATGGCTAGCGCGCTTCCAACTGCTTGCGGATCAGCGCGGCGACCTCAGCGGGTTTGGCGTGCGGCACCATGTGGTCGCACTCGAAATTCAGCAGCTCGAAGTCCGCCCCCAACTGGTCCTGCAGACTCGCGACGAGTTGGCTGCTGACATACGGTGGCGAAGTCCACTTCGCCCGGACCACAAGCGTCGGCGTGCCTGCGGGAGGCAGCATGACGTCTCGGGCCAACTCACTCCAGTAGGACATCATCGCCGGCAGGCTGATGCGCCACCCGAACCGTCCGTCCGGCAGTTCGGCCAGGTGTTCGTCGAGGTCGGCGTCGAGCACCGCGGGGTCCACGTCCGCCCAGGAGCCGGCGGCCTTCTCCTGGCGGGCTTCCGCGCGGTCGGAGTAGTAGGGGGAGGAGAACATCGCTTCGGCGATTTCACTCATCCACTTGCCGTCCAGACCGACGGCCGGGTCAAGCAGCAGCAGCGCGGCCACGCGTTCCGGACGAACCGCGGCCAGCTGCAACGCCAGTGCCCCGCCGAAGGAGTGCCCCACCAATAGCACCGGTGTTTCGGCCTGCTCGTCGAGCAACGCGGCCAGTGCCGCGACGTTGGCGTCGATGCTCCACGGCGCGTTCCACGACGACCTGCCGTGGCCGAGCAGATCGGGTGCGGCGACGGCGATTTCGGGTACGTAGTCGGCCAAATGCTGCCAGCGTCGTCCGTGGCCGGTCAGCCCGTGCAGCGCCAGCACCCGCACCGGGCCGGGCGGGCCGAAGCGGTGCACGTGAAGGTCGGCGGTCACGCGTCGATGGTGCCAGACTCAGTAGCCGGCGTCTCTTTCATCGTCAGGAACAGGGACGTCCAAAGCCTGTTCGATCAGATCGGCTTCGTTGGCTTCGGCATTCGTGCTCGGGTAGGGGGTGTCGATATCCGTATCGTCAGCGAAATCGGCGGCCTGGTGCTGTTCGACTGCATCGGCTTCGGGCACTTCGTCAGGCGGCATGAAGCCCTCCACGTCCTTCACGTTCGGAGTCCCTCCCTTATTTCCTCGGGCCAGGTGTTGTCGGTTTGCAACTGGGCGTTGGGTACCTCCGATTGGCCGTTTCGACACTTGAGATTCCAGTATCCGGACAATTCCGAACACTGTCTGTGGCGATCGCCCGCGAGCTAGGATATCCGCTCACAATGTGGGAGCTGGCAAACTTCGCGGCGGCCGACGACGGACGGGGAACAGCATGGGCAGCATCGGGCGCGGCTGGGCGCTGACGAGACAGAGCTGGGAAGTTCTGAAACATGACCGCTCGCTGGTGATCTTTCCCATCCTGTCGACCATCTTCGCTCTCCTCGCGATGGCCGCGATCTGGGCGTCGGCGCTGCTCGCGCGGGGTGTGTTCCAGGGCAATCAGGTGGATCGGAACGATCCAGTCCTCTACGCGGCCGGGTTGGCGACGGCATACGTGTCGACGTTTATCGCCGTCTTCTTCAACGTGGCGCTCGCAGCCTGCGCGGCGCGCTCAATGTGCGGCGAGGACACCAAGGTCAGCGAAGGCCTCAGCGCCGCTTGGCAACGCATCGGCCCGATCCTGGGCTGGAGTGTCGTGGCGACGACGGTCGGGCTGATCCTGCGCGCGCTCGAAGAGCGCTTGGACTTCGTGGGCAAGATCGTGGCCTGGATCGCCGGCGCCGCGTGGGCGATCGCGACATTCTTCGTGATCCCGGTGCTCGCGTTGGAAGGCACTGGGCCGATCGACTCTCTTAAGCGCTCGGCTGCCGCCGTGAAGGCGCGATGGGGTGAGGGTGCGACGGGAGCGGCGACGATAGGTGTAGTGACATTTCTGGTCACCCTCGTGATCGTGCTTGCCGGCGGCGGTGTTGGTCTCGTGCTTGTCGAAATACACCTGTGGCCACTCGGGGTGGCCGTCCTGGTGGTCACTGTCGCGGCCGTCATCGTTGTGTCGTTCGTATCCAGTGCGCTGAGCCAGATATTCCGCGTCGCCGTCTACCAGTACGCGGTCACCGGCGCCGCGCCGGGCGGCTTCGATCGCCAGCTGCTGCAGTCCGCGTTCGCGCAGCGATAGGCGAATCGGCCCTCCGCAGAAGCGTTCGCGGCCTTCGCCCTCGCCGAAACAGAATCTGTCGGACCCTCGTGATTGCATGCGGCTATGTCGTACACCTGGGACGCCGAGGCGCGTGTCGTTCTGGATGCGGGCGCGCGCGGCCTGGTCCGTGTCCTTGGCGGCCCTGGGACGGGCAAGAGCAGCCTGCTGGTTGACGTCGCGATAGCTCAAATCAACGCCGGCGCGGACCCGGAATCGGTTCTGCTGCTTACCGGTTCGGGCCGGCTCGGGACACGGGCCCGCAGCACCCTGACGACGGCCCTACTGGGCGCACGCGACGCGACCCCTTGTCGGGCCGCGGTCCGCGAGCCGTTGGTCCGTTCCGTGCACAGCTACGCCTACGCCGTTTTGCGGCGGGCCGCCGAGCGAGCCGGCGACGCGCCCCCGCGGCTGGTCACCAGCGCCGAACAGGACGCCATCATCCGGGAACTGCTGGCCGGAGACATCGCAGACGGATCGAAATCCGCGGTTAGCTGGCCGGAGCAGCTGCGGCCCGCTCTGAGCACCGCCGGCTTTGCCACCGAACTGCGAAACCTGCTGGCGCGCTGCGCCGAACGCGGAGTGGACCCGCTGGAACTGGAGCGGCTGGGCCGTCGATGCGGTCGTCCGGAATGGGCTGCTGCCGGCCAGTTCGCGTGTCAGTACGAGCAGGTGATGTTGCTGCGGGCGGCGGTCGGGGCGGCGGCGCCGCAGGCCACAACGCCGGCGCTGGGAGCCGCCGAACTCGTGGGTGCCGCGCTGGAGGCTTTCGCGCTCGACTCCGAACTGCTGGCCGCCGAACGCGCCAGGCTACGCGTGCTGTTGGTCGACGACGCCCAGCAACTCGACCCGCAGGCCGCACGGCTGGTTCGCGTGCTGATGTCGGGTGCCGAATTAGCGCTGGTGGCAGGCGATCCCAATCAGGCGGTGTTCGGCTTCCGGGGCGGCGAACCCGCAGGGTTGCTGGATGTCGACAGCCCGTCGGTGACGCTGACCGTGTCGCACCGCTGCGCTCCGGCGGTGGCGCGGGCTGTCAGCGGTATCGCGCGCCGGTTGCCGGGAGCCAGTGCCGGCAGGCACATCGACGGGACTGGCAGCGACGGATCGGTGACCGTGCGGCTGGCGGCTTCGGCGCATGCCGAGGCGGCGACGATCGCCGATGCGCTGCGCCGAGCGCACCTGATCGACGGGGTGCCCTGGTCGCAGATGGCCGTGATCGTCAGGTCGGTACCGCGGGCCGCCGCGCGGTTACCGCGCGCCTTGGCTGCGGCCGGGGTGCCGGTGGCCATCCCGGACAGCGGCGGACCGGTGTCCGAGCAACCCGCGGCCCACGCGCTGCTCACGGTCTTGGCGGCGACCGCTGGTGGCCTCGATGGTGACCGCGCGCTGACGCTGCTGACTGGACCCATCGGTCGCGTCGATCCGGTCTCACTTCGCCGACTGCGCCGCACACTTCAGCGCAGGGCCGGTCGGCCGGCTGAGAAGTTCGGCGATCTGCTGGTCGACGCGCTGATCGGTGACGAACCGCTGCCGGCCCCATTGCGTAGGGTGCGCGCGGTGCTCGAGGCGGCTGCCCGCTGCCACCGCGACGGCCAGGATCCGCGCTACACGCTGTGGGCGGCGTGGCACCGGTCCGGTCTGCAGCGACGCTGGCTTGCGACCAGCGAGCGCGGCGGTCCGGCCGGCGCGCAGGCGATCCGGGACCTCGACGCCGTGACCGCATTGTTCGACATCACCGATCACTACGTGTCGCGCACGTCTGGTGCGACATTGTCCGGGCTGGTCGAACACTTCGCTGCGCTGCAGCTGCCCGCCGTCAACCCCGACCCGGTATCGCAGAGTGAAGAGGTCCGGGTACTCAGCGCGCACGCGGCGCTGGGTCATGAATGGGATCTGGTGGTGATCGCCGGATTGCAGGATGGCCTGTGGCCCAACACCGTTCCGCGTGGCGGCGTGCTGGGCACCCAGCGACTGCTCGACGAGCTCGACGGTGTTGCCGAGGAGGCCTCGGTTCGCGCGCCACTGCTGGCCGAGGAGCGCCGGCTGCTGGTAGCGGCGATGGGCCGGGCACGGCGCCGATTGTTGGTGACTGCCGTGGATAGTGACACCGACGGACCGGGACTGGAATCTACCCTGCCGTCGGCGTTCTTCTCCGAGATCGCGCAACTTGTCGATGGCGATGATGATCCTGTTGCAGCGCAACCGATTTCGGCACCGCGCATATTGTCGCAGGCGGCGCTGGTGGGCCGGTTGCGTGGTGTGGTGTGCGCTCCGGACGGATCCGTGGACGACGCGACACGGCGTTGTGCTGCAACGCAATTGGCCCGGTTAGCCGAAGCGGGTGTGCCAGGCGCCGACCCGGCGGGTTGGCACGGCCTGATCCCGCTCAGCACCGGTGAACCGTTGCGCGACGACGACGGCCCCGTGACCCTGACGCCATCGACATTGCAGACGCTCAACGACTGCCCGCTGCGCTGGCTTGCCGAACGGCACGGCGGCACGAACGCGCGTGAACTGCGGTCCACGGTCGGCTCGCTGGTGCATGCGCTGATCGCCGAGCCGGGCAAGACGAAAGCACAACTGCTGGGCGAGCTGGACCGGGTATGGGAGCAGCTGCCCTTTGACGCGCAGTGGTATTCGGCCAACGAGCTCGACCGGCACCGCGCCATGATTCAGGCATTCATCGAGTGGCGAAACCGAACCCGCGGCGAGTTGAGCGAGGTCGGTGTCGAGGTCGGCGTCGACGGAACGGTCGGGAACGTGAGGCTGCGCGGCCGGGTCGACCGGCTGGAACGCGACGCGGCGGACCGACTGGTCGTCGTCGACGTCAAGACCGGAAAGACGCCGGTCAGCAAAGACGACGCCCAGCAACACGCCCAGCTGGCGATGTATCAGCTTGCGGTGGCCGAGGGCATGTTGCCGGACGGAGACGAGCCCGGCGGCGCCCGTCTGGTCTATCTCGGCAAGACCGGCGCCAACGGCGTCACCGAACGTGAACAGGATCCGCTCACCCCGGCCGTGCGCGACCAATGGCGTGACCTCGTCGAGCAGGCGGCCGCCGCGACGGCCGGGCCGCATTTCGTCGCGCGGCGCAACGACGGTTGCGCCAATTGCCCGATACGGCCTTCGTGTCCGGCCCACGCGGACGGGTCGGCGCGGTGACCACGACACTCGCACGTTACAGCCCCAATGAATTAGCCTGCGCGCTAGGGCTTTTCCCACCCACAGCCGAGCAGGCCGCAGTCATCGCAGCGCCGCCCGGGCCGTTGGTCGTCATCGCTGGCGCCGGGGCCGGCAAAACCGAGACGATGGCGGCGCGGGTGGTGTGGCTCGTCGCCAACGGCTACGCCGAACCCGGTCAAGTGCTGGGGTTGACGTTCACCCGCAAGGCCGCCGGACAGCTGCTGCGCAGGGTCCGCTCCCGGCTGGACCGCCTGGCTGGCATCGGCCTTGGCGCGGCATGCGCCGAAGCCCACGATCTCAGCGGGTCCCCGGCGGTCAGCACCTATCACGCCTTCGCTGGCTCGTTGTTGCGTGAGTACGGGCTGCTGTTGCCGGTCGAGCCCGACACCCGGTTGCTGGGCGAGACCGAGCTGTGGCAGCTGGCGTTCGACGTGGTCACCGGATACCCCGGCGAGTTGCACACCGACAAAACCCCGGCCGCGGTCACCTCGATCGTGCTGCGGCTGTGGAATCAGCTCGCCGAGCACCTGGTGGACACCCGCCAGCTGCGCGACACCCACCTGGAGCTGGAACGGCTGGTGCATGGTCTGCCGGCGGGTCCCTACCAACGCGACCGTGGACCCAGCCAATGGCTGTTGCGGCTGCTGTCCACCCAGACCGAGCGCGCCGAGCTGGTGCCGCTGCTGGACGCGCTGCAGGAGCGGATGCGAGCTACGAAGGTGATGGATTTCGGCGCGCAGATGGCATCCGCCGCACGCCTGGCGGCGGCCTTTCCGCAGGTCGGTGCCGACCTGCGGAACCGCTACCGGGTGGTATTGCTCGACGAGTACCAGGACACCGGGCACGCCCAGCGCGTGGCGTTGTCGTCGCTGTTCGGAGGTGGCTCGAACGTTCAAGACGAGGGGTTGGCCCTGACGGCAGTCGGCGACCCGATTCAGTCGATCTACGGGTGGCGGGGCGCTTCGGCTACCAACCTGCCGCGTTTCACCACCGACTTCCCCCTGTCCGACGGCACCCCCGCACCGGTCCTGGAACTACGGACCAGCTGGCGAAATCCGCCGCGAGCATTGCATATAGCCAATGCCATATCGGCGGAGGCGCGGCGTCGATCGGTGGCGGTGCGGGCGTTGCGCTCGCGCCCCGACGCTCCATTGGGCACCGTCCGCTGTGCGTTGCTTGCCGACGTGCAAGCTGAACGCGAATGGATCGCCGACCACCTGGACGGGCATTACCAGCGGGCCCGGGCTGACGGCGTCAGCCCGCCGACCGCCGCGGTGCTGGTGCGCCGAAACGCGGATGCCGCACCGATCGCCGACGCCCTTCGCGCCCGCGGGATTCCGGTCGAGGTGGTCGGTCTGGCCGGCTTGCTGGCCGTCCGCGAGGTCGCCGACGTGGTGGCCATGCTGCGGTTGGTTGCCGATCCCACCGCCGGCGCGGCGACGATGCGGGTGCTGGCCGGTCCACGCTGGCGGCTGGCTGCGCGCGACATCGCCGCGCTGTGGCGTCGTGCCCGGGAACTCGGCGGCCGACCTGTCGGCGAAGCGTCCTCGCCCGAGTCGATCGCGGCGGCGGCCGGTTCCGACGCCGACACCCCGTGTTTAGCCGACGCCATCAGCGACCCGGGGCCGGCCGCCGGCTATTCGGCTGCGGGGTATCAGCGCATCAGCGCGCTGGCGGCCGAATTGAGCGCCCTGCGCGGCCACCTCGGTCGCTCCCTGCCCGATTTGGTTGCCGAGGTTCGCCGTGTGCTGGGCGTCGACTGCGAAGTCCGAGCGCTGGTGCCTGCAGGAAACTGTTCTGGCACAGAACATCTGGACGCGTTCGCCGACGTCGTCGCCGCTTACGGTGACCGGGTGGGAACGGCGTCGGTGTCGGGGCTGCTGGCTTATCTAGATGTGGCCGAGGCGGTGGAGAACGGGTTGCCGCCCGCCCAGCCGGTGGTCGCCACAGACCGGGTCCAGGTACTCACCGTGCACGCTGCAAAGGGTTTGGAATGGCAGGTGGTGGCCGTGGCGCACCTGTCGGGTGGAACGTTCCCGTCGACCGCGTCGAGGAGCACCTGGCTTACCGACGCCGCACAGTTGCCGCCACTACTGCGCGGTGACCGCGCCCAGCACGGCGCGCTCGGCATTCCGGTGCTGGACACCTCGGACGTCACCAACCGAAAACAGCTGTCGGACAAGATATCCACGCATCGTCATCAGCTCGAGCGACGACGCGTCGACGAGGAACGCCGACTCCTGTACGTCGCCATAACCCGAGCTGAAGACACCTTGCTGCTGTCAGGTCACCACTGGGGTGCTACCGGCATCAAACCGCGTGGTCCATCGGATTTCCTGTGCGAAGTCAAGGACATCATCGACCGATCGGCTGCGGCCGGCGAGCCCTGCGGCGTGGTCGAGCAGTGGGCACCGGATCCCGCTGATGGAGAACGAAACCCACTGCGCGACAAGGTTGTCGAGGCGCTTTGGCCGGTTGATCCGTTGGCCGGGCGGCGCGGCGACGTCGAACGCGGCGCGGCGCTGGTGACTCAGGCCATGGCGGGCCAGTCGGCCCATGTGGGCGACGCAGCAGGTGCCGACACCGAAGGGTGGGCCGCCGACGTCGACGCGTTACTGGCCGAGCGCGCCTGCGCCGCACGGCCGCCCACCCGCATGCTGCCCAGCCAGGTGTCGGTCAGCGGTCTGGTGGACCTGGCCCGCGACCCGGCGGGCGCGGTGCAGCGGCTGATGCATCGGCTGCCCACCCGCCCAGACCCGCATGCGTTGCTGGGCAACACCTTTCATTCCTGGGTCCAACAGTTCTACGGCGGCGAGTTACTGTTCGATCTGGGCGACCTGCCTGGTGCGGCGGATTCCGACGTCGGCGACACCGAGGAACTGGCTGCGTTGCAGGCGGCTTTCGCCGCATCGCAGTGGGCGGCCCGCACGCCGGTGGCCGTCGAGGTGCCGTTCGAGATGCCTATCGGCGATACCGTGGTGCGGGGCCGCATCGACGCGGTATTCGCCGACCCCGACGGCGGAACCACCGTGGTGGACTGGAAGACCGGCGAGCCGCCACGTGGCCGCGAGGCCATGGGGCACGCCGCTGTCCAACTGGGTGTCTACCGGTTGGCATGGGCTGCCTTGCAGGGATGCCCGGAATCGACGGTGCGTACCGCGTTTTACTACGTGCGCAGCGGAACGACTGTCCTCCCCGACGAGTTGCCCGATGCCGATGAGCTGGCCAGGCTGCTGGCCGACTCCGATAGCCCTTCCCACGCGTGATCGTGGTTACATGTTTGGGTGTCGCGCGCTGGAGTCGAGGCAATGACGGATTTCCGTGGCGAAAGGTAGCTGGCGGCGGCTGAGGCGTCTTGATGAGAGCTTGACCGTCCAGCCCAGTTACGCGCTTGTCGGCGTGCTGCGCATTCCCCAGGGGCAGGCCGGTCCCGCGCGCATCATCTCCCGCCGGATAGCCATCGCCCTTGGTGCGTTGTTGGTCGGCGCCATCACTGTCTACCTCGATCGTGCCGGGTATCACGACGCGCAGGGCGATCCACTGACGTTTCTGGATTGCCTGTACTACTCGGCGGTGACCCTGTCGACGACCGGCTATGGCGACATCACGCCCGTTTCCGAGTTCGCGCGCTTGACGAACGTCTTGATCATCACGCCGCTGCGGATCGCGTTCCTGATCTTGTTGGTCGGGACGACACTTGAAGTCGTCACCGAAACGTCCCGTCAGGCATTGAAGATTCAGCGTTGGAGGAGCAGAGTGCGCAACCACACCGTGGTCATCGGTTACGGGACCAAAGGCAAAACGGCGATCGGCGCGATGCTCGGCGACGAGACGGTCCCGGGTGAGATTGTCGTCGTCGACACCGACCGGGCTGCTCTGGACCGCGCCGCGGCCGCAGGTCTGGTAACCGTGCACGGCGATGCCACCAAATCCGACGTGCTAAGGCTGGCCAGCGTCCAACATGCGGCCTCGATCATCGTCGCCACCAGTCGTGACGACACCGCGGTGCTGGTTACGTTGACGGCACGGGAGATTGCGCCCAAGGCCAAGATCGTGGCGGCGATCCGCGAGGCCGAAAACCAGCACCTGTTGGGGCAATCCGGTGCGGACTCGGTCGTCGTTTCCTCGGAGACGGCCGGCCGGCTGCTCGGTCTGGCCACCACCACGCCCAGCGTGGTGGAGATGATCGAGGATCTGCTGACACCGGATGAGGGGCTGGCCATCGCCGAGCGCGAGGTGGAGCAGAGTGAGGTCGGTGGATCCCCGCGGCATCTGAGCGACATCGTGCTCGGTGTGGTGCGCGACGGCCATCTGCTCCGCATCGGTGCACCGGAGGTCGATGCCATCGAGGCCAGCGACCGCCTGCTCTACATCAGAAACGTCGGGCACTAGTGCGAAAAGTGGGGCACTAGTGGCGATCGCAAGGGCGGCGGAGCCGGGCGCGGCGGGTCGCCACGAATTGAGGCACTAGTGGCGATCGGGGATTTTCAGCTGCGGAGTGTTCCGTTGCTCTCGCGCGTCGGCGCCGATCGTGCCGATCAACTGCGCACCGATGTCGAGGCCGCGACCGCCGGATGGGCGGATGCTGCGCTGTTGCGGGTGGATTCGCGCAGTCAAGTGCTGGTCGCCAACGGCAGGGTAGTTCTCGGCGACGCCGTTGCGCTGGCTGACAAACCTCCACCGGATGCGGTGTTTCTCGGCCGCATCGAGGGCGGCCGGCACGTCTGGGCCATCCGGGGCGCGCTCGAAGCGCCACAGGACCCCGAAGTTCAAGCCGAGGTGGTGAACCTTCGCAGCCTCGGCAAGATCTTCGACGACACCAGCAGCCAACTGGTGTCGTCGGCAACCGCGCTGCTGAATTGGCATGACAGCGCGCGGTTCAGCTCGGTGGACGGTTCTCCCACGAAATCCACCAGGGGCGGCTGGTCACGAGTCAACCCGATCACCGGGCATGAGGAGTTCCCGCGGATCGATCCGGCGGTCATCTGCCTCGTCCACGACGGCGCCGATCGCGCGGTGCTGGCCCGCCAGGCGATGTGGCCGGAGCGGATGTTCTCGCTGCTGGCCGGGTTCGTCGAAGCAGGCGAGTCATTCGAAGTCTGCGTCGCCCGGGAGATCCGCGAGGAAATCGGCTTGATCGTTCGCGATGTGCGTTATCTGGGCAGTCAGCCGTGGCCCTTTCCGCGGTCGCTGATGGTTGGCTTCCATGCGCTGGCTGACCCGGATCAGGAATTTTCGTTCAACGACGGCGAGATCGTCGAGGCGGCGTGGTTCACCCGCGACGAGGTGCGCGCCGCTCTGGACGCCGGCGATTGGACCAGCGCGTCGGAGTCGAAACTCCTTCTGCCCGGGTCGATTTCGATTGCCCGCGTGATCATCGAATCCTGGGCGGCGCTGGACTGAGACGAGGCGCTACCCGACCTCGGCCAGCTTCGCTTTGACCTCGCCGGCGCTCGGGTTGGTGAGCGTGGACCCGTCGGCGAACTTCACCGTGGGGACCGTCCGGTTTCCACCGTTGACCGATCCGACGAACTCCGCCGCCGCCGCGTCGTCTTCGATGTCGATCTCGTCGTAAGCGATCCCGTTGGCCTTGAGAACCGTCTTGAGCCGATGGCAGAAGCCACACCACGATGTCGTGTAGATAGTGAGCGCAGCATTGGTCATAGCCCGTCAAACGTACCGCGGCCACAATGCATTCCTGCACTCAGTGTGGCTAGGACGTGTCGATGCACATGGTTTGTCGGCCGCCACTGCCAAGATGGACGCCATGCCGATGGTCGCAGAGCGCTTGACCGCCGGACTGGACGACGAGCAGCGCGAAGCAGTGCTGGCTCCGCGCGGACCGGTCTGTGTGCTTGCCGGCGCCGGAACGGGCAAGACCCGCACGATCACCCACCGCATCGCCCAGCTCGTCGCGAGTGGTCACGTCGCCGCCGGGCAGGTGCTTGCGGTGACGTTCACCCAGCGTGCGGCGGGGGAGATGCGCTCACGGCTGCGGCTGCTCGACGCGGCGGCCCAGACCGGTTCGGGTATCGGCCCGGTACAGGCACTGACGTTTCACGCCGCGGCCCGCCGCCAGCTGCGCTACTTCTGGCCGCGGGTGATCGGCGACACCCGGTGGGAGCTGCTGGACACCAAGTTCGCCGTCGTCGCCCGGGCGGCCAGCCGCACCAGGCTGAATACCAGCACCGATGACGTCCGGGACCTGGCCGGCGAGATCGAGTGGGCCAAGGCATCGCTGATCGGCCCCGAGCAGTACGCCACGGTCGTGGCCTCCGCCGGCCGCGACACACCGATGGACGCCGAAAAAGTCGCCGCGGTCTACTCCGCCTACGAGGCTCTCAAAGTCCGCGACGAAACGGTCACCCTGCTCGATTTCGACGACCTGCTGCTGCACACCGCGGCAGCCATCGAGAACGACGCCGCCGTTGCCGAGGAGTTCCGGGACCGCTACCGCTGCTTCGTCGTCGACGAGTACCAGGACGTCACTCCACTGCAGCAACGCGTGCTTTCGGCCTGGCTCGGGGACCGGGACGACCTGACCGTTGTCGGCGACGCCAACCAGACCATCTATTCGTTTACCGGTGCCTCGCCCCGGTTCCTGCTCGACTTCTCGCGGCGGTTCCCGGACGCCACGGTGGTACGGCTGGAGCGCGACTATCGCTCCACACCGCAGGTGGTGTCGCTGGCTAACCAGGTGATCGCCGCCGCGCGTGGCAGGGTCGCGGGCAGCAAACTTCAGCTGTCCGGTCAGCGGGAACCAGGCCCGCCCCCGTCGTTTCAGGAGTATTCCGACGAGCCGGCTGAGGCCGCCGCAGTCGCTAAGTCGATCGCCCGGCTGATCGAATCCGGTACTCCGCCATCCGAGATCGCCGTCCTGTACCGGGTCAACGCGCAATCCGAGGTGTACGAGGAGGCCCTGACCGACGCGGGTATCGCCTATCAAGTCCGCGGCGGCGAGGGGTTTTTCAACCGTCAGGAGATCAAACAGGCACTGTTGGCCCTGCAGCGCGCCGCCGAACGCGGCGCTGAACGTGGCCTGTCCGGCCCGCTGCCGGAGGTGGTGCGTGCGGTCCTGGAACCGCTGGGGCTGACAGCCGAGCAGCCGGTCGGCACCCGCGCCAGGGATCGCTGGGAGGCGCTGAGTGCCCTGGCCGAGTTGGTCGACGACGAGGTGGCGCAGCGTCCACAGCTGGAACTCGCCGGACTGCTGGCCGAGCTGCGGATGCGGGCCGACGCGCGGCATCCTCCGGTGGTGCAGGGCGTCACGTTGGCGTCCCTGCATGCCGCCAAGGGACTCGAGTGGGATGCGGTGTTCCTGGTCGGGCTGGCCGACGGCACGCTACCGATTTCGCACGCCTTGGCGCACGGTGCCGACAGCGAACCCGTCGAAGAGGAGCGTCGCCTACTCTACGTCGGAATCACCAGGGCGCGAGTGCATTTGGCCCTCAGCTGGGCGCTGGCGCGGACCTCGGGCGGGCGGCAGAGCCGGAAGCCGTCGCGGTTCCTCAACGGTATTGCGCCGCAGACGCGGTCCGATCTGGCGCCGGCCAAACCCCGGCGCGCTCGGGGCGCCCCGTCGCGCTGCCGTGTCTGCAACAGCGTTCTGAGCACGCCGGCCGCCGTCATGCTGCGACGGTGCGAAACTTGCGCCGGCGACGTCAACGAGGACTTGCTGTTACAGCTCAAAGCCTGGCGGCTGGACATCGCCAAGGAGCAGAAGGTGCCGCCGTATGTCGTCTTCACCGACAACACCCTGATCGCGATCGCCGAAACGCTGCCGGACGACGATGCGGCGCTGATCGCGATCCCCGGCATCGGCGCACGCAAGCTCGAGCAGTACGGCCCCGACGTGCTGGAGCTGGTTCGCCAAGCCCAGTGACGATAAACACGCAGGTCAGAAAATCGGTTGTCACTGGCCGCCGCTACCGTCTACCCTCGAAAACGGCGTCTGCTGGTCTGAAGCTGGCCTGGAGCATGAGAGGAGGTGGCCACGATGATCAATTCCACGATCAACACGAATGCGTTCGGTGTAGGCGTGGCTGCCCCGGTATCTACTTCGTGGGCCGCGAAAACCGCCCATGCCGCCCGCACCGCCGCCGTGGTGGCGGCCGCGGGTAAGCACCGTGTCGCCGCCGCGACCGACGAGTCCGTGAATCGGGGTAATACGTAGGCGCTACGTAACCAGCCCGATCTCTCGCCAAATGGCCACGGACCCGAAGTCACAAGGATCCGTGGCCACAGTTTTGGGTTAGCACCCACCCAACCTGGTCCGGATCACCTCAAGAAGGACGGCCACCAGACCAGGAAGCAGGTGAAGAGGACATGTCGGCACTGACAGTCCCCAGACGGACGCTGCCAGAGTTGCCGTGTCATGTCGGCGATCCCGACCTGTGGTTCGCCGAAACCCCATCCGACCTGGAGCGTGCCAAGACGCTGTGCGCCAGCTGCCCGATCCGTCGCCAGTGCCTAGCCGCGGCGCTGGATCGGGCCGAACCCTGGGGCGTGTGGGGCGGCGAGATCCTCGAAAGAGGCTCGGTCGTGAGCCGCAAACGTCCGCGCGGCCGGCCGCGTAAAGAGGACGTCGCCGCCTAGACCGCGGCGCTGAAGGGCCCAGCGCTAGACGACAGCGGAATCGGGCTCGGCGAAACCGGGAATCAGCTCCTCCGACAGCTGCTTGATCGGCACGTGCGCATCCAGCTGGCACAGGATCGCGGCCACCGACGCGATCACCCGCATCGGGATTGCGAGCTTGGGCGGCAGGTCCATTTGTCGCGCCGTCTTGATCTGCGTCACCGACCGGTCGATCTGACTGACCGTCATCCTCTGCAGCCACTTGCGGGTGTAGTGGAACACCTCGACCTCGACGGGTTCCACATATTGGCGCAGCATTTCGTCGATATCGCGAACCGACACCTGCTGGCCCTGCTGGATGAACCCGACCTTTTCCATCGTCGGCAACAGCAGGTCGTAGTTCTTCTCCCGGGCCAGACGAATGGTCATCCCGAGCTCGATGGGATAGCCCCCGGGCAGCGGCGCCACGGCACCGAAGTCGATGACGGCCATACGGCCGTCGGGCAGCAGCATGAAGTTCCCTGGGTGGGCGTCGCCGTGCAGCATCTCCAGCCTGCGCGGCGCGTCGAAAGTGAGCTCGAGCAGCCGAAAACCGATCAAGTCACGCTGTTCGGTGGTCCCGTCACGGATGATCTCGGCCATGTGTATGCCGTCGATCCACTCCTGGATCACCACCTTCGGCGCGCTGGCGACCACGTGTGGCACCGCGAAGTGGGGGTGGCCCTCGTAGGCCTTGGCGAAAGCGCGCTGGTTGTCGGCCTCCAGCCGGTAGTCGAGTTCCATCTCGGTGCGCTCGATCAGCTCGTCGACAACACCCTGAATGTCGGCACCGGGGGCGAGCTGCTTGAACACCCCGACCAGCCGCTGCATGGTCTTCAGGTCGGCCCGCAGCGCTTCGTCGGCGCCCGGGTACTGGATCTTGACGGCCACTTCGCGGCCATCGGCCCACACCGCTTTGTGCACCTGCCCGATGCTGGCCGAGGCCACCGGCGTGTCGTCGAATGAACTGAACCGGTCCCGCCATTTGGTGCCCAGCTGTCCGTCGAGCACCCGGTGCACCTTGTGGGCTGGCATCGGCGGGGCGTCCTTCTGCAGTTTGGTCAGCGCTTCGCGGTAGGGCTCGCCGAACTGCTCGGGAATCGCGGCTTCCATCACCGACAGCGCCTGGCCGACCTTCATCGCCCCGCCCTTGAGCTCACCCAGGACGGTGAACAACTGGTTGGCCGCCTTCTCGATCAGTTCGGCGTTGACCTCGTCTTTTGACTTGCCGGTCAGGCGCTTTCCGAACCCGAGAGCGGCCCGGCCGGCTATGCCGACCGGAATGCTGGCCAGCTTCGCGTTGCGGGCAGCACGGCCGCGTTTGATCTCTGACACACACCCATCATCCATGACGACCAGTGCGGAATGCCCGCTAGTGCGGCGAGCAGACGCGAAAGCCCCCGCACACTCGGCGTGTCGGGTGCGTTCGCGTCTGCTCGCCGCAACCTCGCCGCATCTTCGCCGCACGGGGCAGGACAGCGGTGCGCGCAGCCAATAGGTTGTCAACCATGTCAGCCAAGCAAACGCAGCACGAGGCCGCCGACGCCCTCTTCAGGGCGATCATCGAAACGCTGGACCGGCATCGCAACGAGGGCACTTTGACCGAGATCGTGCTGGACGACCTGGCCAGAGCGTATTCGTCGATCTCGTCGAACGTCCCCGAGCAGGGACGCGTGGGTTGACCCGCGGTTCCGCGTCCGCGTCAGCATGAGCACAACGGGTGTCTGGTCCACCGCCGCGCAACGATGGAGCCGGCGTTGAGGTCGAACTCCAATGTGGCGTTCAGCGCCGGCGGCGGTCCGGGATCGGGCACCGCTTGCTGTCCCCGCACCGCGGCGATCACCCGATTCACCTGGCTGAGCGCCAGCGCCGCGGTCGCCAGCAGGGTCGCGCGGTCGGCCACCCCCACGGTGTCGCGCAATTGCGCGGCGATGGCCGGCCAGGCGGCGTCGCGATCGCTGCGATGCAAATCCGCGCACCCCAGGCAGCTGGTCTGGCCCGGTATGACCAGCGGCCCTACCAGGCCGGTGCCGTCACGCACTCGCACGGGAAGATGCGGAACGCCTTGGCCGTGCAGGTCGCGGACCATGCGCGGGTCGGTGACGAGGTAGTCGGCCAACACCACCAAATCCGCCGCGGCACCCGTCACCGCGGCGTGCGGTTGGCTGGTGTGCGTAATTCGGGCCCCGGAGCAGCGCAGCGTCTCCACCAGCAGATCCGACAGCGGCCCGCGGCCATGTACCCGGATCGAGGCCGACCTGCCGCGGGCCTGCCGGCCACTCGGGGTTCCCTGGCTGGCGACGCCCGCGCCGACCAGCTGCGCGACCAGGCTGGTCAGACCGTCGGTGTGCACTGCGCCGCGGTTGCCGGCCCGCCGCTGCAGCTCGGCTATCGCTATCGGTGACCGCATGGACCGCAGCAGCGTGGCCAACTCCGGCGCTGTCAAGCCGCGCGGTGGACGGACCAGCACCGCGCGGCGTGGATCCCAGCCCACCTGCACAGCGCCGTCGGGTCGCAGCAGTACCGGCATCGCCGGGTTCAGCGCGTACAGCGAGGGCACCGACCGCGGCATGACTTGAGACTGTGCCACGCCAGGCGCATTCACCCCGCTCAGCTATCCACAGCGCCGCCGGCGTCGGGATTGTTGCGGTCGCTGTCGCGCTCGAGTTCGGCGATCGCCTCGTCGATACCGCTGGTGTCGCCGCCGATGATCCGGTCGATGAACGCCGCCGGATCGTCGAGGTCTTCCGCGGTGGGCAGCAGATCCGGGTGTTGCCAGACCGCGTCGCGGGCGTCCGGGCCGGCGGCCTGCGTCAGCCGATCCCACAGCTCGGCGGCTTCGCGCAGCTTGCGCGGCCGCAGCTCCAGCCCGACCAGCGTCGCGAACGTCTGCTCGGCCGGGCCGCCACTGGCGCGGCGCCGACGCAGCGTCTCGCTGAGTGCGGCCGCGCCCGGGATCCGGTCGCCCAGTGCCGCAGTCACCACCACCTGCACCCATCCCTCGATCAGCGCAAGCAGCGTCTCGAGCCGTTCCAGAGCCTGCGTCTGCGCAGGCGTTGCTTTGGGCTCGAAAACCCCCTGACCCAGCAGTTGCTCTATCGCGGCGGGATCGGTCAGTGACGCTGGATCGAAGTCGCGTGCCAGCTCTTCGATCCCGCTCATGTCGATCTTCATGCCTTTGGCGTAAGCCTCAACGGCGCCCAGCAACTGACTGGCCAGCCAGGGCACATGGCTGAACAGCCGGTGATGCGCGGCCTCGCGGGCGGCCAGGAACGTCAGGACCTCGCTACGCGGTCGTTCGAGTCCCGAGGCGAACGACTCGACGGCCTCCGGCAGTACCGCCGCAATACCCTTGGGGCCCAGCGGCAGACCGATTTCAGTCGAGGTCAACACCTCGCGGGACAGCCGGGCCAGCGCCTGGCCCAGCTGCGAGCCGAAAGCCATCCCGCCCATTTGCGACATCATCGACAGCAGCGGCCCGGCCATGCTCTTGGCCTCGTCGGGCAACGACGACGCCCACACGGTGGAAATCTGTTCGGCCATCGGATCGCACAGCCGTTTCCAGGTATCCAGGGTGTTGTCGACCCAATCGCTGGGGCTCCACCCCGCCGCCGTCGTGGTGCCCGCCGGCAGTGCGGTGGCCCCGTCCAGCCAGGTCTCGGCGAGGCGGACCGCGTCGTCGACCGCCGACTTGGTGGTGGCGGAAATGGGTGCGACGAACCCGATCGAGCTGGTGGCGACTCGTCGCGCCAAGTCGTAGTTGACCGGTCCCGAGGCCTGCCCCCCGGCCATCACGGTGCCGGCGTTGCTGAACATCTGTCCCAGCTGGGTGAAGATCTGCCCCAGGTCGCCCATGCCGAAGTCGCCACTGATGCCGAACGCGGCCAGTGGGTCTTGCGCACCTGAACCGGAATCCGGGTTTTTCTGCCGGTGTTCTTCGCGCCCCGATTCGTCTTTTGACGAGTCGTCCCCGGAGGAGAAGCCGAAAGGCGGGTCAGCCATAACGTCAACGGTACTCAAGGGCTGCTCGGAAAGCGCGATCTCGGGTCATGCTCGTAGCTGAACGGCCGCTCGCGGGCTCCGTCTAGTGTTAGCGGCGTGAACAGGCGGATTCTGACCTTGATCGTCGCGCTGGTGCCGATTGTCGTCTTCGGCGCCTTGCTCGCGGTGGTGACGGTGCCGTTTGTGTCGCTGGGTCCGGGCCCCACCTTCGACACACTCGGCGAGGTCGACGGCAAGCAGGTAGTCCACATCGAAGGCACCCAAACCCACCCGACCTCCGGCCACCTGAACATGACGACGGTGTCTCAGCGCGACGACCTGAGACTCGGCGAAGCCCTGACCTTATGGCTCTCGGGAGATGAACAGCTTGTTCCCCGCGACATCGTCTACCCGCCGGGCAAATCGCGTGAGGAAGTCGACAAGGCCAACAACGCCGATTTCAAGCAGTCCGAGGACAGCGCCGCCTACGCCGCTCTGGGGTATCTGAAGTATCCGTCCGCGGTAACCGTCGCCAAGATCACCGACCCCAGTCCATCCGCGGGCAAGTTGAAAACCGGAGACGCCATAGACATGGTCGACGGCACCCCGGTCTCCAACGTCGAGCAGTTCACCGCGTTGCTGAAGAAGACCAAGCCCGGCCAGGTGGTGACGATCGACTACCGACGCAAGAACGAGCCGGCCGGGGTCGCACAGATCACCCTGGGCACCAACAAGGACCGCGACTACGGCTTCATGGGTGTCTCGGTGCTCGATGCGCCGTGGGCGCCGTTCGTGGTCGACTTCAACCTCGCAAACATCGGCGGGCCCTCGGCCGGACTGATGTTCAGCCTGGCCGTCGTCGACAAGCTCACCACCGGTGAGCTGGCCGGATCCATGTTCGTCGCGGGGACCGGCACCATAACGGCCGACGGCAAGGTCGGCCAGATCGGCGGCATCACGCACAAGATGGTCGCCGCCCGCGCCGCCGGTGCCACGGTGTTTCTCGTGCCCGCAAAGAATTGCAACGAGGCCGCTTCGGACAACCGGACCGGTCTGCGCCTGGTGAAGGTGGAAACCCTCAGCCAGGCGGTGGACGCGCTGCACGCGATCACGTCCGGCGGCCAGCCCCCTAGTTGCTAACTCGGCCACGACGCAGACCGTGCGGCGATGCGTAGAGTTGTGACCGTCTGGAAAATCTCGGGCAACCGGCCACGGAAAGAGCAGGGAGCGTAGCTAGTGGGAATGCGGCCTGCCGCACGGATGCCGAAACTGACTCGGCGTAGCCGGATTCTGATCGTGATGGCGCTCGGCGTGATCGTGTTGCTGCTGGCCGGTCCGCGACTGATCGACGCGTACGTGGACTGGCTGTGGTTCGGTGAACTTGGCTACCGCTCGGTGTTCACCACCGTGCTGGTGACTCGGCTGGTGGTGTTCCTGGTGGCCGGTCTGCTGGTGGGCGGCATCGTCTTCGCCGGGCTCGCGGTGGCCTACCGCACCCGGCCGGTTTTCGTCCCGAGCAACGAGAACGATCCGGTGGCGCGGTACCGCACCGTGGTGCTGTCCCGGCTGCGCCTGGTGGGCATCGGAACCCCGGCGGCGATCGGCCTGCTCGCCGGCATCATCGCGCAGAGCTACTGGGTTCGGATCCAGCTGTTCCTGCACGGCGGCAACTTCGGCATCAGAGATCCGCAGTTCGGCAAGGACCTCGGTTTCTACGCGTTCGAGCTGCCGTTCTACCGGCTGGTGCTCAGCTACATATTCGTGGCGGTGTTCCTGGCGTTCGTGGCGAACCTGTTGGCGCACTACATCTTCGGCGGCATCCGGTTGTCGGGGCGGACCGGCGCGCTGAGCCGCTCTGCGCGTATCCAGTTGGTCGCCCTGGTCGGTGTGCTGGTGCTGCTCAAGGCCGTCGCGTATTGGCTGGACCGCTATGAGCTGCTGTCGCACACCCGTGGCGGCAAGCCCTTCACCGGTGCTGGGTACACCGACATCAATGCCGTACTGCCGGCCAAGCTGATCCTGATGGCAATCGCGCTGATTTGCGCTGCGGCGGTATTCTCTGCGATTACTCTGCGGGACTTGCGGATTCCCGCGATCGGCCTGGTGCTGTTGCTGCTCTCGTCGCTGATCGTGGGTGCCGGCTGGCCATTGGTGGTCGAGCAGCTCATCGCCAAGCCCGATGCTGTGCGCAAGGAAAGCGAATACATCAGCAGAAGCATCACCGCGACGCGACAGGCCTACGGCCTGACCGACGACGTGGTGAGCTACCGCAATTACAGCGGCGACGCACCGGCAACGCCTCAGCAGGTCGCCGCCGACCGCGCCACCACCTCGAACATCCGGCTGCTCGACCCGACGATCGTCAGTCAGGCGTTCACCCAATTCCAGCGGGGCAAGAACTTCTATTACTTCCCCGAGCAGCTGTCCATCGACCGCTACCTCGATCCGAAAGGGGCATTGCGCGACTATGTCGTGGCGGCCCGGGAACTCAACCCGGACCGGTTGATCGACAACCAGCGGGACTGGATCAACCGGCACACCGTGTACACGCACGGCAACGGATTCGTGGCGTCACCGGCCAACACGGTGCGCGGTATCGCTAACGACCCGAATCAGAATGGCGGTTACCCCCAGTTCCTCGTCAACGTCGTCGGGGCCAACGGCGGTGTGGTGTCCGACGGACCGGCGCCGCTGGACCAGCCGCGCATCTACTTCGGTCCGGTGATCTCCAATACCGCCGCCGACTACGCGATCGTCGGCAAGAACGGCGATGACCGCGAATACGACTACGAAACCAACACCGACACCAAGAGGTACACCTACGGCGGGGCCGGTGGCGTCCCGATCGGCAGTTGGATATCCCGCAGCGTTTTCGCCGCGAAGTTCGCGGAGCGAAACTTCTTGTTCTCCAGCGTAATTGGCTCTAACAGCAGGATCTTGTTCAACCGCGACCCCGCGCAGCGGGTGGAGGCGGTGGCGCCGTGGCTGACCGCTGACAGTGCCGTCTACCCGGCGATCGTCAACAAGCGACTTGTCTGGATCATCGACGGGTACACCACGCTGGACAACTATCCCTACTCCGAACTCACCTCGCTGTCGTCGGCGACCGCGGATTCCACCGAGGTGCAGTTCAACCGGCTGGCCCCCGACAAGCAGGTCTCCTACATCCGCAACTCGGTGAAGGCCACGGTCGACGCCTACGACGGGACGGTCACGCTCTACCAGCAAGACGAACAAGACCCGGTGCTCAAAGCCTGGATGAGCGTCTTCCCCGGAACGGTCAAACCGAAGAGCGACATCACGCCTGAGCTCGCCGCGCATTTGCGCTATCCCGAAGATATGTTCAAGGTGCAGCGGATGCTGCTGGGCAAGTATCACGTACCACCCGACCGCCCGGGGACGTTCTTCAACTCGTCGGATTTCTGGGACGTGCCGTTGGATCCGAATCCGACCGCCAGCAGCTATCAGCCTCCCTATTACATCGTCGCGAAAAACATTCTGAAGAACGACAATTCGCCGTCTTATCAGCTGACCAGTGCGATGAACAGGTTCAAGCAAGACTTCCTGGCCGCCTACATCAGCGCCAGCTGCGATCCGGCGACATACGGGAAGCTCACGGTGCTGACGATCCCGGGCAATGTCAACGGTCCGAAGCTGGCCAACAACGCCATCACCACCGACACCGCGGTGTCGCAGGACCTCGGTGTGATCGGGCGCGACAACCAGAATCGAATCAAGTGGGGCAACCTGCTCACACTGCCGGTGGCCCAGGGCGGGTTGTTGTACGTCGAACCCGTGTATGCCTCCCCGGGCAGCAGCGACGTCGCCTCGTCGTATCCGCGCCTGATCCGGGTCGCGATGATGTACAACGACAAGATCGGGTACGGGCCCACCGTCGGGGAGGCCCTCGACAGATTGTTCGGGTCAGGAGCAGGCGCCGCGGCGACTGGAATCGAACCTACCGAGGGCGCGCCGCCAAAGCCGCCGGCGAATGCCCCAGTGCCGGCTGCTGGACCGGGACCGCCCGCCGCGCCGTCGGCGGTGCCGCCGGCTCCCGACGGGACGACTACCTTGTCTGCGGCCAAAGCCGCTGCGCTGCAAGAGATTCAGGCTGCCATCGGTGCGGCGCGGGACGCGCAGAAGAAGGGCGACTTCGGTGCTTACGGGGCGGCACTGCAGCGGCTCGACGAGGCGATCACCAAGTTCAACGAGACGAAGTAGTCGTGTCGCGAGCGTGCGTGGTTGCACGCCGACACGCCGTAAGTCGTGACAATCTGCGCACGCTCGTTGCGTGCTAAGCCTGCAGTTGACGGGCGACCTCGCCGTACCTTTCAAAGCGCTCGTGATCGCCCAGGGCGTTGTAGAGCACGAGACGCGTTGCGACGCCGGCGTACTTGTCGGTCAGCGCGTCGGCCAAGCCGTCCCAGGTCGACTCGGTGACGAACACGGAGATGTGTTCGTCGGTGATCTGCGCCGCCATGCCCGCGAAGTCCCCGGCCTTCTGCTTCTCCCGAAGCCGCGCGGTGGTCCCCTCGAAACCGGCGTCATCGAAGATGAACGCATAGTTGGGTGTGCTGCCGTAGAAGCTCAGGCTGGCCCGCACCAACTCTCGTTCCTTGGCACGCTCTTCGTCGCTGTCACCGACGATCGTCATCACCGGAACGATCACGGCGATGTCCGACGCGGAGCGTCCTGTTTTCGCCGCACCCTCGGCAATGTTCGGCCCGACGTGACGGGTGAGATAGCCGGGCTCGCCGAGCGGGTGGACATGCACGCCGTCGGCCACTTCGCCCGCCATCCGCAACATCCACGGATTCACCGCTGCGATATCGACTTTGGGGTCGGGCGCGTCGATGGGCCCCGCGCTCCATTGCGGGGTAATGAAGTCGAGGTTGTAGAACTCGCCGTGGTGATCAAGCTTGCCGGTTCGGAAAGCGGCGAAACACGCCTTTACGGCACGGACATAGTCGCGCAGCCTCGGACCCGGGCGCTCGAATGCCACGCCGTATCTCCGCACCACGTGGGTGCGCACCTGCGTGCCGAGGCCGAGCCGGAATTTCCCGCCGCTTGCTTCCTGCAGCTCCCACGCCGCAGCCGCGGTGACGAAGGGGCTGCGCGGAAATGCCACCGCGACCCCGGTGGAGAGCTCGAGGCCCGGTGCGGCCTGCGAGGCCACGGCGGCGTTCAGATAGGCCGTGCGGCCGGTTTCGGTGAACAGCAGGCCGGCAAAACCTGCGTCCTGGGTTTGACGGGCCAGATCGCCAATCTTGCTCAGCGGCTGTGGAACCGCCATCACGTCGATGTGCACGGCGCAACAGTACGCTTGGAGTCCACGTGCCGGCGCAGTGCGTGCATCAGCCGCGAGATGCGGTGCGGAATCTTTCCCGGTAGGCCTTCGGCGAGACGCCGAGGTGGTCGACGAATACCCGTCGCAGACTTTCGGGACTGCCGAACCCGGCCACGCGCGCGGTCTCGGCGACGGTGCGGCCCGCGTCGAGCGCAGCGCGGGCGGCATCGATGCGCACCATTTCGACATAGCGGGCCGGTGTCGTCCCGAGTTCGGACTGGAATAGCCGGGTCAGCTGGCGCGTGCTCAACGATGCCCGCGCGGCAAGGCTTTTGACGCTGTGGTTAGCCGCCGGGTCGGCCGAGATTGCGTCCGTGGCTTTTCGCAGGGCAGACTGCGGCGGCGGGTCGGCCTCGACCAGCACCGAGAATTGCGATTGACCACCCGCGCGTTTGAGATAGACCACCAACCACCGGGCCACATTGCGAACCAGGTCGGTGCCGTAGTCCATTTCGACCAATGCCAGCGCCAGGTCGATGCCTGACGAAATCCCGGCCGAGGTGAAAATATCGCCGTCGCGGACGAAAATCGCGTCCGGCTCGACAGCGATGTCGGGAAAAGCCCGGGCGAACCTCCGGGGATCATGCCAGTGCGTGGTGGCACGCCGGCCGTTGAGCAGGCCGGCCTGCGCCAGGATGAACGACCCCGTGCATATCGAGGCCAGCCGCCGGGTCCGCCCCGCGACTGACTTGATCGCCTCGACGAGATCAGGATCAATCGCTCGTCGGGGCAGGTTGTCGCTTCCGGCGACCATGACGGTGTCGGCGCGCTCGATTGACGAAATCGAGTCCGTGACACCCAACCGGGTGCCGAGTGAGGTTGTGACGTCGCGCCCGTCCACTGATGCGATCTTGAGCCGGTAGTCGGCGCCGAAGCGGTTGGCTTCGGCGAAGACCTCACCCGCTCCTGCGACATCCAGCATCGTCACGTCGTCGAAGACGATGATCACCACCACCCGAGCGTCCGGCACATGCTCATTGTGCGGACCGTGTCGCAATTTGTGGGAATGACGGCTCAAACGGACAGCGGCGCCGGGCCGGTAGGCCCGCAGACTTTAAGTCGTACCCGCAAAGGAGATGATCATGACCACTGCGCCGATTGAAACGAGTGAGACCATCGAAACCATCGCCGGCATCGTCATACCCGACACCCCGCTCGTTCGTGGGGTCACCGACTTCATTCGCGAAGCCGAAGACGAATTGCTCTTCCACCACTCCCGGCGGGTGTTTCTGTTCGGCGCCCTGCAGGGCCGCCGCCTCGGGTTGCACACAGATCCGGAGCTGCTTTACGTGGCAGCGATGTTTCACGACATCGGTCTCACGCCCCGCTACCGCACGTCCACGCGGCGCTTCGAGGTCGACGGCGCCGACGCGGCCCGGAACTTCCTGCTGGAACGCGGCTTCGACAAAGCCGACGCCGACAAGGTGTGGCTGGGCATCGCCCTACACACGACACCCGAGGTACCGGCTTACCTCGAACCCGAAATCGCGTTGCTTTCAGCCGGTGTCCAGACCGACGTGGTAGGCATCGGCCGCGACGAGCTTTCGCCCGACGATCTTGCCGCGGTCACCGCCGCCCATCCGCGTCCGGACTTCAAGAATCGCATCCTCGCGGCCTTCGACCAAGGTATGAGGCATCGCCCGCAAAGCACCTACGGCACCATGAACGCCGACGTATTGCAGCGCTTCGACCCCACATTCAAGCGCGACGACTTCGTCGACGTAATCCTCAACAGCGGCTGGCCCGAATAGCTGAAAAACAGCACAGTTCAACAAAACTGGTAGGCACGAGGAGGTTTGGTCACATGGCCGAGGTAAGTCCGATCGGGGTCACGGTGGTGCAGCCCGGAGAGGGGGACAGCGTGGCGTTGCCCGGTTTCGGGGCGGTGTTCAAGTTGTCCAGCCGCAACAACAACGGCGAGGTGTCGATCGTCGAGCATCCCTTCGCGGTTGGCGCGCTCACCGCCGCGCACCGGCACACCCGCGAAGACGAATACTCGATTGTGCTGGCGGGTGAGATTGGTTTCCGCTCCGACGACAGCGAGGTGGTCCTGGGGCCCGGTGGCTACATCACCAAACCTCGCGGGCAAATGCACGCGATGTGGAACGCCGGCAACGAGCCCGGCCGCATCATCGAGATCATCACTCCGGGCGGCTTCGAGAATTACTTCCGGGAGCTGGGTGAGTTGCTGGTCGCGCACGCCGGCGATCCGGCCGGTCAGGCGCTGCATGAGCTGCCCGAATTCGGCGAACTGGCCGACAAGTACGGCCTGACGTATGGTGACCCCGACTGGATGGACGACATCAGAAAGCGATACGGGCTGAAACCGCCCACACACTGACCGCGCTGGCATCGAGGCTGCCGCGGTCGCTGAACCCGCGATTTGGTGAGGTTCCCGCGCGTTGGGTAACCTTGCGTTTACCGACGCGGGGTGGAGCAGCTCGGTAGCTCGCTGGGCTCATAACCCAGAGGTCGCAGGTTCGAATCCTGTCCCCGCTACCAGTGAAAATGGCCCTCAGGCGCAAGCCTGGGGGCCGTTTTCATGCCGTTTGGGAACACTTCTTCGGAACATTGCTTTTCAGGGTCAGTGGGAGCAGATTTCTCCTGTTGTGATCCAGAATCGTCGGCAGTGGTACTCCGGCCCGGCGTGCAACGAGTGTGACGGACTTCAACCGCGAACAGTGACGCAGTTCATAACCTCCCCAGCCTCGATTGGGTCATCCTGATCCTTTGTTTGCGTATCTATCTAATGGCTGGGAGCGCGATGGCCAACCTTGACTTGTTCTTTGATCTGACCCTCGACGAGGCGCGTCGACGCAGCGCAGTGCTCGAAGCGATAGATGGCGACTGGGATCCGGTTGTCGTGCTCGCCGAGGAACAGAAGGCCTACGACATGCTGTACTCGGACCTGGACGAAGAGCAGCAGAGGGTCTACGAGGAGTTGGTCCGCGCCGGCGTCCTGCCCGAGCGGACGACCGATCATGTTCCCGATTGATCCGACCGCCGACCGCAGCCGCCGCGCATGGCTGCCCTGCCCGTGCTGCAATCGCGTCGCGAAATGTGCTGATTGTCGGGGCAGCCGAAACTGCGCTACCCACTGGCAGTACTTGCTGAGCAATAAGGGGACGTTGGTGCACTTGCAATGTTCGGATTGCGGTTATCTCTGGTCGACTGACACGCATCGCCGCGCGTGCGGTCTCGGCCACTAGGGGCCCCGGCCCGACTGGTACCGAGGTTGCGAATAATGTTGTGCGACAACGCATACACAATCGCACCCCAAACCGGCTCCGGCTGTCCCTAAATGCATTGGGCAGCACTCGAACGCCGTATCACAGAACTCGAGGTAGAGGTCGCGCGGCCGCAGGGCAGCAAAAGTGTCCACAATTTCCAGCGTGGCTTTCAATACCTAATTAATTAGAGTGCCGTGTCGCGCTCAGCTTCCCGCGTTAGTCTTTGCCGATGATCGCGGGCGAGAAGGCGCCTGACTTCACTCTGTACGATCACGCCGGTCGGCCTCGGACACTTTCGGCGTTCCTGGCCGAAGGACCCGTTGTGCTGTTCTTCTTCCCATTAGCATCCTCACCGATCTGTACAGCTCAGGCCTGTCATTTTCGGGACCTGAGCTATGAATTCGCCACGGTGGGCGCCCAGCGGGTGGGCATCAGCACCGACACCGTCGACAAGCAGGCCCACTTCGCCCAACAGCGCTCGTTCGACTATCCGCTGCTCTCTGACGCGGACGGCGTGGTGTCCGAGCTGTTCGGGGTGCGGCGAGGCAGGCTCGCCAAGCTGCGTAGATCCGTCGTGACGCGTGAGGCGGCCCGGCGTACCCGGCACAGTCGGCGCCGTGGCCTGCTGGCCCGACTGCTTCCGGTCAGACGGACCACATTCGTCATCGGCCCCGACCGCACCATACTCAAGGTCGTCTCCAGCGAGCTTCGCGCATCTGTGCATGCCGACCAGGCGTTGTGGTACTTGGAAAACCATCTGTTCGATGGTTCGCCACATGTCCGCCACAAGCACGCCGACGCGCATCAGTACCCGGAGGCCAGGACCGAACCGATCGACGACTTGTTCACAGAACCGGAAACCGCTGACGAGCCGAGCCTGGTCCGGCCGTACACGCTGACGGTCAACCTGGCACCCGAGGCTCCGGTCGAAGTGCTCAACACCACAGCGAAGCCGCCGCGCTGGCCGAGAAATGATGTGCGGAGCCAGGTCCTGACGTGTTGCGTGCACAGCCCCTCGATCGCCGAGATCGCCGCTCGTCTGTCCTTGCCGCTCGGTGCGACGCGGTTCCTGGTCGAAGACCTGGTGGCACAAGGTTATTTGCGAGTGTCCGCACCCGTCGGTGACTCGATGACAATCGACGAACGACGCGAACTGATAAGCAGGACCCTGCGTGGCCTGCGAGCACTCTGATGGGTGACTAGGCCGCGTCGGAGCCAGGACTGCCCAGAACGGTGTTTAGCTTGAACTATGGAGTTCCAAGCTCGGGCGCACTTGCAGAAGCGTGTGGTAATCCGGCTGATCGTGGCACTGCTGGTCGGCCTGGTCGTTGCGCTGGTACTCGGATTCACCACGGGATGGAGGTATGCGCCCGCCGTCGGGTGGATCGCCGCAGCCGGCGTCTACCTCGCATGGACCTGGATCGTCGTCTTGCCGATGGACGCCGAACAGACACGTGCCCACGTACGTCCCGAGGACCCGCCGCGAGGGTGGGTCACCGACGGCATCATCCTGGCCGCCAGCGTGGCCAGTCTGGCGGGTGTGGCGCATCTGCTTGCCGCCGGATCGAAGAGCGGGGTCGAGAAGCAGATCGCCGCGGCGGTCGGAGTGATCAGCATCGTCGCCGCCTGGTGCGTGGTCCACACCGTCTTCAGCGTCCGATATGCCGACGTCTACTACTCGAACGAGGGCAGTGGGATCAACTTCAACGGCAAAGAGAACCCACGCTTCGTGGACTTCTTCTATCTCGCGTTCACCGTCGGCATGACCTACCAGGTGTCCGACACCAGTCTGGAGACCGGGCAGTTCCGTGCCGTCGTACTGTGCCAGGCGCTACTGTCCTACCTCTTCGGGGCGGTGATCCTCGCCGTAACGATCAATCTAGTTGCCGGACTTAGTAATTCGGTCAGCTGACACAAAGGCACATCGGTCGGGGCGGACTGTTGGGCTGTGACATATTCCACACGTCTGTCTGTTGCTACGTCTAGACAGTAGTCTATTTTCCCCGGTAACGTTCCTCTCACCGACTGAGCGTGTCGGGCAATCCAAAAAATCAGCTGTGCAGCGCGGTGACTCAAGACGTACTGGTGCGTCGGCATCGACGGATGTGCAGCAGCAATTGCGGAAATCGAAAATTCTTGTGCGAAGGGTCAAGCAGTGAAACGACTTAGCGGTTCGGACGCGATGATGCTCTACAGCGAGGCCGCCAACGTGCCGATGCACACGGTCAAAATCGCGATCGTCGACTCGCCGAACACCGGCAGCTTCTCGGTGGAAACAGTTCGCAAGGTTCTGCAGCGGCGTCTGCATCGATTCGAACCGATGCGGCGCGTACTCGTCGACACTCCCTACGCGTTTCACCGTCCGATGTGGCGGCAGAACTGTCCCGTCGACCTCGCATATCATGTGCGACCACTGCATCTACCGGCCCCAGGCCGACGGCGCGAACTCGACGACGCGATCGCCAAATTGATCGAGGAGCCGTTGGACCGCACCCGGCCGTTGTGGGAGATCTATGTCGTCGACGGCCTGGCGGACGGGCGGGTCGCCGTTATCACCAAGATTCATCACGCACTCGCCGACGGTGTCGCGTCGGCAAATCTGCTCGCCGGTGCGCTGGACAGACCGGAAACCGTTGATACCGCCGAGTTCGACCCGTTGCCGACCAGGACTGGACTCCTATGGGCCGCCACTCGCGCTCACCTGCGGCAAATAGCCGAGTTCCCAAGCCTTTTGCGCTATACCGCGTCCGGCGTCCGCCGCGTCCGACGGACCAGACGCAACCAGTCAGACCGCGTCGAACGCCCCAAAGCCCCGAAGTCCTTCATGAATCATCGGCTCACCACCGAACGCCGATTCGCAACGACCAGTATGCCGTTCGCCGACGCCAAACGGGTCGCCCGTCAATTGGGTTGCACGATCAATGATTTGATTCTGGCCATGAGTGCCGGCGCCGTCCGGGAACTGCGACTGCGTTACGACGGCAGCTCGGACACGCGGCTGGTGGCGATGGTGCCGGTATGCCTCGACTCGTCGCCGGGAAGGTCGTCCGGCAACAACTTCACCCAGATAGCGGTCGCGCTTCCGGCCGACGTTGCCGACCCGATAGACCGGGTCAAACACAGCCACGATGCAGCCATTGCGGCCAAGCAATTGCATACGCTCCAAGGGCCGGAGCTTTGGACACGGTGGTTCGCCTACATGCCACCCGGGTTGGCGCGGATGCTCAGCGGCTGGATGGCACGCACGGACAGCCACAACAAAATGCAGAATCTGGTCGTTTCCAACGTGCCCGGCCCGCGCGAATTCGTGACAGTCGCGGGAACCACGGTCGCCGAGTTCTACTCCGTGGGCCCACTTGTGGCAGGCAGCGGCCTGAACATCACCGTGTGGAGCTATGCGGATCAGCTGAACGTCTCCGTGCTGGCCGACGCCGCGACCCTCACCGATGCCCACCAGGTCACCGCGGCGATGATCCGAGAATTCGGTGAGATCCGTTCTGCGGCAGGAGGGTTCATGAGCTCGAGTGAAGCCGGCCAGTACGACTACCAGGCCGTCGTGGCCTAAGCCACCGAAAGGACATCATGACCAGCACCGAAATCTCCGCACCCGAGATCGCGAAATGGGACCCGAGTCTCACCGAGCGCGTCATCGGCATCATCCGGCCCGTGCTCAAGCGATACTTCCGATCCGAGGTGCACGGCCTCGAGAACGTGCCGGCCGGCGGCGCGCTGGTGGTCTCCAACCACTCCGGGGGTCAGCTGGCATTCGATGTGCCGATCTTCGCCATCGACTGGTACGCAGAGCACGGCTATGACCGTCCGATCTACACCCTGAGCCACGACATGATCATGGTTGGCCCCACCGGAGACTTCTTGAGACGGATCGGCTTCATCCCGGCCAATCACGACAACGCCGCCAGCGCGTTGCGCAGCGACGGGATTGTGGTGGTGTTTCCCGGGGGCGATTACGACGCCTACCGGCCCACATCGGCACAGAACGTCATCGACTTCGACGGCCGCACCGGATATGTGCGGGCGGCGATCGAAGCCGGAGTACCCATCGTCCCGATGGTGTCCATCGGCGGGCAGGAGACCCAGTTGTTCCTCACCCGCGGCACCTCTTTGGCGCAGCGCCTTGGTCCGCTCGCTCGCTTGGCGCGGACCAAAATCGCGCCGATCACGTTTGGCTTCCCGTTCGGCATCAGCCTGTTCGTATTGCCCCCGAACCTCCCACTGCCGGCAAAGATCGTGACCCGGGTGCTCGAGCCGATCAACATCCGCAAGAAGTTCGGCAAGAACCCCGACATCGCCGAAGTCGACGCCCACGTGCGCGCGGTGATGCAGGCCGGAATCGACGAACTCGCCGCCGCCCGGCGATTCCCGGTACTGGGCTGACACCGTAAAAATGACGTCCTCCGGGAGGAGGTGACGGGCGTGGATGTAGTAGCGTCTAGACACATGTCCAACGGGATGTCGGTCGAGTCGGCGCGTCGCCGGTTCACCGGTAAACGCGCCGACACCGTCTTGAAACTCGGTCGTGCCACGCTCGAGGTATTGCGCGACGTCGGCTACCAAGAGCTCACGCTGCAGGCGGTGGCCGCCCGGGCCGGACTGGCCCGCGCGACCGCCTACACGTATTTCTCCTCCAAAGAACATCTGATCGCCGAGGTGTTCTGGCGGCGGATGTCGAGCATCGAGCCGGCCGGCGACGAATCCGACGTCGTCGAGCGGGTGGCTGGTGTGCTGCGCGATCTGGCTTTCATCGTCGGCGATGAGCCGGCATTGGCTCACGCGGTCGCCGTCACGATGAACAGCGGCGACCCGGATGTCGAACTGCTTCGAATGCAGATGGGCGGCTTCGTCCACGATCTGCTCACCGCGGCCGCGGGCGGGGACGCGGATCCGGAATCCGTGGTGCTACTCGAGCTGATCTATATCGGCGTGATGGTCCGCGCGGCCAGTGGCACGCTGTCATACCGCGAGGTCGCCGAGCAACTTGACACTGCCGTGCGGCGCATCCTATCCACCGACCAACCGAGTTCGGTTCGACGACCGACCAAGGCGCGTCGTACCCGCTAGCCTCTGCGCCTGCCACGAATCATCCTGGCGGTCAACGGGTCTGGGGCTGTCTCGAAATCGGGCCTGAGCTGTGGTTTTCGTCGCGCGATCGGCGGGTATGAGAGCGGGATGGCCGATGAGACGAAGCTGCCCTTGCGCGCGCTGGGACTGGTATGCAGTCTGAAACCCAGTCCCGCGCCTTCCAGCAGCGCGTTGATAGCCGAGCATGTGGCCGGGGAATTCAAGGCCGCAGGCGCCGAATGTGAGCTGATTCGCTGCGTCGACCACGCGATCGCACCAGGCGTCGAAAACGACATGGGGCCCGGCGATGCGTGGCCGGAGATCCGGCGCAAGGTGTTGAGTGCCGACATCCTGCTGATCAGCACACCGGTATGGCTGGGCCATCCGTCGAGCGTCACCCAACGCGTGCTGGAGCGCCTCGACGCCGAACTGTCCAACACCGACGACGATGGAACACCGGCGATGGTTGGCAAGGTCGCGATTGTCAGTGTGGTGGGCAACGAGGATGGGGCGCACAAGGTGGTCGCCGACCTGTTCCAAGCCCTCAACGACATCGGATACAGCATTCCGGCGCAGGGCTGCACGTATTGGAACGGTGCGGCGATGGAGACCACCGACTACAACGATCTCGACGAAGTGCCGGAGCAGATCGCGTCCGCCACCGCCGCGGCTGCCCGCAACGCCGCGCATCTGGCGCGGACCCTGAAGCAACGACGATACCCCCCATACGACACGTAACCCACTGTGCCCGAACCGATTCCGGCGGACAGCGGAGATCTCGCCGATTGTAGACACCGTCCATGAAGGAGTTGCGATGGGAGAAGTGACAAACGCCGGCGCCGAGGCGGTCGACGGTGCGCGGCACGAAGCACAGGTGTACCGCGGCGACAATCCCCGCCCACTGGGTGGGTATCTCGTGGTGATGGGGGTCTATGGCCTCTTGGTAATCGGCGCAACGCTGATTGCGGCGCTAACCGGGCGCAGGCTGCCCGACCGCTGGCGTATGCAGGACCTGGTCATGGTGACCCTGGGCACCCACAAGCTTTCGCGAACGTTGACCAAGGACGCGGTGACGAGTCCATTGCGAGCGCCGTTCACGCAATATGCGGGCACCGGCGGCCCGGCAGAGGTGAATGAAGAAGCCAGGCAGGCGGGTCAGTTACGGCACAGCTTGGGTGAGCTGTTGACCTGTCCGTTCTGTCTCGACATGTGGGTTGCGACCGGATTCGTCATCGGCTTGGTCTTTGCGCCCAGATTCACTCGCCTGGTCGCCGGCAGTTTCACCGCGTTGGCCGGGGCGGACTTCCTTCAGCTCGGCTACGCGATGGCGCAACAGTCGGCCGAAGGTTGAGGGGGGCTCCACCTCAGGTTTTCACTCCACTCGGCGTGGGTAGCCGACGCTAATGAGCCTGCAGGAGAGCAACGCCGGTCAGTTGCCGTCGGATACGCCCGCCGGCCCGCCCGACAATGACGATCGCAGTCGGCGCCGTCGCGCCTGGGTGAACTGGGCGCTGGCCTTGCTCACCGTTCCCTTAGCGGCGGCGGTGATGATTTTCGGCATCGGCGCGGCGATGAGCGTGGCGGCGTGCAGTGGGTCGCAATGCCCCAACCTCGGACCTAGTGGTCTGCTCTACGGTGTGCTGCTTTACGGCGCCCCCGCCGTGGCCGTATTGACACTTGCAATCTCGTTTTTCACCGCGAAACGTCGATGGGGCATCGTCGTTCCCGGCTGCGCGTTGGCTCTTCTGCTTTGCGATATCGCCGTCATGGTTACCCTGTTCAGGACATAGCGGTCAGGACATAGCATTCGCGTCGCACAGCAAATGGCCCCAGTCCGATCTAGGACTGGGGCCATTCTCGCTGCAAGCTACTGGTTGGCCCGCTCCCGCTCTTCTGCGGCGCTGGCCGCCCCGCGGGCGGATTCCGCCTCGGCTTCCTTCTTGGCTGCGTTGCGCTGGGCTTCGCCCTTGTCCTGCTGCGCTTCGCCCTCTCGCTTGACGTCGTCGCGGCCCGTCACGGCGCCGATGACTTCCTTGGCTTTACCCTTGACGCCTTCGACAACGCCTTCGACGGCTTCCTGGGGCCCACTCTTCTCGCCCATGAATTCCTCCCTGTCATCGCTTTTTTCGGCGGTTGCGCGTGCCCAACCTTGGACTACGCACATCCAGCGGGCCCCTGAGCAGAGCGCGATCCAACCACGTCAACCGTCTCAGGATTTCCCGCTTGGGGCAGTGTTTCCGGATGGCCGGGATCTGAAACATGTGGCGTGGCTCACGGAGGCTGAGGGCAGCTCAGGGCCACCTTGCGAATAACGGTTCGGTCACAATACGACGTCACGATTGCTTAAGAACAAGGCCATGTTTCTGAGAATTCTCAACTTTGGAGCGCCGATCTGGTCGTCTCCTTAGCGAAAACGCCCCGTTTTTGTGGCCGGTGTCATCCAGTCGCCAGCTAACACCGGTTGTGGCGCGTTCGTCGAGGGCGAACGCCGGATCGGCACGGTTTCGCTTCGGCTACTTTGAATTCCGGGGAATCGGGAGCCCCAACGATCGATTCGCAACATCTCGAAGGACAAGTGATCATGAAATTCAGCAGTTTGCCCGCACGCCGGCGAGTGGCCGGCATCAGCGCTGGGTGTCTGCTCGGGGGACTGGCCATCGGTATCGTCGGGGCCCCATCGGCGGCCGCGGCACCCGACTGCAGCCCGGAGGGCGTCAACGGCACCGTTTCGTCGGTGACCGGCGCCGCGCAGCAGTACCTGGACACCCACCCAGGGGCCAACCAGGCGGTGATGGCCGCCTACGGTCAGCCGCGTCCTCAGGCGGCGGCGGGTTTGCGCAGCTACTTCACCGCGCACCCGCAGGAGTACAACGACCTCCGTGGCATCCTGGCTCCGATCGGCGACACCGAACGTCAGTGCAACGTGACGGCGCTGTCACCGAATCTGGAGTCGGCCTACCACGAGTTCATGGCCGGCTGATTCGCTGACCGGACAATGGTTCATGCCTGCGCGTCGATGCGGCGCGCAGGTATGAACCGTCGCTTGTGCGGGTAACTTGTGGTAAGCCAACGGAAGTGGAGTACGGTCATGCGCCTGCGTCGTAGCGCGGTGAGCAAGCCGGGGATCGCCCGGAAGCGCCGCGGGAAGGGTTTCGCCTACTTCGACTCGGAGGGGGAGCGGATCTCCGATGCCGACACTCTGCAGCGGATCAAGGATCTGGTTATCCCGCCGGCGTGGAAGAAAGTGTGGATCAGCCCATACCCAAACGGACACATCCAGGCCGTTGGCACCGATGCGGCCGGGCGCCGCCAATACCTTTACCACGAGGCTTGGCAGCAGGAGCGTTCCGAAGAGAAATTCGACCGCGTGCTGGAGCTGTCCAAGGAGTTGCCCGCGTGGCGACAACAGATTTCGCGCGACCTGGCAGGCCGCGGCCTGACGCGTGACCGGGTGCTGGCGTTGGCACTGTACCTGCTCGACAGAGGCTACTTCCGCGCGGGCGGTGACCGATACGCAGAGGAAAACGAGTCTTACGGCATCGCCACGCTGCAATGTCAGCACGTCGTCATAAGCGGTGACACTGTGAAATTCGACTATCCCGCGAAAAGCGGGGTGCGGCGCACACTCGAGATCGAGGACGTTCAGGTGGTCCGCGCGGTGCGGTCGCTACAGCGCAGCGGCGAGCGCTCCCGACGACTCCTGGTGTGCCGAGCGGCATCCGGCTGGACGGAAGTGCGGGCCGAAGACCTCAATGCGCGGTTCAAGGAACTCGTCGGCGACGAATACAGCGTGAAAGATCTTCGGACCTGGCACGGAACCGTGCTGGCCGCAGCGGCGTTCGCCGACGCCGACCCGGCCGTTTCCCGGCGGGTGGCCAAGCGGGTCGAGGCCGCGGTGATGAAGGAAGTCTCCGAGGAGCTGGGTAACACCCCGGCGGTGGTGCGCGGCTCGTACGTAGATCCGCGGGTCGTCACGGGCTACGAGCAGGGCGTTACCATCGCCGCGGCGACACAACGCGCGGCGCGCAACCGTCGGCCCGACGCCGCACAGGAGATCTTGGAAAAGGCCACCCGCATGATGATTTGTCGAATCGCCAAGGGCGGCAGCATGTCTGGCCTGTCGGCGCTAGCGAAGAGCGCATGACTGAGTGCGAGTGACCGCTCAAGCCGCCGGAGGGCTGGTGGCGGTGTCGCGGGTCCTGCGGGGAACGGTCACTTCGTCGATGAAGTCGCCGAGGTAGGTTATCGCCCGGCGGCCTTCCGGCAAAACGTCTGCGGCCAATGGGAAGTCATGGATCTGTCCCTGCCATACGTGCAAGTCGCACCGCGCTCCGGCTTCCGACAGGCGCTCTGCCATCAACTCCGCATCGTGCAACAACAATTCGTCGCCGCCGACGTGAATCGCCACCGGGGGCATCGCAGACAAGTCGGCATCAACGGGTGGCGCCACCACGCAGGGTGTGCCGCCCGCGGTGAGTCGCTTGTGGCACCGTTCAACGTATTTGGCGAAAGCCGGCAGTACCCGGTTGCCGAACATCGCGCATCGGCGAGCGTTGGGATGGGCCAGCCGACGCGTAGAACCCAGGTCGGTCAGCGGCGAGACGGTCGCGACACCCGCGGGCCGGGCATCGCCGCTCTCGATCATGTTGAGCGTGAGCAGGAAAGCCAACATGCCTCCGGCGGAGTCGCCCGCAATCACCACGCTGCTGGGCGGATAGCCTTGGCGCCGTAGCCATTGCAACGCGTCGACACAATCGGCGAGGGCATCGGTGACCGCGTGCCTGGGCAGCATTCGATACCCGACATTGAGGACGACAGCGTCAGCAGCCCGAGACAAGCGCGACACCATTGAGCGGTGTGTGTTCAGTCCACAGGCCAAAAACGCTCCGCCATGCAGGTATAGCACCGCGCGCGACGCGGAGACACCATCCGCAGAGACCAACTCAGCTTTGCAGTGCGGAAGTGTCACCGGTTGTATCGTCGCCTGCCCGCGCCAAGGCACCAGCCCGGCCAGGAAATCTATTGCGGCGAATGGCCAATAGAGGTCGGGGCGTAGCGCCCAGATCCGGATGGCGTTTTTCACAAATGCACGGCAGGAGGCGGCCAGCGCAACGGATTGTACGCTGCGGCGGCGATGAATTCGCCGCGAAACCGGGTCTGCGAGATCACTATGCATTTGGTCAACCTTCTGACGTTGTAGCGTTGCATACCCGGCCGATTAGGCCGTAAACGTCAGGGCTGGCGCAACTTCCGGCTCCGCCCCAAAAATAGCGGTTGACGTGGGCTTGACGAGTTTGAGGACGACGTTTGAGTGGGATTGCGATGGAGCGGGATTCGAGTGGCAACGATGCTATCTCTCGACGTTGAAAAAGGATTCGCCATCCTCCGGCGTTCCGTCGATCTGCCCGCTGTCGCGGCCGTGCTGAGCCGGATCGATATGGTCCAGGTCGTCATCGCCGGCTATGTTGAGCGCGCCGCCTGCATCCGAGTCGTGGGCATCTCGTGACGGCGCGCCGACCGGCGTGTCGTCCGGCGTCTCCGCCGCCAACTTGTCGTCGAGCGAATCGCTGACCTCGGCTTCGATCCACTCATCGGGCGGATCGACCACCTCGTCGCCGTCGTCGTTGCGCACCTCGTCGGAGTCCAGCCCCTCTGACTGCTCCAGCATGTCGGTGTTATCGGTGTTATCGCTGTTGTCCGTTTCCACGACGCCCGATTGCCCGGCATGGCGCCACACTAAACAGGCGGCGGGCGAACTCGTCGTTTCAGGCTGGTGAGGGCCGGTGCTCGGCGATCAACTGCTCGCCGAGGTCGTAATCGTCGTCGGCGTTATAGGTAAGGACGCCGACCACTGCGTCCCCGGACTCGTACCAGACGGTGAAGCCATCGGAATGGTCGAGCATGCGGCTACGTTCGAAGCCGTCGCCCCAGGCATGGTACTTCACCGTCGCGTCGCCGATTGAAGTCCAAAAGCCGGGTACCTCAGCCCATTTCGCAGCGCCACCGGCCGCACAGGTCCCGGCGATTCTGCCCTGGTCGGTCGCGTCCTGCCAGTGTTCGATGGCCAAATGGCGTCCGGCGACCTCGTGCCGCGCCAGCGCCACATCACCCACGGCATACACGGCGGGCACCGACGTGCGCATGTCGGAGCCGACGACCACACGGGAGTCACGGATTTGCAACCCGGCTTCGTCGGCGACGCGGCTCTGCGGCGTGACTCCGGTCGCGGCGAGAACCAGATCGCAGTCGATGGCCGCGCCGTTGTCCAGTCGCACACTGGTGTCGGTGATTTCCTCGACTTCGGCCCCGCCGACGTGGCGTACGCCTGTTTCGGTCACCAGGTCGAGCAGCCGTCCGGCGGCCTCGCTGCCCAACCGCTTCTCTTGGGGAAGTGCTTCGGGGGCAACCAGAGTCACTGCCACACCGCGCAGGGCCAGCGATGCGGCCGCCTCGCAGCCGATGAAGCCAGAGCCGATGACGACAGCGGACTTTGCGCTTTCCGCGGCGTCGCGCAGCGCTGAGGCGTCGGCCAGTGAGCGCAACAGCAGCGCTCGTTGCCCACCGGGGACGGGCGGGGCGGACGGCGCAGCGCCGCACGCCAGAATCAGCGTGTCGAACAAGTGGCGCTGACCGCCGGCGTACACGGCGTGCGCGTCGAGGTCCAGCCGGTCGACCGCCGCATCGAGGATGAGCTCGATCGCCCGATCGTCGAACCACTGCGCTGGATGCAGGGCGACATCGTCGGTCTGGCCGCGCAGGTACTCCTTGCTCAGCGGCGGCCGGGCGTACGGCAAATCGATGTCCGCGCTCAGTATCCGCACCGGGCTGTTCGGGTTGTGGTCGCGGAACGACTCTGCCGCGGCGACTCCGGCCGGCCCGCTGCCCACGATGATCACTCCGGGCTCGGTCACAACCGTGTGGTACCCGCGATCGACGGGATCAACCCCTGCATTACCCGTGTCAGCGGACGTTCTCAGGCGTTTCGACGGGCGCCAGACGGGTATGCGCCGAAGAGTCAAGGACCGTCCAACCAGGAGTCGCAGGAATTTCCATGAAAGCTGTTACCTGGCACGGCAAGCGTGACGTGCGCGTGGAGACGGTACCCGACCCGAAGATCGAGCAGCCCAACGATGCCGTGGTCGAAGTCACGTCGACGAATATCTGTGGGTCCGACTTGCATCTGTATGAAATCCTGGGTGCCTTCATGAACCCGGGGGACATCCTCGGTCACGAGGCCATGGGAGTTGTCCGCGAAGTGGGCAAAGACGTGGGTGACCTCCGTGTCGGAGACCGGGTCGTCATCCCCTTCCAGATCTCGTGCGGCAGCTGCCACATGTGCGGAAAGCAGCTCTACACCCAATGTGAAACCACCCAGGTCCGCGACCAGGGCATGGGAGCGGCGCTGTTCGGTTATTCGGAACTCTACGGCGAAGTCCCCGGTGGGCAAGCCCAATTGCTCCGTGTGCCGCAGGCTCAGTTCACCCACATCAAAGTTCCTGTGGGACAGCCTGATTCGCGGTTTGTTTATCTGTCCGACGTGCTGCCGACGGCTTGGCAGGCAGTAGCCTATGCCGACATTCCGGATGGTGGCACGGTGGCGGTGCTCGGTCTGGGTCCGATCGGTGACATGGCCGCCCGCATCGCCGATCATCTCGGCTACCGGGTCTTCGCCGTCGACCTGGTGCCCGAACGATTGGCCCGCCCCGCAGCGCGTGGCATACACACCATCGATCTCAGCCGGCTCGACGTTTCTCTGGGCGACGCGATCCGGGACCTGACCGACGGGCGGGGCACGGACTCGGTGATCGACGCGGTCGGGATGGAGGCGCATGGTTCCCCCGCGGCTCGGCTGGCGCAGCAGGCCACCGGGGTGCTGCCGGATGCGCTGGCCAAACGATTGATGCAAACCGCCGGCGTGGACCGGCTCAGTGCGCTGTATTCCGCCATCGACATCGTGCGCCGCGGTGGCACGATCTCGCTGATCGGCGTCTACGGCGGCATGGCCGACCCGCTCCCGATGCTCACCCTGTTCGACAAACAAATCACGCTGCGGATGGGGCAGGCCAACGTCAAGCGATGGGTCGACGACATCATGCCGCTGCTCATCGACGACGATCCGCTCGGCGTTGACTCGTTCGCCAGTCACGTGCTGCCGCTCGACGAAGCTCCCCGCGCCTACGAGATCTTCCAGAAGAAGCAGGACGGCGCGGTGAAGGTCATGCTCAAGCCGTGAGATCTGTCACGCCGCCGACACGGCAGAAGTAATGTCCGGCACGGCATTTCACGCATAAGCAGTCCGAGGCAAACATTGCCGCGCGGTTTGACAACCCCCTTGGTAGGGTATGAACCGCGCCATGACCAGCACAGCAGTTCCCGCTCCCACGCCCACCACCGAAGTGTGGCCGGGTAAGGCATATCCACTGGGCGCGACGTACGACGGAGCGGGGACCAACTTCGCGTTGTTCAGCGAAGTGGCCGAGCAAGTCGAGCTGTGCCTGTTCGACGCCGACGGCACCGAGACTCGCCTCGCGCTGCCCGAGGTCGACAGCTTCGTCTGGCACGGCTTTGTGCCGGCTATCGAACCCGGCCAGCGTTTCGGCTATCGCGTCCACGGTCCATACGAGCCCGAGGCGGGGCTGAGGTGCAATCCGAACAAGCTGCTGCTCGACCCGTACTCGAAGGCTATCGACGGAACGTTCGACTGGAATCAGTCGCTGTTCAGCTACACCTTCGGCGATCCCGACAGCCGCAACGACGACGACTCGGCGGCCAGCATGCCCAAGTCGGTGGTGGTGAACCCCTACTTCGACTGGGCCAACGACCGTCCGCCCAACCACGAGTACGCCGACACGGTGGTCTACGAGGCGCATGTCAAGGGTCTGACCGAAACCCACCCCGACATCCCCGAACAGATACGCGGCACCTACGCCGCCGTGGCGCACCCGGTGATTATCGAGCACCTCAAGAAAATTGGCATCAACGCGATCGAGCTGATGCCGGTGCACCACTTCGCCAATGACTCCACGTTGATCGAAAAGAAACTGTCGAATTACTGGGGTTACAACACGATTTCGTTCTTCGCGCCTGACCCGAAATATTCCAGCGCCACCTCGCCGGGTGGCCAGGTGCAGGAGTTCAAGGCGATGGTGCGCGCCCTCCACGAGGCGGGCATCGAAGTGATCCTGGACGTGGTCTACAACCACACCGCCGAGGGCAACCACATGGGCCCCACACTGTCCATGCGCGGTATCGACAACGCCGCGTACTACCGCCTGGTCGACGACGACAAGCGTTACTACATGGATTACACCGGCACCGGCAACAGCTTCAACGTCGGCCATCCACACTCGCTGCAGCTGATCATGGACTCGCTGCGCTATTGGGTGACCGAGATGCACGTCGACGGCTTCCGGTTCGACTTGGCCTCCACGCTGGCCCGTGAGTTCTACGACGTCGACCGGCTGGCGACGTTCTTCGAACTGATACAGCAGGATCCGACGGTCAGCCAGGTCAAGCTGATCGCCGAGCCGTGGGACGTCGGACCGGGCGGCTACCAGGTGGGCAATTTCCCGCCGCAGTGGACGGAGTGGAACGGAAAGTACCGCGACGCCGTGCGGGACTTCTGGCGCGGCGAGCCGGCCATGCTCGACGAGTTTGCCTATCGGTTGTCCGGGTCGGCCGACCTTTATGAGCACACCGGGCGCCGGCCGGTGGCCTCGATCAACTTCGTCACCGCCCACGACGGATTCACGCTGCGAGACCTGGTGTCGTACAACGAAAAACACAATGATGCCAACGGCGAGGACAACAACGACGGCGAAAGCCACAACCGTTCGTGGAACTGCGGCGCGGAGGGACCCACGGACGACGGCGAGATCAACAAGCTGCGCGCACGTCAACAGCGCAACCTCATCACCACCCTGTTGCTGTCGCAGGGTGTGCCCATGATCTGTCACGGCGACGAGCTCGGCCGCACCCAGAACGGCAACAACAACGGCTACTGCCAAGACAACGAACTGACCTGGATCGACTGGGCCAATGCGGACACCGGACTGCTGGAGTTCACCGCCGCGGTATCAGCTCTGCGCGCAGGCCATCCCGTATTCCGCCGCCGCCGCTTCTTCAGCGGCAAACCGGTGGGCCGCCGCGGCCAGGGCGGTCTTCCCGACATCGCCTGGTTTGCCCCCGACGGGACGGAGATGACCGAAGAGGATTGGGGGACGGGCTTTGCGAAATCGGTTGCGGTGTTCCTCAATGGTCACGGCATCCCCGACCGTGATCCGAGGGGGCAGCGGGTGCTCGACGACTCGTTCCTGCTCTGCTTCAATGCCCACCACGAGCCGATCGAGTTCACCCTTCCGCCAAAAGAGTTCGGCACCGATTGGCGGACCGTCGTGCACAGCGGCAACGATACGGTGGCGTCGGCCGACGCCGACGAATTCAGCGCGGCGGCGGTGTTCACCGTCGACGCCCACACCGCGGTGGTGCTGCAGGCCGGCGAAGATTCCGCTGCTCGGTGAGCGGTCGGCTCGGTTTTCAGCCCGGGATCTTGCCCAGAATGTAGTTGGCGATGCCCACCGCCGGCTTGGCGCGATCCGTGCCGGCGTCGCCGGAGGCGGCGTTGGACAGGCTCACATCGACGACGACGTTCGATTTTGCCGCGATCGCGCGGACGGAGCGCCGCAGTCCCTTGCTCTCCACTTCGATGGTCGTGATGCCGTTGCCGGCATCGGTGGGATGGGTCAGCGAGAAAGTCAGCGTCTGCCCGGAGGGGAGGGTCACCTTCACTTCGGAGCCGCCGCATTGACGCCATCCGGAGAGCAGCTGGGTCAGCTGTTTCTGGGCTGCGGCCGGCTCCCGGAACGCTGCAACCCCCGCAACGACCTGCAGCGAGCTGCGCGGGTTGCTGGTGTCGGTGAATTCCGATGCGCGGTAACCGAATACGGCTTCGACCTGGTAGGCGTCCGGGCTGCCCGGGCCGATGCTATCCCAGCACTCGGAACGGTCGATGCTTCCCTCTCTGCTGTTGCCGGCGATGTGGTCCCAGGTTTTTCCGGTCGTCAGGTTCTGGTTGCCGGTGATTTTTCTGACGTCCGCCAGGCCGGGTAACAGCTGGGCCAAATCGGCGGGCGCCACGGTGGGCGGCGGCGGTGCGGCGGTGGGGGCGGTCGGTGCCGCGGTCCGGTTTGAGCTGACGACGGCGAGCGTGGCCCACCCGATCAGCGCGATCACGGCCAGGGTGATGAACGCATACGACAGCGCCACTCCGATCAGCGCGCGTTCCCGGCCCCGTTCGCCGGTGCGGCGGGTTTGTGCGAGTCCCAGATGACCCAGGACCGCGCCCGCGGGGGCGAACACGAATGCGAACACCACCGACAAGGTCGCGAACGCGTTGACGGGCGGGCCGGATGGTGGTTCGGGCGTGTCTGGGTAGTCCAGCGGTTCCGCCGGCGGTCCGCCGTATGAAAATCCGCCCAACGGGTCGTAGTCAAACGGATTGTGCCCGAAGGGATCCTGAGGGTTGCTCACGGAGCGGTCCTCCTCACCTGCCTGAAGCTGCGCGGTTTTCGGCCCCGGCTCGATGTGACATGGCGTACAATCGCTGAATAGGTCCATTCTGGACTTTTCGCCGTTTAGTCCAAAGCGGTCGGTAGCCGTACGGTTGCCGGGCTGCGTGGCTGCGGCAGCAAGTTCCCAGTCACCCGCGCTCGGTGGTTCGTGCGTCGCGTCAAGCGGATTTGTTTCGACGGATCCGGGTGCAGTGGGAGGACCATGCACACGATTGCAATGGCTGCTGCGCATGACTCACAGGATGTGCCGGTGACACAAACCTGGTGCTCATGCCCATGAGCGAAGTACTCGCCCCCTCCCGGCCGGCTCGGCCGGTCGGTTCACCATCATCCGGGGACTCCTACGACGACGTCGTCGACATGTTCCTGGTGCTCCGCACTGCGCCGCCGGAGTCGCGCGAATACGCGCGGCAGCGCGAACGCATCGTCGTGCGATGCCTGCCGTTGGCCGACCACGTGGCCCGTCGCTTCGCCCGTCGCGGCGAAAATCTGGACGACCTGATCCAGGTAGCGCGACTGGGTCTGATGAACGCCATCAACCGGTTCGACCCCGCCAAAGGTCCCAGCTTCATCGGGTTCGCGATCCCGACCATGATGGGCGAGGTCAGGCGTCATTTCCGCGACTACACGTGGAGCATGCGCGTGCCGCGGCGATTGCGTGAACTCCACGTCCAGATCGGCAAGGCCACCCCGGATTTAATCCAGAAGCTGGGACGGGCGCCGACGGCCAGCGAACTATCAGAGGTGCTGGGAGTCCCGCGCGAGGAAGTTGTCGAATGCCTCGTCGCCGGGGATGCCTACCGGCTCGAGTCCCTGGACGCACCTGTCGGGGCCTCCAGTTCCGGCAAAGACCGGATGGTCGCCGAGTCGGTCGGGGATCTCGACCCGCAGATCGACCACATCACCAATCGGGAGGCGGTGCGTGCCTTTATTGCCGCATTGCCGCAGCGCGAACGTGAGGTCTTGCGGATGCGGTTCTTCGAGTCCATGACGCAAAGCCAGATCGCCCAGCGAATCGGCTGCTCGCAGATGCAGATTTCGCGCATCCTGGCCGGCACTTTGCAACACCTACGCGACCAGCTGGAGTAGCCCGGCACGGTCGGGCTGTGACCGGGTGCTGGCCGGTTTGAGCCGTTCATCGCCGGGTACCTACCGACGATGGGGCTTCTCGTCGAGACGTGGCCAGAAACCTGGCACCGCAGTCGCCTCTTTCGGATGCTCAGCCTTGGCGGGTACGTGGCTTTCGACCTGCCGAGGGTGGTAACCGGGTTGGGCATGGCGCTGCTGCTGGGCATCGCGCTGACGCACGTGTACATCTTGGCCAGCCAACAGGCGCTGCCCGCGTACTTCGTTGTGTATGCCATCGTCTTGATCGCCGGTTGCCTGGCCGTCGCCGGGAGCATCGGATTCGGCCGGAATCCCCGTGTGGCACAGGCGGGTTGGTATTTCGGCGACCTGCTCGCTGTCGTCTTCCTCGGCGTCGCCGTGGCTACCCGGGTCGCGAGTCTGCCCGGTCTGACGACGGTGACAGGACGGTGGGACGTCGTCCCCGTCACGTTTGCCCTCGCCTTCGCGGCGGCCTTCGTCGCAGTGCACGGAACGGTGCTGGTGGGCATTAATGTTGCCTATCCGCAGCGGCAGCACTGGAAGGACTGATCGCGCCTTCACCGCGTTCGGCTTTCAGGCCGAAACTAAGCGTCTAGTGTTGACTTACGACTCCCGCACACTGAGCAAAGTCTGCGCGGAAGTGGTGGACGGGGTAGCCAAATCGTGAGTGATCGTTTCGACGACGTGATCGCGGGCGCAATCACGGAGCTGGCGGCGAGTAACCATGAGTACACGCCGATCGGCACGACTCTGAAAGAGCTGACGGCCACCGCCGTACAACTGATTGACGGCGTGGACTGCGCCAACGTGCTGTTGATCGAGAGCGGCGAATTCCGCAGTGTCGGATCGACGTCGGAAATCGCCGCCGTGGTGGACCGGGCGCAAGAGCGCACGGGAGAAGGTCCGTGTATCGATGCTGCCGAGCGCGATGTCATCGTCAGCTGTAGCGACCTGCGCGACGAAAGCCGGTGGCCGCAATTCGCGCGTTCCGCGCGAGACGTCGGTGTGCTGCGCGTGATGTCGTTTCGGCTCTACACGCACGGGCCGGACAGCGGCGCGCTGAATCTGTTCGGGTTCGAGCCCGGACCGTTCAGCGCTGAATTCGAGGCCGTGGGCGCCATGCTCGCCACCCACGCCGCGTTAGCGGTCATCGCCGCCGATCGTCAGAACCAATTCGAGTCGGCTCTGGCCAGCCGTGATCTCATCGGACAGGCCAAGGGCATCATCATGGAGCGTTTCGACGTCGATGCGATACGGGCCTTCGAACTGCTGAGACGGCTTTCTCAAGAATCCAACACTCCGGTCAAAGTCATCGCTGAGCGCCTCACCAGGCGTGGCGTGAAGAAACCGGCCACTTGACGCCACCGGGTTGATTTCGCGCCCGCGGGGTATTCCGCTAGTTCCGACGGCACACCGAGGCGCTTCGGCCGCGGCATCTCGCGACTACGTGGGAGTGGATGACACGTGGGCATCAAGTGGGCATAGCGGTGCGTCTACAGCGTGTGGCGGCGCTGACCGCCTGGGCATACGGCGTCTGGATCCTGCTCACCTGGACCGCGACTCTCGAGGATCTGCTGGTCGGCGCGGCGGTCGCACTGGCGTGTGGAGTCGCATTCGCCCCGCTCGGGGCGGTGGTCGGGCCGTGGACCGCGTTGCGGCCTCGGCGCATCGGTGCGCTGGCAAGGCTGGCCGTTGAGTGCGCGGCACGCATCGTCGCAGCCAATCTGTCGCTGACTCGCCGCATCTTGTCACCGTCGCGGCCGCTTCGCTCCGGGATGGTCATCGTCGCGACCGAGGCGCGCTCCGACGGTGAGCTGGCCGCGACCGGCGTGCTCACCTCGCTGGTCGTTGACAATCAGCTCGTCGATCTGGACCGCGTCCGCCACCGCCTGCAGTATCACGCGATGGCAGTTCCCTCCGGTCCCGCAGGTGAATCGGTCAACGCGCCGCTGGAACGGCGCGTCCTCATGGTGTCTCGGTCGGGCGGGAGGAAACGAACATGAACGCCGTGCTGATCGGCGCGTGTATCGCGCCGCTGCTGGTGGCGGCCATAGTGCTGGTCCGCCTGGCTCGTGGGCCCTCGGTGTCGGATCGGGTGGTCGCCCTGAACACCATCTCGACGCAGTGCGCGCTGGTGGTGCTGTTCTACGCGGCCGTCGTCGACCGGACAATCTACCTCGACGCTGCCCTGTGGTTGGCCTCGTTCAGCTACCTCGGGGCCCTGGTATGGGCCCGCTACCTGGAAAGGGGCCTGCTGTGACCGCCGCGGTTGCCGTGCTGTGCGGGCTGGGCGTTTTCTTCTCTCTCAGCGGTGCGATCGGCATCGTGCGGATGCCCGACGTGTACACCCGCATCCAGTGCTCGTCGAAGACGATCACCGCCGGCGCGTTGCCACTCCTTGCCGGCCTGGTGTTGGCCAAAGGGCCCTTCACCGCGTTCGGCTCGAGGGCGCTGTTCGTCGCTGTCCTACTCCTGTTGGTCAACCCGATCGCCTCACATGCCCTGGTGCGGGCGGCCTACAAGACGGGCGTGCCGATGTGGCGCGGCGCCGTGACCGACCAACCCGGGCGGCTCGAGCGCCCGTCGGGAGATCGCCGATGACCCCGTTCTGGGCGCTGGACTACCTGTGCCTGGGCCTGGTGCTGGCCAGTGCGGCACTGGTGGTGTTCTTGCGCAGCCTCACCGGCGCGGTGATGGCGCTGTCGGCGATGGGCACCGTGCTGGGTAGCTTGTTCGTCGTGCTGGCCGCGCCCGATGTCGCGCTGGCCACAGTGGTGGTCGGCGCGATCGCGCAGCCGGTGCTCTATCTGATCGCGATCGGCAAACTGCGCACCGACGTAGTCGACGTCGGTGATCTTGGCGAGAGCCTCGACAACACTCCCGGCGGAGCGGGTGGACCCAATGGCTGACCCGCGGCCCGCCCGCGCCGCTCGCTGGCATCGCCCCTGGCTGGCCGCCACGCTGATAGCGGCGCTCGCAGCGATCGTCCTGACCGCCGTCACCGGCCTGCCGGATGGCGCAAATCCGTTGCCCGACATCGCAAGACACGCGATGGCGATCGCCCTGCCGCGCTGGGGGACCACCGAGGTGGTCAACGAGGTGGTGTACGGCAGCCGGGCTTTCGACACCTTCGGTGAGACGTTTCTGTTGCTGGCCGCCGTGGTGGCGGTGCTCGTGCTGTCACGCGGCCGCGAACCTCGTTCCGAGTATGTAGGCGAGGCGAGTGCCGGGCGCGTCGAGCAAGCGGAAACCGACCCCGGCGAAGGCGCCGACGCGCAGGAGTCCGAGGCGCGTCAGGCCGAGGCCCAGGAGAGCGAGCAGGCCCTGGCGCCGGTGCACGCCGACGACGACGCGCTGGGTGCCCCCGCGCCCGAGCGCGCCGTCGCGATGACGGTGGTGGTGCAAATCGGCGCGCGAATCGCGGCGGTCATCTTGGCCGTCGGCGGAATCTATCTGGCCGCCTGGGGATACACACCCGGCGGCGGCTTTCCCGCCGGTGTGGTGCTGGCCGGGGTGGTGATCCTGCTCTACACCGCGCTCGGGCACCGCGCGATGCGTCCGGTGGTGCGCCCGCAGGTTCTGGAAGTCGCCGAAATGCTCGGTGCCGCAGCCATAATCGCGATCGGACTGCTCGGGCTGTGGCTGACCGGCTCGTTCCTGGACAATTGGCTGCCGCTGGCACCGCAGCAGACGATCCGCGGCGGGGGCACCTTGCAGGCGGTGTCGGGTGCCGAGCTGGTGGAAGTGGCCACCGGCATCACCATCGCGGTGTTCGCGCTGCTGGGGATGGGGCACGACTGGACCCCCGACGAGGACGAATCATGATCGTCGCGAACTACCTGGCGGCCGGCCTGTTGTTCTGCCTGGCACTGTTCGCCGTGCTCTCCCAGCGCAACCTGGTCAAAATCGTCCTCGGTCTATCGCTGATGGAATCGTCGACGTATCTGCTGCTGGTATCGCTGGCCTACCGCAACGGATCGACTGCGCCGGTGCTGGCGGGCCTGCCCGGGGGCCGCCGGCAAGACGAGTTGGTCGCAGGGAACGTGGCGGATCCTGTGCTGCAGAACTTCTGCATCACCGCCGTGGTCATCGGCGTGGCGGTGACCGCGGTGTTCCTGACGGTGGTGGTGCGCGTCGCCCAGCACTACCGCAGCATCGATTCGGCTGATCTGACCGAGCTGCGGGGTTGAACCGGCCATGAACCGGCAATGAGCCGGCTATGACGGCCGCGCAGCTGCTTCCGCTGGCGGTGGTGCTGCCGCTGGTCGGCGGAGTGCTGGCGCCGCTGGCCGCTCGGCGGGCTGCCCGCGCGCCGCTCGTCGTGGCGGTGATCGTGCTGACCGGTTCGCTGGCGGTGCTGCTGGTGGTGAGCGCGCGGGTGTTCGCCGGCGGCGGCCACCTGTTGACTCATTTCTTGTCCAACGAGCATCCGGTGGGGCATGCGGCCCTGGGCATCGCGTTGGTGGCCGATCCCTTCGGGGTCACGTTCGCCGTGCTGGCCACCGGGGTCGGGATCGTTCTGGTGGTCAGCGTGCTGTCCGAGCTGGGCCATCTGGGGCCCAAAGAGCTGGGCGGGCTGGCTTGTCTGGTGCAGCTGCTGTTGGCGGCGCTGGTCGGGGCCGCTCTCACCGCGGATACGGTGAACCTCTTCGTGTGGTTCGAGGTGGCCGCACTGGCCAGCTACGGATTGACCGGGTTCTTCCTGGAACGCCCGATCGCGCTGGAAGCGGCATTTAAAAACCTGGTGCTCACCAGCATCGCCGGGTTCGCGATGTTCGTGGGCAGCGCGATGCTCTACGCGACGACCGGCGCGCTGAACTTCGGGCAACTCCATCACGCGGTCGCCTCGGGCGTCTCGAGGGCGATGCTGCTGGGAGTTGCCTTCCTGGTGGCAGGCTTCGCCATCAAAGCCGGACTGGTGCCGTTTCACGCCTGGCTTCCCGACACCCACACCCCGGTGCCGGGTGCGGTTTCCGCGCTGTTCTCCGCCCTGATGGTCGACCTTGGCGTGATCGCGCTGGGTCGCATCGGGTTGCAGGTTTTCCCGTCGCTGCCGTCGCTGCCGGCGTTGTTGACCGGTCTCGGCGTGGCATCGGCGCTAGTCGGATCGGCGATGGCGCTGGTGCAAGACGACCTGAAGCGACTGCTGGCCTGGGACACCGTCTCCCAAACCGGCGTCCTGGTAATCGGATTCGCTGCTCGCACCGCCGACGGTGTCGCCGGCAGCGTGTACCACCTGGTCAACCACGGCCTGTTCAAGGCGCTGATGTTCTTGTGCGCCGGCGCGATCGTGCACTCCACCGGCGTGACCCAACTCGCCGACATGGGCGGGCTGGCGCGCCGGCGCCCGCTGCTCACGGCGGCCTTCACGGTGGGTGTGCTGTCTATCGCGGGCCTGCCGCCGTTCAACGGCTATGCCTCGCTCGGACTGATCCACAAGGGATTGTCCGGTCAGCCCGCGATACTGGGCTGTGCACTTGTCGCACAGGTTCTTACCGTCGCCGCCCTAGGGCGCGCCGCCTACTTGGGCTTCTATCGGCGCCGCACCGATGCGTACGAGCGTTTCGAGCCCATCCGGGCGGGCATGAAGGTCAGCCTGGCCGTGTTGAGCACCGGGTGTGTGGCCTTCGGCGCGCTGGCCGGCCCATTCGTCGCACGCGTCGCCGGGCCGGCCGCGGCGGGTCTGCGCGACCCGGCTCGCTATGCAGCCGGAGCGCTCGGGACGCCGGTTCACCTGCCCGACGCCGGAGTGAGTTTCGCTTACGTCGACGCCCAAACGTTGGGCCTCTTTGCCGGTGAGCTGATCGTCGGCCTGTCCGTCTTGGTCTTGGCGCTGCGAGGCACTGGGGTCGCGACGCTGGTGGGCTGGCTGCGGCGAATTCACACCGGCAACATCAACGACTACGCGGCTTTCTTGGCCGTCGGGATGATCCTGGTCTGTCTGGTGCTCGGACTCGGCTACGGCTCCTGAAATTCTTCGGCGTGACACGTGGTGCGGGTGTCCTCAACGATATCGGACACGTGCCCAATACCTTTTGCTGTAATTGACGCCAGCGTCGGAATATACCCAGCTCAGCTGTGAATTAGTGGCAGCTATGCGTATTTGGTGTGTTTGCCACGCGGAGCGGGTAGCCTCTGGCCATGGGGGGAGAACAACTTGCATTGATCACCGGTGCCGCTAGCGGCATCGGCTTCGAACTGGCCCGAAAGTTCGCACAGCACGGCTACGATCTGGTCGTTGCGGCCGAGGACGACGGCATCCATGACGTCGCGAAACGCTTGGCAGATCTCGGAGCTGCGGTGCAGCCGGTGCAGGTAGACCTGCGCACGCCTTATGGTGTCGAGCACCTGTACCGCAGCGCGACAGTCGGGGAGCGCCGGCTTTCGGCGGCGGTGCTCAACACTGGGGCGTGCCAGGGGGACATGTCGTTGGAGTCGGAGTTGTCCCACGACCTCGGTGTCGTCGACCTAAACGTCCGCGCCACAGTGCATTTGGCCAAGCTGGTACTGCGCGAAATGACGAAGTTCGGGGAGGGCAAGCTGCTATTCACCTGGCCGACCGCAGCCCTGACGCCGGACCCGTACCAGCCCGTCTACCACGCGTCCAAGTCGTTTGTACGATCCTTCGCCGAAGCAATGCGCGACGAACTTCGTGACACCTCTATCACCGTCGCCGCCATCATGCCGGGTGCCACCGACGCCAACTACGTTCAGCGCGCGAAGCTAGTCGACATACCGCAGGGCAGGACGCCCAAAGAAGATTTCGCAGACGTCGCACGGCGCGGATTCGACGCCTTGATGCGCGAGGACCATAAGCGCGAAGGCCATAAGGTGGTCACGTCCTCGGTGATGTCGAAATCCCTTAGCCTGTCGTTAGGTATCGTGCCGCACAGCGTCAAAGCGGCCGTCAATCGGGTGCGTTCGGGTCCTTGGGGAAACTGACTGATCGGGCGTGGGGGCCACGGATGATCCGGGGCGATTCAGGTCAGGCGACCACGCGGAAGTGCTTCGCGCTCTGATCGGCCGGGTCGGGCAAGGCCATGCCGGCCTCGACACCCGAGCGTAGATATTCGATCACTGCGGCGTTCAGCCGCTCGCCGGGCACCACCGCCGGGATGCCGGGCGGATACGGCGTGATCTGTTCGGCCGCGATACGGCCGGCGGCTTTCACCGCGGGCACCATCTCGGTCGGCCCGAAGAACGCGTCGCGCGGGAGAACCGCGGTTTCGAGCCGCAACTCCTCGGGGGAGACCAGTTCTATCGACGGCGGTTTGTCGAAATCGTCTGCGGCCCTTCGCCATTCGGTCATTGCCGCCACGAGCCGGTCTGCCGTGCGTTTGTCGTCGGCGAACGACATCGTCGCCAGGATGCGGCGGTGATCGCTCATGCCGAGATCGAGCTGGCGGTTTTCGCGTAGCCAGTCCGCGGCTTGGTATCCGGATGTTCCGGTCGCAGAGACATCCATCAGGACCTGGGTTATGTCCAGATCGCAGGACGCCTCCCGTCCCAGCAGCTCGTCCTCGAGCACGCGCAGGTCGGGTATCTCCGCAAGACGGGTCCGCAGCTCGGTGGCCAGCTCGAGTTCGGCGCTCAGCAGCTCGCGGCCGTGTTCGACCATCTGGCGTCGCCAACCGTCGAGTGCCGTGTACACCATGACATTGGGGCTGGTTGTCATCAGCAGATCGGCGCAAGCCGACAACCTGACCGGGTCGACGAGCTCGCCTTGCAGGTGAAATACAGAGCCCTGCTCGAAACCCGCACCCATCTTGTGGACGCTTACGACGCAGACGTCGGCGCCCGCGTCCATGGCCCAGGTCGGCAGGTCCTCATGGAACGGAAGATGTGCTCCCCAGGCCTCGTCGACGATCAATGGTTTGTTGCGGTCGTGGCAGACCTCGGCGATACCCTCGATATCCGCGCATGTGCCGTACGGGCTGGGGCTGACGATGAGAGCCCCGGCCGCGTCAGGATTCTCCTCCCACGCTGCCTCCACTTGCTCCGGCGAGGGCGGATGGGAGAAGTGCCGCTCGCTGTCCCACCGGGGAGTAATCCATTGGGGCCGCACCCCGGAGAAGATCAGGCCGGCCACCACCGACTTGTGGCTGTCGCGGGCGACGAGCAGGCCGCCTTCTTTGCCGCCCGCCACGGCCATCATCGCGGCCTTCACCGACAGAGAGCTGCCGCAGGTGGAGAAGAACGCCGTGTCCGCGCCGACGGCGTCTGCCATGAGTTCTTCGGCGCGGGCGAGAAACTTCCCGCGAGACAGTCGATCGTCGAGTCCGCCGGTGGCGAGCACGTCGTTGCAAAATGGCTCCTTGCCGAGCACGGCCAGGACGCGGTCGTCGACGCCGGCGCCTTGGCGGTGCCCCGGCGGGGTGAAACCGTATCGGTTGCTGCGGTGGTAGTCAGCCAGCGCGTCGACCAGGGGTGCTTGGGACTGATCCATGACGGAATGGGTACCCGGTGTCAAGGGTGCCAATCCGGGGCAAATGGCAGCCAGTCGGCAGCTGCCCAGGGACTCTCCGGCGGTTTGAACTAAACGGCGCCGGGTAAGCAACACGAATGGGCCGTCTTGCCGAGTGGTGGCCACAAAAGTTGCGTCGTGGATTGTCCAGACTATGACAGTGCTCGACTACCCGGTGTGGTTGCGCGTCGACCATTGGCTCAACGTGCTGTTCCTGACGTTGTTGCTGCGCAGCGGTATTGAGATTCTGTCCACCCATCCCAAGTTGTATTGGCGCAACGACAGCAAGCCCGGCACCGAGTGGGCACGCTTCACCACCAAACAAATGCCGGCCGACAAGCTCTTCGACACGCTCGACGAAGAAGAGGACTACAGCCCGCTACTGTCGCTGCCCGGCCACAAGAAGCTCGGCATGGGTCGCCACTGGCACTTCATCGCGGTGATCGGCTGGATTCTGGTGGGGCTGTCCTACTACATCCTGCTGTTCGCCACCGGCCAGTGGCATCGGTACTGGCCCTACTCGTGGTCGATCTTCCACGAGGCTTACAACGACATCGTCACCTACATGTCGTTCAATCTGCCGCCGCTGCTGCCCGGCGAACCGCTGGATGCGATCCAGAAGCTCACCTACGCCGGCGTCGTCTTCGTGCTCGCGCCGTTCCAGATCCTTACCGGCGCGGCGCAGTCACCGGCGGTCGAGGCCCGATTCCCTTGGTTCGTACGGGCATTCGGTGGCCGGCAAGCCGCGCGCAGTCTGCACTTCATCGGACTGGTGGCGTTCCTGCTCTTCATCGCCATCCACCTGTCGATGGTCTTCTTCTGGGGCTGGGGTCAACTCACCGCCAGCATGATCTTCGGCGCGGTCCGCAACATCAATTGGGCAACGGCATGGTCGTTCGTGATCATCGGCATGATCGTCGCCATCCATGTCGCAGCGACGGTGTGGAGCCTTCGCCGTCCCGTCCAGGTGCGCCGGATTCTGGGCGCAGTGATAACGCGCGCGCGGCTCATCCTGCTGCGCCCGCTTAATTCGCGACAGGACTATCCGAAAGAGCAGCTGTCGCAGGAACATCGGGTCAACGGCAAACCGCCGTGTTCGAACGAATACAAGGTGATGGCGGTACACAACTTCGTCGACTGGCGGCTGCGGGTCGGCGGCCTGGTCGAACGGCCGGTGACCCTGGATCTGGCCGCGCTGCGCGCGCTGACCCAACCGGAAAGCCAACGGGTGCTGCACAACTGCGTTCAGGGCTGGTCGAGTATCGGCGAGTGGACGGGGCTTCCCCTGGCCGTGCTCGCCGACCTGGTGGGACCGCTACCGCAGGCGCGCTATGTGTGTTGTTTGAGCATGCAGGACAGCGGCCGTGACGAACCCAGCGCAGAGGGCGAGGGGCAGTTCTACGAGGTAATGGATCTCGAACTGGCCTACAAGCCGCAAACCATTCTGGCGTACGAGATGAACGGAACGCCGTTGCCTATCAAGCACGGTGCGCCGCTGCGGTTACGGGTGGAGACTCAGGTGGGGTTCAAGATGGTCAAATGGATCAACCAGATCGAATTCATCGACGACCACCGCGGCATCGGTTACGGGCTGGGCGGCTGGCGAGAGGACAACGTCCACTACGACAAGGACGTGGCGATCTGAGATGAGCCCCTACGCCCACCCCACCGACGATGTCATGATCCGTCCCGAACTGGTTGCCCTCGACCAGACTGCCCGCGACCGCGTGCTCGGCCAGGTCGCGGCGAAGGGCGGACACTGCGAATGCTGTGGTGGAAAGGATTTCGACGTCGGAGCCGCGCTATACCTGGGATTTCTGTTCGTCGACGAGGATCTCGACGCCTACATGGTCGCGCTTTCCTGCCGCAACCCGGATTGCGCCAAGCCGCGAACCGCAATCAGACTGTCCGAGAAGGACTTTCTGGATGACGGGAGTTCCCGCGCCAAGAGCTGGACTGCCGGGGCGCCCGGTAGCGCTTAGCCTTGGCGGGCGTGCCTTCAGTGAAGACCGGCTGTGCAAGCCGGAATCGATCGATCAAACCGGACAGTGAGCGCAACTCGTCGGACAACGCCTGAAATCTGTCTTCGTCTGCATCGCTGAGCATGCCCAACCCGCTGTAGTGCACCAGCCGTCGTAGCCGTCCCGCCTGTATCGTTCCCCATCTGATGCTGAAGTCGTAGCGCTGCCCTTCGCTGACCTGGCCCTTGCTGCCCAACTCCTTGAGTGCCGTGATCTGTTCGGTGAGCAATTCGACGTCGGCGTCTATATCGACCGTCGCTGCACTGCTTTCCTGTGTCACGCTCATCGGTCCTCCTCGCGCCTCGTCTTACGTCTTGTCATAAGTGCGGTTTGGCGACGCTGACGACATCGCCGGTCTCGGCCAACGTGAGATACACCCGGTGCGGCCCGATCGCCATACCGGAGGGCCGTGCCGATTTGACCGCGCCACCGGGCAGGCCCGCCCGGTAGTCGATGACGCGGATGACGGGAATGGTCTGCTGCGGAAAACCGGTGAAGCTCGCGGTCTCGAGCACCACCACCTCGCGGTCGGTGGCGGCATAGATCCGGGTGTCGTCGGTTCCCAGCGCGCGAATCGGTGCCGGTAGCCGGGCACTGGCCAGCACCGTCATCCCCTCTCCGCCGCGGCGCGCGTCGACGGCATAGAGCACGTTGTCGTTATGTCCGGCGACGTAGCTGCGGCCCGCTGCGGTGCCGTCACCCGCGGTGACGGCGACATCGACGTCCAGCGAACCCCGTTCCTCCGGGGGGGATGAGGGGCCTTTGTAGTGGCGAATTCCCGATGATCCGAAGAGGTGGTAGTCGATATCGCGGCCCCGGTTGGCTCCGTCGATGCTGTCCGCGGGATCGCCCACGACCTTCGCGGTCGGTAGTTTGCGGTAGCCGTACTGATCCACCGGTGTCACCGACTTTCCATCGGCGGACAGGGCGAGCAACACGCGCATTCCGGCATCTTCGGCGAGATACGCCGGGGCCGGGCCGGCATCGAAATCATCGATCTGGCGCAGGCTTTCGAGGTCCACACTGGCGACCTTGCCGCGCTCCGGCTGCGGTACGAAGATGATCCGGTCGTCCTTCTGGCTGATCTGCAGGTTGCGTCCCACCGCCATCGGGCCCGATAGCCGCATCGTGGATTGGTCCGGCCGGCCGCCCGGACTGATCTCAGCCAGCTGGTGATCATCGGTGAGCGCAACAAGGGCCCCAACGCGATACGACCACACGGGATTGTGCAGCGCCGTGCCGACAGACCACTTGGCGACGGCGGGCGCGCTCTCCAGCGACGACCCCGGCGCAGCACAACCGGTCGCCACCATGACGGCGCCACACGTGCCCAGGCACAGCAGCCGCGGCCAACGGCTCACGCTCTCACCGTCCTTTCGCGATGCCGCTATTGGGATGCAGTACCCCGGTCCGGGGGCCGCTACACCCTTTTCCGGGGCTGGTCCGCTGCGGTTTTCGGGCTCACCGGCAGGGGTATGCCCACGGCATGGCAACCGGCGCCGACCGCTATCTTCCCGAGGACCGCTCGCTCGAGTCGCTGGAGGCCGCGGCCGAGTCGTGCCGGGGCTGTCCGCTGTTCGAGAACGCCACCCAAACGGTCTTCGGTAACGGGAAGTCGGGGGCGGCCATCATGTTGGTGGGCGAACAACCGGGCGACCAGGAGGACCGCGCCGGCACGCCGTTCGTCGGGCCTGCTGGTCGACTGCTCGCTCGCGCCCTCGATGACGCCGGAATCGATCCGGCATCGACGTATCAGACCAACGCCGTCAAGCACTTCAAGTTCACCCGCAAGGGCGGCAAACGGCGGATACACCAGAAGCCTGGCCGTACCGAAGTCGTCGCGTGCCAGCCCTGGCTCATCGCCGAAATCGAGGCGGTGGCACCGAAGGTGATCGTCTGCCTGGGAGCCACCGCCGCGCAATCACTGCTGGGAACGGCATTTCGGGTGTCCGCTCACCGCGGCGAGGCCACCCCGCTGCCCACCGCGATCGATGTGCAGCTACCGGATGAGCCAATCGTGGTAGCGACCGTTCACCCGTCGGCGGTGCTGCGCGACCGCAGCGAACGCCACGACGAGGCCTACAAAGCATTCGTCGACGACCTGCGCAGCGCGCTCACCCTGCGCCGCTGAGGTTACTTCTTCTTGTGGGGCAGGAACTCCTGCGCTTTGGTTTTGAGGCCTACCTTGACGAAGCCCATCCGGTCCTCGTCGCCGGCCAACACCGCGGCGGTGGCCGCCTTGAACTGCTCCCAGGTGGCGTGCGGCGGGATCGGAGGCATATCGGGATCGGTGTAGACATCCAGCACTGTGGGCCGGTCGGCCGACAGCGCCTCTCGCCAGGCGTTGCCGAGTTCTTCGGGATCCTTGACGGACAAGGCGTTGAGGCCCAGACCGGCCGCAAATCCCGCGAAGTCGACGTCGGGAAGCACTTGGGATTCTGCGAATTTCGGTGCGCCGGCCATGGCGCGCATTTCCCAGGTGACCTGGTTGAGGTCGTTGTTGTGCAAGATCGCCACGATGAGGCGCGGGTCGTCCCATTCCTGCCAGTACCGTTTGATCGTGATCAGTTCGGCCATGCCGTTCATCTGCATGGCGCCATCCCCGGCGAACGCGATGACCGGCCGTTGCGGGTGAGCGAATTTCGCGCCGATCGCATACGGGACGCCGGGGCCCATGGTGGCCAGGTTGCCCGACAGCGAGCCCCGAATGTTGCCGCGGAATCGTAGGACTCGCGCGTACCAGTTGGCTGCGGATCCGGAATCGGCGGTGATGATCGCGTTGTCGGGCAGCTGCGGCGACAGCTCGGAGAACAGCCGCAGTGGGTTGACCGGATGGGCGTTGACCATCGCCTCCATTTGCATGGTTTCCCACCAGCGCGCCACATCCGCCTCGATGCCCTCGCGCCACGACCGATCTTCCTTGCGATGCAGATGCGGAATCAGCGCCTGCAGCGCGGTCTTCGCGTCGGAGACCACGTTGATCGCGTATGGGTAGCGCATTCCGATCATCCGCGCGTCGACGTCGATCTGCACCGCTTTGCACTGCCCGAACTCGGGCAGGAACTGGGTATAGGGGAAGCTGGATCCCACCGTCAGCAAGGTGTCGCAGTCGCGCATCATCTCATAGCTGGGCCGGGTGCCCAGCAGGCCGATCGACCCAGTGACCCAAGGCAATTCGTCGGACAGCACGTCCTTGCCCAATAGCGCCTTGGCCGCACCGGCGCCCAGCAGCTCGGCAACTTGGGTGAGTTCCGCGGCAGCGTCGCGCGCACCGGTGCCCACCAGCATGGCAACTTTCTTGCCTTCGTTGAGAACCTGTGCCGCGCGGGCAATGGCGGCATCGTCGGGGGAGATGGCCGGCCACTCGACGCCCAAACTGGACGGCACCATCTTGAAGGCATGCGTCGGAGCGGAATACGGCAGTTCCTGGACATCGGCCGGGATGATCAGTGCGGTCGGGGCGCGCTGGGTCATCGCCACCCGGATGGCGCGATCCAGTACGTTGGGCAATTGCTCTGGGACCGTGACCATTTGGACGTAATCGCTCGCGACGTCCTTGTACAGGCTCATCAGGTCGATCTCTTGTTGGTAGGACCCGCCCATGGCGCTGCGGTTCGTCTGTCCGACGATGGCCACTACCGGCACATGGTCGAGTTTGGCGTCGTATAAACCGTTGAGCAGATGCACCGCGCCGGGCCCCGACGTGGCCATACATACCCCGACACGGTTGGTGAACTTCGCGTAGCCGACCGCTTCGAACGCGCTCATTTCCTCATGGCGCGACTGGACGAACATCGGCTGGTTGTCCGCCCGGCCCCAGGCGGCGAGTATGCCGTTGATTCCGTCTCCCGGATAGGCGAAGACGTGCTGAACATCCCATGCCCGCAACCGCTCCAGCAGGTAGTCGCTGACTTCTTGTTTGGACATTGATTTCCCTCCTAGGCAGAGCAATTGACATGGTGGGTCGGGGGGTGTGCGCAGTTATCGGCGCCATCGCCGCAACTGCCGCGCGGCCATCCCGGCTGCGGCGGCAAGGGCCGCCGTCGCGGTACCGCCGAGTAGGCCGTGGTGTTGAGAGGCCCATAGCTGAACGCTGCGGCTGGTGGATTGGTCGTCGAAGATACCGTGCGCGCCGTAATCGTGACCGCGTGCGCCGTCGGCGGGTTCCCACAGGTTGGCCGGCTGATCGGGCGGGCGAGGATCGTCGGTCTGCTGTGAATCGAAGCCGGTTCGCGCAAGGTATCGATCGAGCAGACCGGGCGCAATTGCATTGGCGGCCAACGTTCCCACGGTGCTGCCGCCCACCCAGTACTCGCGCCGCCGGGGATGATCCGCGGCGTACAGCACTGCGCGTGCGGCGATCTCGGGCTGGTATATCGGAGGAACCGGCTGAGCCTGGTTGGGCAGCCGCGACAGCACCCAGGAGAACTGCGGGGTGTTGACCGCCGGCATCTGAACCATCGTGACGCGTACTTTGCTGCGCTCATGCAGCAACTCACATCGCAGCGACTCGTTGAAACCCTGAATCGCATGCTTGGCACCGCAATACGCGCTTTGCAGCGGAATTCCGCGGTAGGCAAGCGCGGAGCCAACCTGCACGATGGTGCCGGCGTTTCGGGGCTTCATCCTGCGCAACGCCGCCATGGTGGCGTAGACATAGCCGAGGTAGCTCACCTCGGTCACGCGCCGGAATTCCGTCGGCGTGATCTCACTGAACGGGGAAAACACCGACGTGAAAGCGACATTCACCCACACGTCGACAGGTCCGAAAGTGCGTTCGGCTTCCTCGGCGGCCGCCTCGCACTGTTCGGGGTCGGACACATCGGCCGGTATCACGCACGCCTTACCGCCGGCGGCTTCGATCTCTTGGGCCGCGGCGGCCAGTCCCTGCTCGCCCCGGGCGATCAGGCCGACCTGCGCGCCCCGCGCGCCGAAGGCCCGAGCAGTGGCGCGGCCGATTCCGCCGCTGGCACCCGTGACGACCACAGTCTGACCCGCACGCGAGGCTTCACTCACATAGGTCCTGATACCCGAATTTTTCGTCGTTATACGTCGCACCGGTCATTTTCTACGAGCGCCGTTGTGAGATCACGTTATTAGGTGATTTCGGTTGTCGCCCGATCGTCGACCGCAGCGCGGGTGCCGTCCGGTGGCAGCTCGCCCAGCCAGCCGTCGACCGTGGGACCCAGCACTATCGCGTGGTCGGGAGCTCGCAGCGCTCCTGAGCCGAGCGCAGGCAGCGCGGGTTCCACGACGCGTACCTTCCGGCTATCGCCGTAGTGGGTGAGCAGCTTCGCCGTCAGTTCCGGTAACCGGATGTCGCGTGGGCCGGTGATGGTCAGCGGCGTGTGCCGCTGGCCCAGAGCCGTCTCGACTAATACATCGGCGACGGTGTCGGCGGCAATGGGCTGAATCAGCCAGTCCTCGACCATCACCGCGCGGTCGTTGAAGGTCACCGCGGTGGGGTTGGTGGCGAATTCGTACCACTGGGTGGACGACACCACCGTCGCCGGCACCGGGCTGGTCAGTGCTATCTCCTTCGCCTCGCGTTTGGCCAGGTAGTAGGGAATCGCGTCAAATGCGTGATCGTCGATGCAGGCGAGCGTCAACACGACCAGTCGCTGAACTCCTTGCGCGGCGCATGCCCCGACCAGGTTGCGAGATGCGGTGGTGATGGCGTCGGTGACGTTGGAATGATCGTCGGCCGGCATCGGGTTCGCGACGTCGATCACGACGTCGACTCCCTCCAGCGCCTCCATCAAGCCGTGGCCGCTGACCAGGTCGACACCGTAAGCGCGGGAGGCTTCGACCACGACGACGTCGCGGCCCTTCAGCCTGGCAACGACGCGAGTTCCGGCCGTGCCGGTAGCCCCGATAACAGCGATGGTGATCGTGTCGAACCCCCCTTTCACACCGCTTATTGACGCCGCCGACACGGCCGCATACCCGGGAAAACGCCGTCCAAACCGCGGACCCGAAGTTAGCTCGCATTACCCCCGACGCAGCCCGCTGACCAGGCAGGATCGCCGAGTTGCCGGGAAATTGTTTGGCGAACTCGCCGGCGGGAAGTCGGTAGCTGCGGACGAGTTAATCAGCGCCGGACGCCACCCAACGCGTCGACGCCGGCTACTGCCGGCGGTAGCTGTTCGCGTCCGCGGCCGAAGAGCACAAGCTCAGTACCACGAAAGGACAAAGCCATGGGTGAAAAGAGCGGACCGGCCGAAGGCGTCGAGGGAGTCGTCGAGGGCGTCAAGGGCAAGGTCAAGGAAGTCGGCGGAGCCGTGACCGGTAGGGACGACCTCAAGCGAGAAGGCCAGGCGCAGCAGGACAAGGCCGACGCGCAGCGCGATGTGGCCAAGAAAGAGGCGGAAGCGGAATCTGCGCGCGGTGGCGCGGAAGCCGCCGAGGAGCGTCAGAAGAAGAACCAGTAGCTCGATTCACCGATGGGTCCGGTCCTTGCCTCGGTCAAGGGCCGGACCTATCGGTGTCGGCCGCGCCAATGTGGGTATCTCCCACCCATGACATGCCCCGGCAGAAAACGAACAATCCGATGAATAACCCGGCCGCGGACTCTGCGCCGCCAGACAATCCCCGCCACGGCACTCCCGCCGTACTGTTCGACGTGGACGGAACGTTGGTGGATTCCAACTACCTGCATGTCCATGCGTGGCAACGCGCCTTCGACGACGAAGGCATACCGGTTTCGGCCTGGCGTATACACCGCAGCATCGGCATGGACGGCTCGAAGTTGGTTCGCAGCCTGTCCCACGACGCGCCTGATGACGTGCAGGATCGGCTCAGCGACGCGCACAGCCGCTATTACCGTGATCTGAGCCCGCTTTTGGCGCCCCTTCCGGGCGCACGCGAGTTGCTGCGCGCGGTAGCCGATCTCGGTCTGCAGGTGGTGCTGGCCACCTCTGCACCCGAGGACGAATTGGCGGTGCTGCGCAAGGTGCTCAATTGCGAAGACGTGGTCTCGGCCACGACGTCGTCCCACGATGTCGACACCGCCAAACCCGAACCCGGCATAGTCGAAGTCGCGCTGGACCGGGCCGGCGTGACTGCCGACCGTGCCGTATTCGTCGGCGACGCCGTGTGGGATGCGCGAGCCGCACTGGCCGCCGGGCTGGAGTGCGTCGGCTTGCTGAGCGGCGGGATTTCCGGTGCGGAATTGCAAACCGCCGGCGCGTCACCGATTTTCGCCGACCCGCAGGATCTCCTGGACAACCTGGAGTTCACTCGCATCGCGGAGCTGGCGCCCGGCCGCTGAATCGCGAAACCGACCCTGCTCACACTCGCTGGATATCCACCACCAGCGGTCGATGGTCGGAGATCGGCATCGGCTCGGCCTCGGCGGGACCGCCACGCAGGCTGGGGTCGTCGGTCAGGATGTGGTCGAGCTGGCGGTCGGGATCGGCCGCGGGAAATGTCGCGCTTACCGCCAACGGCCGCATGCCCGACCAGCGCCGCACCGCCGGGAGTGCGAGGTTGAGATCTCCGGTCAGCAGGCGCGGGCCCGGGAAGCCGCGCAGGTCGTGGATCAGTCGTCGCAGCTGGCGCCGATTCCAGCCGGGTACGAAAGACAAGTGGGTATTGGCCACCGTCAGCGCGCCCAGCGGAGTGCGCAGCTGCGCGATGACCGCCGCCCGCGGTTCCTCGTCGACCATCATCACCCGGTTCGGGCCGGGCAGATACATGGGAAACCGCAACGGAATCCGGGGCAATCGCACCACCTGCCAACTGTCCACCGGAAACCGGGACAGCAGCGAAATCCCATAGGCCGCCGTTCCGGGCTGTTCGTCGCCGGTGGCGGCCATCCAGGTGGCCCCGGGGGTCCCGGCGATCGCGGCCACAAACCGGTGCGCGACGGCGCCCATGGCTTCGGCGGCAACCGCGGTTAGGTCGGCGTGATCGGAGCGCGGTTGCTCACAGTCCACCTCTTGCAGGGCGAGCACGTCGGGATCAAGGCGGCGCACACAGTCGCGAAGCCGCGCCAGGTCGACCCCGTCGCCGACAGTGCGGCCGTGCAGGATGTTGAAGGTCGCCACTCGCATGGCTAACCGAGGGACCCCGGTACCCCTTCGCGGGCCGCCACCGATAGCCCGGCACCGGTCTGGAAGACCTCGATGACGACGTCGCGGTCGCGGTAGCAGCCCAGCGACGTCAGCCCGGGCGTGGCCGCGATGATGGCGTGGGCCTCGTCACCGGTGAGCGGATAGTCGGCCACGTCGTGGCGCCAGTGCGCAGCAATGACGGTGGCGCCGGGCAGCAGCCGGGGGCACTCCCGTCGCAACACCGCGACCAGCGCGTCGGCGTCCAGGTAGTAGGCGACTTCGCTGAGCACTACCAGATCGAACGGCCCGGGGGGCCACTCGTCGTCCAGCGATGCCCGCGCGAGGGTCACTTGGCCGCGCAACCTGCCCGCACGCAGCCGGGCATCGGCTGTGCGAATCGCGCTGTCAGCCACATCCACCGCGGTCACGTGGTCGCAGCGCACTGTCAGCAGTGCGGTCAGTGTGCCGATCGAGCAGCCCGGCTCGAACGCGTGCCGGTACCGGCGATCGGGCAGCATGGCCAAAGTGATGGAGTACTTGCGCTTTTCGTACCAGCGCGACCTCAACTGCCATGGATCGTCGTCGCTGGCATACATCCGTTCGAAGTAAGCATCGGGCAACCGGCTACTCATCGGAACACCACCTCTCCCACCGCGAGCAGTCGCTGTAGCACGAACGCCGGCAGCACTGCGGCCAGCCCTTTGGTGTCCGGCTCGAACTGGCTGCGAAAGCATTGTGCGGCAAGGCGTTTGCACTCGAGCGCCCCCTCGGTCACCGGCACCGAGAATGCCCGGTCCCAGGGCACCCCGGGATCGTCCGGACTGGCCCAGTGCCACATCCAAATCGGATACTCCACCAAATCGACACCGGTGCGAGCGCAAGCTTCGGCGGCCGCGCGGCCGACGGCCTCGTGATCGGGATGGCCGTCGCCCCGCCAGGTGGCCGCACACCACGTCCCGGGTGTCACATCGGCGAGGATCCTGGTCAGCGAATCGGTGAGCTCCTCTTCATGGTCGGCCAATGCGCCGTCTGGGAGACCGAGGGATACCACCGAACGAGTTCCCAAAATCTCCGCCGCGCTGGCCAGTTCGTCCCGTCTGGTGTACTCCAGCCGAATCCGCCGCAACGGCGTCACGCCGGGCCGCGCGGCGCCGCCGTCACTGACCGACACCACGTGGACGTCGACCCCCGACGCCGCGAGCTGGGCTGCCATCGCGCCTAAGCCGAGCGTCTCGTCGTCGGGATGTGGCGCGACGACGACCAGGCCCGGGCAGCCGGCCAGATCCAGTTCCGGCAAGGGGCTTTCGTGACGGGCATCGAGCCACCGCTGCATCGGGGTTCCCTCAGCGGACAGCGGCGTGGCCGCAAGCCGGGCGCTGTTGCCGGCCGGAACCGTGCTCAAGACGTCCTCAGCACGGCCGCCCCGCTAGCCGCCCGAGCTCGGCCAAATCTCGCTCGGCGTGGCTTTGCCGTATATAGATGGTCAGGTCGGCCACTCGCTGAGCGTGCCGGCCATCCTGACATAGCGGGCCCGGACCGAGCGCGCGTCCGGTGCGGGTGATGGCTTCGTCGACCGCGTGTTCCACGACCGTGCGGGCCCGTCGGGCCACCAGTTGGGCGACGCCCTCCCGGTCGAACGGGTCGGCATCGATCTGGGCTGCGGCCGAGCCCAGGATCGCCTCGCCGGCGGCGAGGGCGGCGTCCACGGCGCCCAGGTGAGCGAGCGAGTATGCGTCGGCCGATTCGCTACTGGCGCAACGGTACAACGGGTTAGCGACTCGGCGCGCACCGCCCAGCCAGCACGCGGCGACGCCAATTGCACCGTGCCAGAAGCCGGGCCGACTCAGGTAGTCGCCCGGATCGCCTACGGCGACTGCATGTGCGTTGCTGAACTGGACCGGTCGAGTGTCGCTGCCGGCCATTCCGGCATTCCACCAAGTACTCGGCAACGGTTTGACGGCAGGATCGGTGATCGTTACCGCGAACAGGCCGCGTTGCCCCTGGTCGATCCGGGCGGTCACCAGAGCATGGGTGCAGAAGCCGGCGCCCGAGCACCACACCTTCGTGCCGTTGAGCGCGAACGTGCCGCCGCCGATCTCAGTAGCGTTCAGGATCGCGTCGGGGGACTCGGCCGCCCACACCCCCCACAACTGCCCCGACTCCGGTGGTTTGCCGCCCAACTCGTCGAGGATCGCGACGGCGTCCACGTGGGCCTCGGCGATGCGGGCCGCCACGATGTCCTCCTCGGCCAGTAGCGCCAGACGCTGCCAGCGCTCGGCGGTGCGTCCCGATGCAGGCAGCGGCAACTCCAGTCGTCCCGACTCCAGCCAGTGCTTTACCAGGCCAGCGGTCACGCGCTACCTCCCGTCGGTGCTTGGCCCAGCTGGCTGAGGCGATGGGCAAATCCACGCGGGGCCCGGGCCTGCGCGCGCGCCGAGGTGATCACCGACAAGTCGGTGTTCCGGTGAATGCTGTAGCCGGCGGCTTCGAAACGTGCGACCAAATCGACGTCCTCGCCCGAGGACAAGGCCCGAAACCCGCCCACCCGCCAGTAAGCGCGAGCGCTGAAACCCATGTTGGCGCCGTGAATGTGTTCTTCCTCCGCTTCGTAGGCCCGCTCATAGCGGTCGGCGACCTCGGGGGAATGGTGGCGCCAGTCGGTGACGCGCACCACGCCCAAGACCATGTCCGAGCCGAGCTCCAATTGGTGTACCAGCCAGCCGGGATCCACCCGGCTGTCGGCATCGGTCGTGGCGTACCAGCACTCGGTGCCGTGTCCGTACAGCGAGCGGGCGTAACCGAATCCGACCGCCCGCGCGGCGCCGACGTTGCGGACGTCGACGCTTACAAAGTGCACATCGGGCCCGTACTGGCCGGCCAGCTCGGTGCTGCCGTCGTCGCTGGCGTCCAGGACCACCACGATGGTGACCGGGATCGGCACACAAAGCGCCGCCGTCAGCGTCGCGCGCAGGCATCCCGGCAGGTTCGACCGTTCGTTGCACGCGGGAATCACAACGGCAACCTGGTCGTAGATTCTGAACGCTGGGGCCGACATAGCTGCGGATTGCCCATTTCACAACCACTTAAACAGCGGTAGGTTGCTCACCCCTGCGCCGGGGTATGACCTATCCACGATGACACCCATTGAGACGCCCACGGATTCGCCTTCCTGTTGCGCCCCGTTGCGCGAGGCGCTGCGTGGTGCCGCGTCGGCATTGAAGGAGAATGGGCCGCGCTTCGCGTTGGCCGGCAGCTACGCTTTGTGGGCTTACGGCGCACCAGAACCCAGCCACGACGTCGACCTGGTAGTAGCGGAGTCCGATGTGGCGAACGCCGAAACCACCCTCAGAAATGCTGGGTTCGTCATCGAGCATCCGCCAGAAGACTGGCTTTTCAAGGCCCGCACCGCCGACAAGTGCGTCGACGTGCTGCACCGGGTCAACGGGGTGCCGGTCGACCAGGCCACCTTGGACAGCGCTGAACAGCATGACGTGCTGGCGATCGGGATGCCGGTGCTGCCGCCCACTACGGTGCTGATCCAGAAGCTCCGCTCGCTGGGCGAGCATCACTGCGACTTCGGCACGCTGCTGCCGGCCGTGCGCGCGATCCGCGAACACCTGGACTGGGACCTAGTCAGCGCCCATACCGCCGACAACGACTACGCCGTCGCGTTCCTGGTGCTGGCGCGGCGCCTGGGCCTGACCGGTTGACGGCGCCGCCGCGACTCAATGGTTGCGCAGCTTGGTGATCAACTTGTCCTTTGTCAGCGATGAATAGCCGGACATGCCAAGCTCTTTGGCTCGCTTCTTCAATTGCGGAACGGTCCAGTCGGCGTAGGACCCCGACTTGCCGCCCTTGCGGCCCACCGAGGATTTACCGCGAGACGCGGCCGCATTGGAGATCCGCGCCGCCTTTTCCTTCGAATCGCCCTGCTTGCGCAGATCCTGATACATCTTTTCGTTCTTGATTGACGAGTTCGGCATCGTCACCCTCCTGTGTCTGATGGACACCGCTGCGAGGGTGCCCACCGTCGAGTGCGGTCAAACGCGCGGGGCGTCGATTCGCTACGCCGGATGGCGGCGACCCGCTGCGCCCGGCTCCGCCGCGCTTGCGATCACCGCTACGCCGGATGGCGGCGACCCGCTGCGCCCGGCTCCGCCGCGCTTGCGATCACCGCTACGCCGGATGGCGGCGACCCGCTGCGCCCGGCTCCGCCGCGCTTGCGATCACCGCTACGCCGGAACCGGGTCCGTGCGTCGCTCCCAGCATCGGTGTTGGGCCAAAGCGGCAGCGAATTCGTCGACGAACCCGTCTGGCAGGGTGTCGGCCGCCGCGGTGGTGGTGACGACGGACTTGTCGCTGACAACATCGGAACCGTCGGCGAGTTCGGCGTCGATGTGTGCCTCGCGCAGCAGGTCGATCCCCACACCGAAGGCGCCGATCGGCTTCAAGTGCTTGTACGCCTCGACCACGAAATGCATTGCATAGCCGTCGCCGGTCAGGGTGGACACCGACTGCGGCCCGCATGCCACCACAACAGCGTCGTACAGTACCGAGGCCATCGTCGTAAAAGCCCGGTCCACCGGCAGCTCACCGCCCGAACCACCGCTCAAGTTGCCGCCGGCGACCGGAGCCAGCACCTCGACCAGCGCGCCCCGCTGCTCCATCAGCTCGGTAAATCGCTGCACCCCAACGACATCCACGCCATCGGCAGCCAGCACGGCGATCTTGCGCGACTCGATGGTGTCGCTGACACTGATTTGCGACAACGCCGGAGACGCGGCCATCGTGTCATCGACCGTCTCCTCGGGCGGCTCGGGTAGCCCGAGCTTTGCGGCCACCTGGCTCGCCAGGTCATGGTCGACGCGAACGAGCTGTGCCACCACCGCCGAACGGATGTCGGGCACCTCGACCTTGCCGAGTTCGAAAGCGAAGGCGGCGACGATATGCTCGGCCTCGACAGCGGTCATGCTCTTCCAGAACATGCGGGCCTGGCTGTAGTGATTCTCGAAGGATTTGGCGCGCTTTCGCATGGCGGCACCGTCGATCTGCTGCGTGTAGTGGCGGAACACGCCCTCGTCGGCCAACGCCGGACATCCACTACCGAGGGTGTTCTTGAAATAGCTGGAGCGGCCCTGCGGGATTCTGTGCTGCCCGTAGCCGTCCTGCTGGTTGTGGCGGACCTCGGCCAGCGGCCGGTTGACCGGCAGTTGCGCAAAGTTGGGCCCACCCAGTCGGATCAGCTGGGTATCGAGGTAGGAGAAGTTGCGGAACTGCAGCAGCGGGTCATTGGTGAAGTCGATCCCCGGTACCACGTTGGCCGTGTGGAAGGCCACCTGCTCGGTCTCGGCGAAGAAGTTGTCCGGGTTGCGGTTCAACACCATTTTGCCTACGGGCCGCACCGGAACCTGTTCTTCGGGAATGATTTTCGTCGCGTCCAGCAGATCGAAATCAAACTTGAACTCGTCGGCTTCGGCTACCAGCTGCACTCCGAGCTCCCATTCCGGGTACTGGCCCGCCTCGATGGCCTCCCACAGGTCGCGCCGGTTGTAGTCGGGGTCCTTGCCGGCAATTTTCTGGCATTCGTCCCAGATGAGCGAATGCACACCGAGGCGGGGCTTCCAGTGGAACTTCACGAAGGTGCCTTCACCACTGTCGTTGACCAACCGGAACGTGTGCACGCCGAAGCCCTGCATCATCCGGTAGCTGCGCGGCAACGCCCGGTCCGACATCAGCCACATGATGGTGTGCAACGTCTCGGGCTGCAGCGAGACGAAGTCCCACAGGGTGTCGTGTGCCGATTGCGCCTGTGGAATCTCGTTGTGCGGCTCGGGTTTGACCGCGTGCACGAAGTCGGGGAACTTGATGCCGTCCTGGATGAAGAAGACCGGAAAGTTGTTGCCCACCAGGTCGTAATTGCCTTGCTCGGTGTAGAACTTGGTGGCGAAGCCGCGGACGTCACGAACCGTGTCGGCCGAACCGCGTGAACCGGCGACGGTGGAGAACCGCACGAACACCGGAGTTTGCGTGCCCGGTGTGGTCAAGAATTTCGCCGCCGTGTATTCGGCCAGCCAATCGTCGTACGGTTCGAAGAAGCCGTAGGCGCCGGCCCCACGCGCGTGCACGACGCGCTCCGGGATGCGCTCGTGGTCGAAGTGGGTGATCTTTTCGCGGGCATGAAAGTCCTCCAGGAGCGTGGGCCCCCGTTCGCCCACCGTCAGCGAATCATCGGTGTGATCGACCCGCACCCCCTGCTGGGTGGTGAGGTATCCGGTGTCGCGGCGAAACCGGGAGGGGTCTAAGTCCCGTTGCTTCGGATCGGACGTGCGGTCGGCGGCCATGCTTCTCCTCCTGGATTACGGTGACGGCGGTCCGGTCACTTGGAGTACCACCGTTCTTCCAGCCCAAAACGGCACCCAACTGCAACGGTTGCGCACCTATCCATGGCGGCGCCGGTTACCTAGGCTTTTAGGGGGTAGCCGAAGGTGTGGTGATTCCCGCGAGCAACGGATCCAGCGAACTGCGCGGCGTGGTAGCGGTCGGCGCCTCGGCCGGCGGCGTCGAAGCACTGACGAGTCTTGCTTCGGGGCTCAAACCCGGCCTTCCCTACGCCTACTTGATGGCGCTGCATATGCCGCCCGGTGCACCGAGCATCTTGGCGCGCATCGTCAACCGTAGTGGGCCGCTGCCGGCCGTCACTGCCGAAAGCGGTGCGAGTCTGGAACCGGCACACATCTACGTCGCGACCCCGGACCGCCACCTGTTGGTTGAGGATCATCGCATCGTGCTGTCACAGGGTCCGACCGAGAACGGTCATCGGCCCGCAATCAACGCCTTATTCCGTTCGGTGGCAGTGTCTTTCGGTTGCCGGGCGGTTGGGGTGCTGCTGTCTGGAGTGCTCGACGACGGCATCTTGGGGCTGGCCGCGATCCGTTCGCGCGGCGGTACCACAATCGGTCAGCTACCCGATGACGCGTTGTTCCCCGCAATGCCGACCAACGCGCAGGACGCGGGCCTGCTCGACATCCAGGCCGCGGCAGCCGACATCGGCGGAGTGCTCGAGAAGCTGTCTCGCAATGAAATTGAGGAGACGCACATCGAACCGGATGCTGCGATGGCGATGGAGAATCGCATCGCCATGACGTCCCGTTTCGCCACAGACTTCGACACCAGGGAATTGGGTCCGCCGTCGGGATACACCTGTCCTGACTGCAACGGCTCATTGATTTCGCTCGACGCCGGTAGTTTTCGCTGCCACGTCGGGCACGCCTGGTCTCGCGACGCGCTGTTGGCCGCCCGGGATGGTGAAGTCGAAAACGCGCTGTGGATCGCACTGCGCAGCCTGCAGGAGAAGGCGAAATTGGCCAGGCAACTGGCCGAAAATGTCGGCTACGGCATGCTGTTTCGTCGCTACATCTCGTTGGCGGAGGAAGCCGAGCGAGCGCTTGCCGTGCTCAGCGAACGGCTGTCGCCCAGCGGTGTCCGACCGGGGGATGACGGTGGCTGACCTCGTCCCGAGGCTCTGGGTCGACGCGCAGTGCCAACATGGGGTGTCCTTCCTGCGGGCCACCGGGGTGTTGGACAGCACCACCTATCGTCTGCTCCGCGACGCGATCATCAAGGCCGCGCTGGACGAACCGCGCGCGGTGCTCGTCGACGTCAACGACTTGTCAGTGCCGGCCGTATCGGCGTGGTCGGTGTTCACCAGCGCGCGCTGGCACGTCAGCACCTGGCCGGACGTGCAGATCCTGCTGGTGTGCGAGGATGCCGCGCGTCGCCGGGCGATCTCCCGGTGTGGGGTGGCCCGGTACGTGCCGGTGCATGCGACCCACAATTCCGCGGCCGGCGCCATCGCCGACCGGTCGATGCACGTCCGGCGGCGGGCACGAACCCAGCTTCCGGCCAGCCCCGTCAGCGTCGGCCTGGCTCGCACGTCGGTCAGCGACTGGCTCTCCGCATGGGCGCAGAACGAGCTGATTCCGGCCGCGGCCACGGTGCGACGGTCTTCGTCGAAAATGTGCTTGCTCATACGCAGAGCGCACCGGTATTGATAGTCGAGAGCTATCGCGACACCGTCACGGTCGCGGTGGAGGATTGCAGCCCACTGCCGGCGAGCCTGCACGAAGATGCCGATTACGGCAGCACAACGGTATCCGGTCTGGCCATCGTTGCGGCACTTTGTCGTTCGTGGGGTAGCAGCCCGACGCCGTCGGGCAAGACGGTGTGGGGGCTGGTCGGCCGCGAGAACAGGTTCTAGGGTCACGAGTAGTGTTCAACTCCTTCGGCAAACGCTATTCGACGAGGACGAGGACCTCCAATGGACGGCACTACCGACGAGTCCTTCGAGGCTTTACTTCGCTATATGCGGGATTCCCGCGGGTTCGACTTCACTGGCTATAAGCGCACGTCGCTGATGCGCCGTGTCCGTCACCGGATGGAGCAGGCCGGCTACACATCGTTCGAGGGGTATCTCGACGTTCTGCAGGCCAGCTCGGACGAGTTCGCGTCGCTGTTCAACACCATTCTCATCAACGTCACCGCGTTTTTTCGGGATCCCGAGGCCTGGGAGTTCATCAGGGACGAGGTCATTCCACGACTGCTGGCCGAGCGGGCTCCCGGCGATCCGATCCGGGTGTGGAGCGCGGGTTGCGCCGCTGGGCAGGAGGCCTACACCCTGGCCATGCTGTTGGCCGAGGCGCTGGGGCCTGACGCGTTTCGGCAACGGATCAAGATCTATGCCACCGATATCGACCAGGATGCCCTGAACGACGCGCGCATGGCTTCCTACGACGCCCGGGCGGTCGAGTCGGTACCGCCGGACTTGTTGGCGCGTTATTTCGAGCACGTCAACGGCCGCTACGTATTCAATAAGGATTTGCGTCGCGGGGTTATTTTCGGCCGCAACGACTTGGTCAAGGACGCACCGATCTCCCGCGTCGACCTACTGGTGTGTCGTAACACCTTGATGTACCTCAACGCCGAAACACAGCGAAACGTGCTGGGCCGCTTACATTTTGCGCTCGGACCGCAGGGCACGCTGTTTCTCGGGCACGCCGAGATGCTGTTGAGCCATAGTGACCGGTTCACTCCGCTCAACCTGAATAATCGAATATTTCGCAAGGCCGTCGGATCCCGCGTCGGCGTCGAGCGCTATTACCCGGCCACCGCATTCTACGATCGCCATGTCGAGTTGCCCGGCGCGACCACATTGCGTGATTTGGCCTTTGCCGCAGGACCCGTGGCCCAGATCGTCATCACCGGCGAAGACACTGTCGCGATGATCAACCAGCAAGCAGAGATCACATTCGGTCTGTCGGCCCGCGATATCGGCCGGCTGCTGCGTGATCTCGAGGTTTCCTACCGTCCGATCGAGCTGCGCGGCTACCTGGCCCAGGCCAAAGCGGAGCGGCGATCGGCGCGGATCCCGGACGTGAAATGGCAGCGGCCAAGCGCTGAGACGGTCTGGTTCGAAATCCACATCAACCCCATCACCGACGCCGAGAACGGTCTGCTTGGGGTTTCGATCGTGTTCTTCGACGTCACCGCGACACGCGCCCTGCTCGACAAGGTCGTCCAGACGAACCGCCAACTCGAAGCGGCGTACGAAGAGCTGCAGTCCACCAATGAGGAACTCGAGACCACCAACGAGGAGTTGCAGTCCACGGTCGAAGAGCTCGAGACCACCAACGAGGAGCTGCAGTCGACCAACGAAGAACTCGAGACGATGAACGAGGAGCTGCAGTCCACCAACGACGAATTGCACACCATCAACGAGACATTGCGCGAGCGCAGCCTGGAATTGGACCACGCCAGGACCTTCCTGGACTCGCTGGTCAACTCGGTCCAACTGGGAATGGTGGTGGTGGATCGGGAGATGACGGTGGCGCTGTGGAACCGGGGCAGCGAAGAACTCTGGGGTCTGCGGGCCGACGAAACCGCGGGAGCGAGTTTTGCCTCGCTCGACATCGGATTGCCATTGGAGAGCGTGCGTCCATTGATCGGTAACGCCTTCGTGGATCCGGAGAGCTTCGGTGAAACCGTCGTGGACGCGATCAACCGACGAGGCCGTCCGGCCCGGGTACGGGTGACGTGCACATCGTTTCGCGGCAACGATGGGACGGTCAGTGGAGCGCTGCTGCTGATGGAGGTTGTGGGGCCGGCCTGAGGGCCTCAGGTCACTGCTCGGTGCTATCCGCCATACGAAGCGCCGAGGACGCCAGACGAATACGCGGTGACCCCAGGTTTCGCCAAAATCCAGTTCGGGTAGGCGATGGCCGGGCACCCTCGCGTCGTTGCGCGCGCTGGAGAAGTTGCAGCAGCGCGCGAAGGGAGTTTGTGATGAAAATTGCGATCGTCAGCGCCGACGACCTCGTCGGCGAGGACGGCGTCGGGCAACTCGTCGCCGCGCTCGCGGCGCAAGCGCAGGACGTTACCGCCTACATCCCGCAGCCAGGCCGGCGTCGTACCCGAAGAAGTGCCAACCACGAATATCGAATCATCCCATTGTCCATCGGGCCCGACGGGGCGCGGCCAGGCCGCGACCTGTTACCTTTCGTCGGCGACTGGGCGGCCGCCCTCGATCGGCTGTGGTCGGCAGATCAGCCCGATGTCGTGCATGCCTACGGTTGGCTGGGCGGACTGGCCGCTCAACTGGCCGCACGGCGGCGACGGCTTCCAGTCGTCCAGACTTTCCGGGGTCTGGCCGCGACGTCGGGTGCACACTCCGACGAGTGCCCGGACAACGACACCGAACGCGAGCGCATCGAGCCGCTATTGGCGCGTAACGCAGCATGGGTGACCGCTGAGAGCAACGCGGACGTCGCCGCGCTGGCCAAATTACGCCACAGTCGGGCAGGCATGTCCGTGCTGGCGGGTGGTGTCGACGTCGACCGCTACACCCCGGTCGGCCCGGCGCTTGCCCGTAGCGACTTGCATCGAGTTGTTTGTGTGGCGCCAAACCCGCTGTCGGGCAATGGTTTCGATATCGCGATCCGGGCCTTGTCCCGAGTGGCGGGCACTGAGCTCGTTGTCGCGGAGACCGCTGCTATCGATCACATTCACGACGAGGCGCGAACCGAGCTGCAACAGCTCGCCGCAAATCTGGGTGTGGCCGACCGGGTCCGCTTCATGGGTACGGTCACCGCGGACCAGCTACCGAAGCTGCTGCGCTCCGCCGATGTGTTTGCGTGCACACCGCGCCGGCCGCCTCGTGCGACGACGGTATTGCAGGCCATGGCGAGTGGAGTCGCCGTGGTCACGCTGCCCGTTGGTGTGCTCAGCGACATCGTCGTACACGGCGTAACGGGACTGGTGCTGTCGCCGCATCGGCCGGCCGAATTGGTGGCAGCGCTGAGAAGCATTTCGGCACAAGGGTTTCAGCGCCGTAGCATGGGCGCGGCGGGCCGCTGTCGGGTCTCGTCACGGTTTACCTGGGACCGGATGGCGCTGGAATCGCTGACCATATATCGCCAGCTCACGTCGCCATATGTGCGATCCGGCAACAATCGGAGTGCGCTGACTGCTGTGTAGTCTTTTGGTAGGTCATGCAATGCGACTGTAACCAACCCTGGCGGCCACAACCGTGAATGCAGCATCCGACGTGCTTGTCGGCGCAGTCGGCCGACTGCCCGACACGGTGGACGCTGAGATCAGCTCCGCCCACCGTCCTTCTACTCGGTACGCGGATGCTCGGTATCCGGATGATGGGCACATCGAGGCCGCGGTTCAGTACGCGCAATTCCGGACCAACGACCCGGGCGCCGTGCGGCGCTTCTTCGCCGGCGCCTACACCCCTGGCTGGCGGATCGAGGGACCTGCCAAAGGCTTGGCCCTCACGCACCAGCGCTGTGAAACGGCATCGATGATCCTCGACGAAGTGCTGGTGCAGGCACGGATGAGCTGCGAAATTTCAGCCGGTGAGTCGGTTGTCGTGATCCAGCCTCGTGCGGGATCGTTGACCTTCGGCGCGCAACGATCGGCGACACCGGACTCTCCGGTGCTCATCGCACCCGGCGTGCCCTGCGTGCTGCACGTCAACAGCGCGCGCTTCGACGTCGTCAGCATCGCGGCCGATGTCCTGCATAAGGTTGCGGTGGACAGCCGGACGCCGTTTCCGCAGCAGATCCGGTTCGGCGACGCGCATCCCCGCTCGCCGGCCGCGATGGGCGCGTGGCATCGGACGCTGGATTACGTGACGGCCACTTTCGCGTCACCGGACGCGGTCCAGCAACCGCTGCTGGCGGCCGCAGCGGCCCCGTTGCTGGCCACCGCCTTGCTGGAGTGCTACCCGTCGAATGTGACGGCGGAGCAGGATCTGCTCGGCGACCCGGCTGTGCCGGAAACCTTGAAAGACGCCGTGGCGTTCATCCACGGCCATGCCGCCGGTGACGTCGGCGTCACCGACATTGCGGCTGCGGTGCATCTCACGCCGAGAGCGGTGCAGTACCTCTTTCGGCAGCAACTCGACACCACCCCGACGGAGTACCTGCGTCGCGTCCGGTTACACCGCGCGCACCAGGATCTGGTTGCCGGGAACCGTTATGCGATCACCGTCACCGAGATCGCACAGCGCTGGGGCTTTTCCCACACCGGCAGGTTCGCGGTGCTTTACCGCCAGACCTACGGTCAGAGCCCGCACACCACGCTCAAACAATGACCTAGTGGGTCCGGATCGGGCCGTGACGGCCGCGTCTAGTCTTTGCGCAGGCCGATAAGCGAAACGAGCACCCGCCGCCGAGCCAGGAAACGAAGACCTGGTGGCTATCTTTTCCGCATCATTGCGAACGAAAGTAGCCTCCTGCCAAGTATTTTCCGCCATTTCGTAGGCCATGACGCGCTGTTTTCCAGCGAGCTCGCCGGCACGCTTGGCGCTACGCTTTTCCCAGGACAAAGCCATGACTGCTCTTCCCGAACCAGACCCGCCGCGGCGCTGCGACCATTCGGGCAGCCGCTACGTGGTCGACTGCGCCGGAGCGCAACTGTTCGCCGGTGAGCACGGTTCGGGCATCGTGCTATGCGTTGACGGTGAAATCGACGCGGCGAACGCCACTCTTGTCGGTCAAGCGATCCGCCGCTTCGCGCAACTGAAGGCGCCGTTAATCGTCGATCTCAGTCACGTCGATTTCCTCGGCATCGCAGGCTTCCGAACGCTGCTGTCGCTGGACCACGAGCAGCGGCAAGCTCATCTGAACTTCTGCGTGGTCACCGGCGCTGCGCTGCGCCGGCTGATGCGCATCTTCCGAGACCCCGGCTTACCGGTCGCCGAGTCGGTTTCCGAAGCCCTGCAACGTTTCGACGAGGCCGTCAGGACATGCCATGGGGTCGCCGCCCGCCCCGCCCGGCAACGAGAACCGCTGAGCAAACCCTGACCCCGGCCGTACGCCTAATCTACTGGTCTGCAACAACTGTCACGGACTTTGGAGCGCACGGCTGTCAGCGTGCTGGACGCGCTGATGGGCGGCCAGCAATAGCTTGTCGAACTTGGGTCGCGGGATGACGTCGGCGCCGACCGCGCGCCAGTCTTGGGCGATCTGCTCGGCCAGCGGCCGCAGCTTCACGTTGCCTTCCTGGGACAACCATTTGAGCAGGTTGAACGCGGCGTCGTCGTCGATGCCGTAGATCAGCATCAACATGCCCTTGGCCTGCTCGATACTGGCTCGGCGCTCGGCGATCTCGGTCAGTTTCGCCGTGACGAGATCCTCCTGCGCCTGTGTGGGCAGCGGAGAGAGATCGATGTAGAAACCGTGTGTCCCGGTCACCTCACCGGTGTCGTCGTAGAGCCGGTCACCGACCACCACCACATGGTGCACTTTTCCGCTGGTGTCGATGATGCGGTGCCGCGTGCTGAAAGCGTGTTGCGTGTGCAGGATTTCGTCGATAGTGGCCGCGATCTGACCGCGGTCGTCCGGATGCTTGTGGGCGAGTACCAGCTCGGTGGTCGGGGTGACGCGGCCGGGCTCGTAACCATGCATCCGCTGCACCTGCTCGGACCATTCCCACCGCTGATCGGCGAAGTGGAACCGGAACCAGCCGACTCGCTGCGGCGCGCCGCCGGCCAGCGCTTGTTCGACATCGGCCGCCTGGCCGTCGAGATCCCAGCTCATTGCGGACCTTGCCTCCTCGGGTTCGGTTGATTGGACCGTCAGGAACGCATGACGCTGGATGGTCGATATGGCGGATGTTTGCTTACCGATGGGCTTCTGCAGCGCGATACCGGTGGGCAGCGGCGACCGCGGGTGTCACGCCAATTGCGGTCGCCGCGTTGCCCATCCGAGTGATCAGGCGTCTATGACCTCGCGCTGCGGGGCGCTGTCGTCGATCGCCTTGTGCCCATTGCCGCGGCCGACGGAGATCTTGCGCGGCTTCGCCTTTTCGGCCACCGGAATCGTCAATCTCAGGACGCCTTCGTTATAGGAGGCATCGATCCTGTCGGTGTCGAGGTTTTCACCGAGCACCAGCTGGCGGCTGAACACCCCGCGCGGTCGTTCGGTTGCCAGCATTTCCCGGTTGGGATCGACACCGGGGCGTTCGGCGCGCACGGTCACCACGTTGCGCTCGATATCGATGTCCAGCGTGTCGGCATCGATTCCGGGCAGGTCGAATTCGACGACGAACTCTTCGCCTTGGCGCCAGGCGTCCATCGGCATCACTGCCGGACGCGCGGCCGTGCCCAGCACGTGTTGGGCGAAGCGGTCCAGCTCACGGAACGGGTCGGTACGCATCAGCATTGCGGTCACCTCTCACTCCAATCTGCTGTCTCGGGCCAGCTATTACCTATGTCTACTGACATAGATTTCATATACCACTGTCGACACTTCAGCGCAAGTGTGGTACATAGGTTTTTTGTAAGCGACCAAGGGGACAACCGATGACCGACCGTCTTGACGCCAGCGGTGGTCCGGCACCCGACCGCGGGGTGTACGGCATCTCGGTGGCCGCCGAGCTTTCCGGGGTCCCGGTGCAGTCGCTGCGCCTGTACGAACGTTATGGACTGCTCGCACCCTCTCGAAGCGATGGGGGAACCCGCCGATACAGCGCCGACGACTTGGCCCGGCTGCAACGGATCAGCGCCCTGGTCGATGCGGGAATCAACCTGGCCGGCATTGCCCGCATCCTCGACCTGGAAGATGACAACGCCGACTTGCGATCCACCAACCGCATCTTGCGCGACACGGCAAAGCCGGACCGGTCCAAGCCGCGCCGAAAACCCAAGTAGCGCAAGAGGCGCAAAAAGGCGACAGCGCATAGCATGTGCGTGACGAAGGTCGTCACTTCCGGGCAGGAGAGTCATGGTCGAGATTCACGTGGAGCGCAACATCGCAGCACCTGTGGAACAGGTCTTCGACTGGCTGGCCGACCCGGCCAATCTGACTGCCGCTCCGCTGGTGCTCAAGGCCGGCTTCGCCAAGGACTCGCCGCCGCTCGGGGCCGGCGCAGTCCGCGAAGTCACCGCGGTCGGCACCTGGTTCCGGGAAGACATCACGGCCTACGATCGGCCACGCAGCTACACATACCTCATCGTGCGCTCGTTTCCACCCTTCAATCACGACGGCGGCACCCTGACGTTCACCGCCTCCGGCGACGGCACGCACGTCGACTGGCTGACCAACTACACCCATCCGGTATGGGCCGGAGGCAAGCTGCTGGAGGCGCTCACCCGCCCAGTGCTCCGCTCGAACTTCCTGGCCCTCCTCAACGCCTGCGCAAAGGCGCTGGAGCACTAGCGACCGATTCGGCTATAAGGGGTACCGGCGGACCCTCCCCGACCAACGTTGGCATGTTGCACGGCCGTGCCGGAATCCTCACCGCCGTCTTTGGCGATTCTCAGAGTTCCTCGTTGATTTGGGGTTAAACTCGCGAACATCCGAAGAACGGGCAACGGGGCCGTGTTCAAGGGGGGCGACGATGGATGCTCGACGATCAGTTCAGGGCGGCAGGCAACTCCGCACCAAAGTCCGGTTGCCCGACGCGCTAACCCCCAGTCACATGTTGACCGTCCGCGCAACCGACGGCACCTCGCTGCACACCGAGGTGTTCGGCCCACCCGACGGCTACCCGATTGTGCTGACCCACGGCATCACCTGCGCGATCCGGGCCTGGGCCTACCAGATCGCCGATCTTTCCGCCGACTACCGGGTGATCGCGTTCGACCATCGCGGCCACGGACGAAGTGGCATCCCGAAGCGTGGCGGCTACAGCCTCGATCTTCTTGCGTCCGATCTGGATTCGGTGCTTGAGACGACGTTGGCCCCGGGCGAGCGGGCGGTGCTGGCCGGGCACTCGATGGGCGGTATCACCATCGCCGCCTGGTCCGAGCGCTACCGCGACAAGGTCCGCAGGCGCGCGGACGCCGTCGCGCTGATCAACACCACCACCGGCGATCTGTTGCGCAACGTGCGCTTCTTGTCGGTTCCGCGGGAGTTATCGCCGGCCAGGATCCTGGCCGGACGGGGCTTGGTGAGTGTATTCGGCGGGTTCCCGATCCCGGGTCTGGCCCAGTTCCCCAGCCGCTATCTGGTGGCCATGCTGGCGGTCGCGGCCGACGCGGAGCCGAGCGCCGCGAGGCTGATCTACGAGCTCTTCGCACAGACGCCGCCGGCGGGCCGTGGCGGCTGCGCCAGGATGCTCGTCGAGTCGCTGGGTCAGCGGTACCTCAGCCTGGACGGACTGACGGTGCCGACCCTGGTCATCGGCAGCGAACGCGACCGGCTGACCCCGATCAGCCAGTCCCGCAGGATCGCGCGCACCGCACCCAACGTCGTCGGCCTGGTCGAACTGCCCGGTGGCCACTGCTCGATGCTGGAACAGCACCACGAGGTGAATCGACAACTGAGGGGACTGGCCGAATCGGTGACCGGCCACCCGCACGTCCGGCGGATCAGCTCCTAGCAGCCCTCACAAGAGTTCAGAGACCTCAGCGGCCGCCCGTTGGCCGGACCTGACGGCGCCGTCGAGGTAGCCGGTCCATTCCTCTGCGGTCTCGGTGCCGGCCCAATGAATCGGCCCGACCGGCGCGCGTAACCACTGCCCATATCGTGTCCAAGATCCCGGAGGGACCGCGGCAGTCGGGCCGCCTGGCGCGAATTCCTCAGCGCCCCAACGGTGATCCACGTAGTCCAGAGGTTTGAGCGCGTCGTCGCCGAACAGCGTCGCGAAGCAGCGCAGCGAGTCGCGGCGGCGCTGCTCGCCGGGAAGCGAGTCGAAGGCGCGGGCATCGGCGAACCCCATCAGGATGCCCGGCCCGTCGGCATGCGGACTGACGTCGAAGGTGATGAACACTGGGCCTTCGTCGGACAGCGCCATGCCGGAGAAGCCGTCGGCCCGCCAGAACGGTGTCGGATAGGCGGCGTAGACCTTGCTGAGCCGGCCCTGCGGCCAGTGCGTGGCGAGCTGCTCGTACTCCGCGGGCAGCGGGGGAGTGAACTCGATGGACATGCGGTGCGCCGGCGGGATCGCGACAATGACAAATCCGGCTTCGGCCTGGCCCCGTTCGGAGGTGATCGTCACGCCCGCACCGTGCCGGTCGATGCGTCGGACCGGGGCGTTGAGCACCACGGCTGTCCCGAGTTCGGCCGCCGCCGCCTCGGCGATCTGCTGCGTGCCGCCCGGGAAACGGTCCTGCTGGGCACCGTTTTCGACGTCGAGTAGCCGATCCAGGCCGCCGGCCGCATGCGCGTAGCGGGCGGCGTGCAGCATCGACACTTCGTCGAGTTCACACCCCCAGGTCACCCGAGCCATGATGGCCATCAGGGAGCGCGACGACGCGGTGGCGCGTACCGAACGCAACCACCCCGCGAGCGAGAGCTCGTCCAGCTCGCGGGCACGTCGCGCATCCCAGGGAGCGGCACTGGGAACGGCTCGGGAGATTCGTTCGAATTGCCAACGCAATCGGCCGATGTCGAGCAACCCGGCCAGCGAAAGATTGGGGATGCTGCCGTGGTACGGGCGCGCCCAGCCCTGCCAATGGATCAGGTTCTTGCCGTGGTGGTAGGTCGGGGTGGTCATGACCTGCAGATCGGCCGCCAGCGCCAGGACGGCGTCTTGGGTCGGTCCAACGAACGAGGCGCCCATATCGACGGGTAAGCCAGCGACGCTGCCGGTGAACGAGCGTCCGCCGACGCGGTCGCGACCCTCCAAGACCAGTACGTCGTAGCCTTGCTGTTTCAGGTCGCGGGCCGCGGCTAGTCCGGCGAAGCCGGCGCCCACTACGACAACATCGACAATCCACGGCGGGTTTGTCACGCCCTATAGTGAACCGCATTTCGCCGGTTGGTGTGGCCATTAATCAGGTTGGGGCGGCGATTGACTGGCGGTGCCGGGGCATCGCGTAGCCTTGGGCGCGTTAAAGTCTTCACCGCTTTATACGGGCTCACCGATGCGGCCGAGCGCGCGCGGGAACTGCGCGACGCCGGTGCCAGCGGTGTTGCCACCTTCGAAGGGCCGCACGACGTGTTCGCGCCGCTGACGCTGGCGGCCACCGTGGGCGGTCTGGACCTGATGACGAATGTGGCGATCGCGTTTCCGCGTAACCCGATACATCTGGCCCATCAGGCCAACGACCACCAGCTGCTGAGCGGTGGGCGGTTCTTTCTGGGCCTCGGTACCCAGATCCGCCCGCAGATTGAGAAGCGGTTCGGAGCTCAGTTCGACAACCCGGTCGCTCGCATGACCGAACTGATCGCGGCGTTGCGCGCGATTTTCGAGGCCTGGAACATCGGTGGCCCCTTGCGCTTTCGCGGCGACTACTACCGGCACACGCTGATGACACCGACGTTCAACCCCGGCCCCAACCCCTACGGTCCGCCGCCGATCTATGTCGGTGCCCTCGGGCCGAAGCTGACCCGGGCGACCGCCGAGCATGCCGATGGTCTGCTCGTGATGCCGTTCGGGTCCAAGCGGTTCCTGCGGGATTCCACGATGCCCGCGGTGCGCGCGGGGTTGCAGGCCGGCGGCCGTCGGCCGGAGGACTTCGCCGTCATTCCCGAGATCATCGTGTCGGCCGGCGACACCAGCGAGGAACAGGAACGAGCCGCCGCCGGCACCCGGCGATTGCTGGCGTTTTACGGGTCCACCCCGGCGTACCGGCCGGTGCTGGCGGCACACGGCTGGGAGGATTTGCAGCCCGAGCTCAACGCGATGTCCAAGCAGGGCCGCTGGCAGGAGATGGGCGCTCTGATCTCCGACGAGATCATGCACACCCTCGCGGCCTGCGGCACGCCCGCAGAAATCGCGGCGTACATCCGCGACCGCGTCGACGGTGTCTCCGACACGGTGTGCCTATACCAGGCCGCGCCTATCGGGTTGTCCACGCTCGCCGCGATTATCGGCGAGCTCCGGTGACCGCGTCGAATGTGCGGTTATGCCAAGCCTTTTCGTGCCCTTGTCAGGGTGCGACCGTCAACCAGTCGGCGAAGCCGGACGGGTCGTGGCGGCCCAGCGCGCCGTGCTCGTAAAGGCCCCAGCCCTCCACCGCATCTCCGTCGCCGTCACGGCATACCGCCCGGCCGACGTGGTCGATGACGCCGAAGCCGGACCGGGCGATGATCGCCGGGTCGGTCATGTCGTAGGTCAGCCGCTCGACGAACTTTTCGCCCTTCCACATCCCGTGCAGCCAGTCCGAGTCGCCGCCGTAGCCGCCGCCGACGTGGATCGGCACGGATAGCTTGGACTCCACGTCGAAGTGGACCGGTGTGCCGTCGGGGGTGGTTGCGTCGATGCTCGCGCCGGTCGGGATACGGGTGCCCGAGCGGTAGTGGATCTTGACCCGCGGCCAGCCCAGCTGCTCGACGCGCCCGTCGCGCCAGACGCGGGTGCAGTCGTTGAGTGAGCGGAACCCGTTGGGCTCCTCCTGGATGATCAGCACAATGGCGAAGTCGTCGAACGCGATCGGCACGTACAGCCACCACATGCCCTCGAACGGCGGGTCCGCGGGCCGGCCCGCCGGTTCGGGCTCGCCGATCGGCCGGATGCCCCAGGACCGGTCGCGGCTGCCGATCCAGGTCGCGGGGTCGACGGCGATCTCCTCGCCGTCGACGACGATCCGGCCGCTCCAGCTGCCGAGCTGGGCGAACCGCTGCGCGTCGAGCGTCACCCGGTTGCCCGACCGCATCAGGTGCGGCTGTTCCTGGACCACGTCGAACAGGCCTGTCCAGGTGAGATCGGCCGCGATGCCCTCGGTTTCGTCGAGAACGATCCGCACCTTGTGCAATGGCTCGATGACCTCGACGCGGTAGCCGTTGACGTTCTGGTTCAGCCGGTCCTGGTCGATGGCGTCGGAAAGATGCACCGCGGTCTGGGTGTCTCCCCGGCGGACCAGAAAGAACGCGTCCTTCACGCCGAGGTTGGGGTAGTACCCGATGCCGCTGATCACGAAGATGTCCCCGGTGCGGTCGTGGGCGTTGAAGTAGGAGCGGTCGTAGAAGTTGCGGTCCGACGAACCGGGCCAGGCGATCGGCTGGGGAACCTGATGTACCGGGTACTCGTCAAGTGGGCCTAACATTACTGATCCTCTCCGATAAGGCGTTTCATCAAAGACGCGTGATAGAACAGCGACTCGACATCATCCGGTTTTTCGAGTTCACCGAAGTGCACTCGTCGGGCGCTGGTTCGCATGAAAACACACGCCCACATGACGCCCGAATACACGTAAAACCAGTTCAGGTCATCGAGTTCCACACCGGTGAGTCGCTGATAGGTGGCGCGGACATCTTCTTCGCGCATCACGCCCGGCAGGCCCGGCAGTGTGGCCAGGCCGGCAAGTTCCTCAAAGACCTTGTGCGCATAGATCATCCAGGCAACATCGAGCTCGCGCGGACCCAGTGTCACCATTTCCCAGTCCAGCACCGCGACCGGCGCGAAGTCGCGGTACAAGACGTTGCCCACCCGCGCGTCACCCCACAGCAGCACCGGCTCTCGAGTGGCGGCTTCGTTCGGCCAATTGTCTTGCAGCCATTGCAAACTCCGCTCCACCAATGGTGACCGGCCGATGTCGGGCACCGCGAAGTCATACCAGGACCGCACCCAGCCGAAGTGACGGCGCAGCGCGGTGTCGCCGGGCAGGCCCTCGGTGAGGAAGCCAAATGTCTTCTCCGCACCCGCGATTGAATGCAACGTGGCCAGGATTCCGACGGAGGCGTCCTGCAGCTTGCGCTGTTGCTCGACGGGCGCGTCGGCGAACCAGTTGCCACCGAACGTGTATGGCATGACGTCGGGCGGCACCACGCCGTCGACGTAGTCCATCAGGAAGAACGGTGCTCCCAGCACTTCCCCGGTCGGCTCCATCCAGCGCACCCGGGGGACCGGGACGTCGGTCAGCTCGCCGACCTGTCGGATGACTTCGAATTGGTGGTCGAGGCGATAGGTGGGGAAGACCGGCACGTCTTCGGTCGTGGGCGCCACCCGGGCCACCAGTTTTTGCTCTACCGGCTGGCCGTCCTGTTCCCAGCGGGCGGTCAGAATGATGGTCTCCGACGACATTCCTGTCGAGTCCACCCCGCTCTCCACCGTGACGTCGGGTGTCACGCCACCGGGAAGCACCGTCGACAGCCATCGCGACATCAGGCGCGGGACGGTGGTGGTGTCCCGGCTCGAGCGTTGCATGCGGCCGACATCTTCGACCGCCGGTTCGTTGGCCACAGGTGCTTCCTTCGCGAGGTAATTACGATACGGTAGGTAGCGTTATGAAAGCAGACCCGTCCTCCCTTGACAAGGCCCCCGGCGCCGGGCGGCCGCGTGATCCGCGCATCGATTCGGCCATATTGGCGGCGACCGCGGAACTGCTTGTACAAATCGGCTATTCGAACCTGAGCCTCGCCGCCGTCGCCGAACGCGCCGGAACCACGAAATCGGCGCTGTACCGGCGATGGTCGAGCAAGGCCGAGTTGGTGCACGAGGCGGCTTTTCCGGTAGCGCCCACCGCGCTGGAGGCTCCGGCGGGCGACATCGGTGCGGACATCCGGATGATGATCGAGGCCACCCGCGACGTGTTCACCACCCCGGTGGTGCGAGCCGCATTGCCGGGGCTGGTGGCCGACATGACGGCCGATGCCGAGCTCAACGCCCGGGTAATGGCACGCTTCGCCGGCCTGTTCACCGCGGTGCGGGTGCGGCTGCGCGAGGCCGTCGACCGCGGCGAGGCGCATCCCGATGTGGACCCGGACCGGTTGATCGAGTTGATTGGGGGAGCCACGATGCTGCGGATGCTGCTGCGCCCGGACGAAAAACTCGATGACGCGTGGGTGGAGCAGGCCAGCGCCATCCTCGTGCACGGGGTCACCCGGTGACGGCGCCGCCTCGGCTGGCGGGCCGGACCGCGATCGTCACCGGTGGCAGCCGTGGATTGGGCCGGGCGATCGCACTGGCACTGGCGGCCGACGGCGCGGCGGTGGCCGTCGTGGGTCGCACCGAACAGGTGTGGGACGACCGGTTGCCCGGCACCATCGGGCAGACTGTCGCGGACGTCGAGGCGGCGGGCGGGCGCGCGGTGGCGGTGCGGGCCGATCTGACCGACCGCGACGACGTCGCCGGTTTGGTCACAGCGGCCCGAGATGCCTTGGGTCCCATCACGATTCTGGTCAACAACGCTGCGTTCACCGCGCCCGGTCGTCCATCGCGCGGCACGGAGCCGCGCGCCAAGCCGGCCAAGCCATCCGGGCCGGCTGGCGGCAAGCCCGGCTGGCCGGGGTTCGTCAGCACGCCGTTGGCCGCATACCGTCGCCATTTCGACATCGGCGTGTTCGCGACCTATGAACTGATGCAACTCGTCTGCCCCGACATGATCGCCGCGGGTGGGGGGTCGATCATCAACATCACCTCGGTCGCATCGCGCATGCCCGGCGATGGGCCCTATCCCGACCGCAGCGCCGGTGTGCTGCCGGGGTATGGCGGCTCCAAGGCCGCGCTCGAGCATCTCACCCAGTGCGCGGCGTTCGATCTCGCCGACCACAACATCGCGGTGAATGCGCTGTCGCCGTCAAAACCGATCATGACGCCGGGCCTGTCCTACTACGCACGCGAGTTCGCCGACACCGCCACGGCAGAGGAGTTCGCAAAGGCAGCCGTGGAACTGGTGCTGGTCGATCCCGGCCAGGTGACCGGACGCACCATTGGCCATCACCAGGTCCTCGACGGCAGCTTCCGGCCGTTCACGCCGCATTAGTACCCACTAGACCCGGGTGGGCCAGCGCCGCTAGCCTTCGGCTATGGGGCGCACGACTGCCTCGGTGCGGCGCCGGCGCGACTGCAAGCCAACAGTGGCCCTGCGCAGCATCCTCGCGCGCGAGCCGATATTGGCAACCCCGTGATTGAGAAGCCGACGGCGCGCGTTATTGCCCTGATAGTGCTGTTGATGCTTGTTGCTGCTGCCTTGCGGGGGTACCTTCCGGCCCGTGGCCGTTCGACACATGACCTGATCGGCAACCGTGCGGCGCTGATGATCATCGTTGCGGCACTGAGCGTGACGCTGGTGTTGGTGGCGATGGCGGTCATTGCGCGGTTGCGCGACCCGCAGGCGGTGGCGCCCCACACGCGCGATCTGTCCGAAATGCTGGGCGGCGGCCGGGGACGGACGAATTGGCGCGTGCTGCTGATCGGATTCGCTGTGATCGCCGCCTGGCTGTTGATCGCGATGCTGCTGGCCCAGCTGTCCGCGCCGCACGACGTCAGTTCCTCGGTCCCTACGGCGGATCCGACCGCGTCGCCGCCGGCGACCCGCACAGCGCCGCCGCCGGCGCCGCAAAACCCGGCCAACGGCTCGGGCGACATGTTCAAAATCCTGCTCGCCGGCGCGATTCCGACGATGCTGATCATCGTCGCCGGAGCGGTCGTCCTGTCGCGACGACGCTGGCGTGCGGTCACACCGGTGACCATCGTCGACGACCACGTCAAACCACCGCCTCCGCCGCCGGATTCGCAATCGCTGGTGCGGGCGGCCGAAGTCGGGCTTGCCGAGATTGCCGACCCCAGCCGCGAACCACGAGAGGCGATCATCGCCTGCTATGCGGCGATGGAACGTGAGCTCGCGAATGTGCCCGATGCCGTCCCGCAGGAGTTCGACACCGCCACCGAGGTGTTGGCCCGCGCTGTCGAACACCATGCGCTGCATATCGATAACGCCGTGCAGCTGGTGAACCTGTTCGCCGAGGCGCGGTTCAGCCCGCACGTGATGAACGAGGACCACCGCGAGGTGGCGGTGCGGGTGCTTCGGCTGGTCCTCGATGAGCTCGGTCCGCGCACCGGTATCCGGAGCGACATATGAATAGGCTTATCGCGCTGGGGGTTTGCCTGATTGTCGGGATCGAGTTGCTGGCGCTGATATTGCAGGACCGTCGGTTCGTGCTGGCGGGGGCCGGCGTCGCAGTGGCCTTGGTGCTGCTCAATGTCCGCCGGCTGGTGGGACACGAAGCCGGAGCCGAGGCCGAGGGTGACGCTGACGATCTGGGGGATGGGTTGCGCCGCTGGCTGTCCACCACCGAGACGACGATCCGGTGGTCGGAGTCGACCAGGGCGGACTGGGACCGGCATCTGCGACCGATGCTGGCCCGGCGCTTCGAGATCGCCACCGGCCATGGGCAAGCCAAGGACCCGACGGCGTTCCATGCCACCGGCCGAATGCTGTTCGGCGCGGAATTGTGGGAATGGGTCAATCCGAACAACGTCACGCGTACCGGGGACCGCACGCCGGGCCCCGGCCGTGCTGCGCTCGAAGAAATCCTGCAAAAGTTGGGGCAAGTGTGATGGGAGGCGCCACCCGGATATGACTATGCCGGCCGCCTGGGCGGCGAGTAAGACCACTTCCCACTGCGAGGCGGTCCTCGACGAAATCGAACGTGCCGTAGTGGGTAAGCGCTCCGCCCTCACACTCATCCTCATCGCGGTGCTCGCGCGCGGTCACGTATTGATCGAAGATCTGCCCGGCCTCGGCAAGACGTTGATCGCGCGGTCCTTCGCTTCCGCGTTGGGGCTGCAATTCACCCGTGTGCAGTTCACTCCCGATCTGTTGCCCGCTGACCTGCTCGGCTCAACCATCTACGACATGCAGTCGGGCCGTTTCGAATTCCGCGCCGGGCCGATTTTCACCAACCTGCTGCTCGCCGACGAGATCAACCGCACGCCGCCCAAGACCCAGGCGGCGTTGCTGGAGGCGATGGCCGAGGGCCAGGTAAGCATTGACGGCCAAACCCACAAGCTGCCAATGCCGTTCATCGTTCTGGCCACCGACAACCCGATCGAGTACGAGGGGACTTACCCGTTGCCGGAGGCACAACTGGACCGGTTCGCGATGCGGCTGGAACTGCAATACCTCTCGGAGAGCGACGAAACCGCGATGCTGCGCCGTCGCCTCGAACGCGGCTCGGCCGAGGCGACGGTGAATCAAGTCGTGGATGCCCACGATCTGCTGGCGATGCGTGAATCGGTCGAGCAGGTGACCGTGCACGAGGACGTCTTGCACTATGTGGTGTCGCTGGCCGCCGCGACCCGTCATCATCCGCAGGTGGCGGTGGGAGCCAGCCCCCGAGCCGAACTCGACCTCGTTCAACTTGCCCGTGCCCGCGCCCTGCTGCTGGGCCGCGACTATGTGATCCCCGAAGACGTGAAGGCGCTCGCCACCGCGGCGGTGGCACACCGGATCACCTTGCGCCCCGAGATGTGGGTGCGAAAGATTCAGGGCGCCGACGTCGTTGCGGAACTCTTGCGGCGCCTTCCCGTTCCGCGTACGAAGTGAGACACCGGATGAGTTCGGTGTGAGCGAAAGCCAAGAGGTCGAGTTACGCTGGCGCGCATCACAACTGACGGGGGCAATCGCCACCTGCGCCGGATTCACCTTGGCCGCAGCGGTAGTCGGCGCCCGCTGGCAGTTGATCGCGTTCGCGGCGCCGCTGCTGGGTGTGTTGTGCTCGATCAGCTGGCAGCGCCCGGTGCCGAAGATCCGCGTGTCCGCGGAGCCTGACTCACAGCGACTCTTCGAAACCGAGCAGGCGCGCCTGACAGTGTGGGCCACCCTGGCAAAAGACGAAGCCGGCTCAGCGTCGGCGGCGTCGGCGGCCTCGGGGGTCGGCATTACCGTCTCGGCCGTCGAGGGAATGCAGCTGGAGGTGACCCAGCAGGCCGGTCTCCCCGGCTCAGCCTCGAAATCGGTTACGGCAGTGGCGCAACGCTGGGGCCGGTACCCCATCACGGCGCGGGTGGACATCGTCGCGCGCGGCGGGTTATTGACGGGGACGGGGACCGTCGCCGCCGCCCACATCATCGTGTTTCCCTTGACGCCGCCACAGTCGACGGCGATCCCGCGAACCGAGCTGTTGGACCGTTTGGGCGCCCATCTCACCCGCTACATCGGCCCGGGTGTCGAGTACGCCGACATTCGCCTGTACGTCCCCGGCGACCAGCTGCGCGCGGTGAACTGGCCGGTGAGCGCGCGGCGTGGCCGGTTACACGTGACGCAGCGATTGACCGACCGCGCGGCTGACGTGGTGGTGCTGATCGACACGTATCAGCAGCCGCCGGGCCCGGCGACCGAGGCAACCGAACGTATCGTGCGGGGCGCCGCTCAGGTGGTGCAAACCGCGCTGCGAAACGGCGACCGCACCGGCATCGTCGCGCTGGGCGGCAACCGCCCGAGATGGCTTGGGGCCGACATCGGGCAGCGTCAGTTCTATCGGATCCTCGATACCGTGCTCGACGCCGGAGACCGGTTCGAAAGCACAACGGGGACACTGGCGCCCCGCGCGGCCGTTCCCGCCGGGGCGATCGTCATCGCGTTCTCCACACTGCTGGACACCGAATTCGCACTGGGCTTGATCGACCTGCGCAAGCGCGGCCATGTCGTGGTGGCCGTCGACGTTCTGGACAGCTCGCCCTTCGAGGGTGAGCAGGACCCGCTGGTGGTCCGGATGTGGGCGTTGCAGCGCTCTTCGATGTATCGCGACATGGCCACCGTCGGAGTCGACGTGGTCGCGTGGCATGGGGACGAAACGCTGGAGCAGTCAATGGGTGCGTTGCCCGACCGTCGTCGCCGGATCCGGAGGCGCTGACGTGACAACCATCGCGCAACCTGGAGCCCGTGCTCTCGCAGCGGTATTCGGGCTCCTGATGGTGAGTTTGGCCGCGCTCGGATCCCACGGACTGGCGTTCGCCGCGGGAGCGGCAGCGCTGATCGCGGCGGTTGTCGGACTGGCTTTCCGTCCGGCCGCAACGCTTGCCGTGCTCCTGACTGTGTGCACCATCGTGCTGTCCAACCCGTTGCCGCACATTGCCGCAATGTCCGGACTTTGCGCCACGGCTTACCTGCTGTGCCGGTATGCCGTCGGCGCGCCCGTCGGCGCCCTCCTGGGCAGTGGACCGACAGCCGTTGCGGCCCTGGGCTTTACCATCGCAGGCTGGGCGGCGACGTCGTTCCCCCTGCAGTTGCCATGGTTGCCGTTGGTGGCTCCGCTGGCGGTGCTGGCTGTCTACGTGTTGGCCACGCGGCCGTTTCTTGGCTGAGCTGAGCGCGCGTCTGCTCGCGCCAGGCAGGTGAAGCCGCGGCCGTCGATTCAGTGCAGCATCTGCGCGGCCTGGTTGGCCAGGTCGAGCAGCGGCTGCGGGATGATACCCAAAAGCACTGTGACTACCGCACATACCGCGATCGCTACCTTGCTCAAGATGCCCGGGGCGTACACCTGCGGCGTCTTGTCGGATCCGTCGGTGAAGAACATCAGCACGATCACCCGCACGTAGAAGTACGCGGCCACTCCACTGGAGACCACACCGATGACCACCAGCGGCACGGCGCCACCCTCGGCCGCGGCCTTGAACACGGCGAACTTGCTGACGAATCCACTGGTCAGCGGAATACCGGCGAAGGCCAGCAAGAACATCGAAAGCATCACGCCCACAATGGGGGAACGCTGTCCGAGCCCGGCCCAGTGGGACAGGTCGGCGTCTTCGACACCGTCGACGTTGCGGATCAAGCCGACGATGGCGAACGCGCCCACCGTGCTGAAGCTGTAGGCGACCAGATAAAACAACGTCGACGAAAGTCCTGCCGGGTTGTCGGCGATCACGCCGGTGAGGATGAAACCAACGTGGGCGACCGACGAATAGGCCAGCATCCGCTTGACATCGGTCTGGTTCACCGCGGTGACGGTGCCTACCGCCATGGTGAGGATCGAAATCGCCCACAGCACCGGCCGCCACTGGTCATGCAGCGGCGGCAGCGCGACATAGACCACCCGCAGCAGGGCACCGAACGCCGCGGTTTTGGTGGCCGCGGCCATGAACCCGGTGATCGGGGTGGGCGCACCTTGGTAGACGTCGGGAATCCAGGAGTGGAATGGCACCGCGCCGACCTTGAACAGCAGGCCGACCGACAGTAGCGCGACACCGACCAGGGCCAGCGAGGTGTCGCCATGCGCCGCAAGCGCTTTGCGGATCAGGGGCAGGGTCAGGGTGCCAGTCGCGCCGTACAGCAGCGCCACGCCGTAGAGGAAGAAGGCCGACGAGAACGCACCGAGCAGGAAGTACTTCATCGCCGCTTCCTGTGACAGCAGGCGGCGGTGCCGGGCTAGTCCGCACATCAGGTACAGCGGCAGCGAGAGAACTTCCAGCGCAACGAACATCGTCAACAGGTCGTTGGACGCGGGGAACACCATCATGCCGCCGACCGACAGCATGGCCAGCGGGAAGAGCTCCGTCTGCGCCGCTCCGGCCCGCTCCGCCTCGCGTTCGGCTTCGCCGCCGGGAACCGCGGACGCTTGCGGAGTAAAAGAGTCCAGTCCGCCCGAACGCCCCGCCGCCACAGCCACTTTGGTTTGCGCCGCGGCGGTTTGCGCTGCCGCGCGGGCGTTGCGCTCGGCCATGAAGATGACCGCCATCACCGCGACGAGCAGGATCGTGCCCTGCAGGAACAAAGTCGGTCGGTCCACGGCCACCGCACCCAGCACGGCCGCACGACCGGACGCCCCGAGCGACCTGGCCACCACGACGACGGCGACGAACGCCGCGATCAAACCGCCCAGGGCTAGCGTGACCTGCGCGAGGTACCGGGCCCGTCGCGGCAGGAACGCTTCCACCAGCACGCCGACCACAGCGACCGAAAAGACGATGAGCATGGGGCACAGCAGGAAGTACTCGACGCTGGGGGAGGGAAGGGTCATCGGTGCGGTCCTTCGGCTGTGCGGGGTGCGGCCTGCCCCGGTGGCACGCGCGGCGCGGGATCATGCTGGCCGGTGGTGGCCATGGTGTTCTCGACCGCGGGGTTGATGATGTCCAGCACCGGTTTGGGGTAGACCCCGAGCACCAGCAGCATCGCGATCAGCGGTGCCACGACGACCATCTCGCGCCCGACCAGATCACGGATGTGTTCGTTGCCTTTGGCCACCGGCCCGGTCATCGTGCGCTGGTAGAGCCACAGCATGTAGATGGCGGACAGCACCAACGCGGTGACCCCGAATGCCGCCGCCAGCCAGTAACGGTTGAAAGTTCCCAGCAGGACCAGGAATTCACTGATGAACGGGGCCAAGCCGGGCAGCGACAGCGTGGCCATGGCCGAGACGAGGAACGTGCCGGCCAGGATCGGCGCCACCTTTTGCACCCCGCCGTAGTCGGAGATCGTTCTGCTGCCGTGCCGCGAAATCAGGAAGCCTGCGATCAGGAACACCGCCGCCGTGGACAGCCCGTGGTTGAGCATGTACAGCGTCGACCCGCTCTGCCCCTGGCTGGTCATCACGAAGATGCCCGCGATGATGAAGCCGAAGTGCGAGATCGATGTGTAGGCGATCAGCCGCATCATGTCGGCCTGGCCGATCGCGACGACCGCGCCGTAGATCACCCCGATGATGGCCAGCGTGATGATCAACGGACGGAAATACGTTGACGCGCCAGGGAACAACTGCAGACAGTAGCGCAGCATGCCGAACGTGCCGACCTTGTCCATCACCGCCATCATCAGCACCGCGGTGGCCGGTGTGGACTCGACGGCTGCATCGGGCAGCCAGCGGTGGAATGGCCACAGCGGTGCCTTGATGGCGAAGGCGAACATGAAGCCCAGGAACAGCGCCTTGATGACCGCGGGGTCGGCGCGGTAATAGCCCCATGCGAAGCCGGTCACGATCTGACGGAAGTCGAATGTGCCGGAGCCATGCTGCGAGGTCACCACATACAGCCCGATCACCGCGGCCAGCATGATCAACCCGCCGAACAGGTTGTACAGCAAGAACTTCACCGCAGCGCGGGAGCGCCCGCGGCCTTGACCGAAGCCGCCGATCAGGAAATACATCGGGACGAGCATGGCCTCGAAGAACACGTAGAACAGCAACACGTCCAGCGCGACCACCGAGACCAGCACCATCGACTCGATGGCCAGCGCCAGGGCGATGTAGGCGTGCACACCCCGGGGGTTCCGGTCGCCGCCGTCGTTCCAGCCGGCCACCAGCAACAGTGGCATCAGGACCGCGGTCAGTATCACCAACACCACCGCGATGCCGTCCACGCCGAGGGTATAGCCGGCGCCGAACGCCGGTATCCAGCGGTGGCTTTCGACGAACTGGTAGGCCGCGCCCCCGCTGGAATCGAACCCGACCGTGATGACGATCGCGACCGCCAGGGTCAGGCCGCTGACGAACAGACCGGTCCACTTGGCGAACTCCCGCAACGCCGGGGGCAGCAGGATGATCAGCACCGAACCGGCCAGCGGCACCAGCCACAGCACCGTGAGCCACGGTATGTTGCCGCTCACCACAGCTTCACCGCCAGGAGGAGAGCGACCACCAGGGCCGCGCCGGCCAGCATCGACAACGCGTAGTTGCGCGCGAAGCCGGTTTGCATCCGCCGCAGGCCGTTCGACGTCAGGCTCACCAGTGCGGCCAGCCCGTTGACCGAGCCGTCCACACCCGCGTTGTCGACCGCGACCAGCGCGTTGGTCAGCTGCCCACCAGGGCGCATGAACACCTCCTCGTTGAAGGCATCGCCGTACAGGTCGGCGCGTGCGGCCGTGGTAAGCACCGATACTCCGACGGGGGCAACCCGGGGGATTTCCACCTTGCCGCCGTACATCCGGTAGGCCACCGCGATTCCCACGGCGACGACGGCCAGCGCCACCACTGTGGTGACCCAGGCCGGGAAGGCATGGGCGGCTTCCTCATGGGCTCCGACGACCGGCTCGAGCCAGTGCTTCAAAGTGCCCCCGATGGCGAACAGCCCACCGGAGAACACCGAGCCGACGGCCAGCAGGATCATCGGCCACGTCATCAGTCTCGGCGCCTCATGTGGATGCAGGCCCGGGGCCCAACGTTTTTCGCCGAAGAAGGTCATCAGCATCACCCGCGTCATGTAGAACGCGGTGATGCCCGCACCCAGCAGCGCTGCCCCGCCGAGCACATAACCGCGGGTGCCGCCGGCGCCCAGCGCCGCCTCGATGATCGCGTCCTTGGACCAGAAGCCCGCGAACGGCCACACACCGATGATCGCCAGATAGCCCAGCCCGAACGTGACGAAGGTGACCGGCAGAGCGGTCCGCAGGCCGCCGTAGCGGCGCATGTCCTGCTCTTCGTCCATCGCGTGGATCACCGCACCGGAGCCGAGGAACAGGCCGGCCTTGAAGAACCCGTGCGTGAGCAGATGCATGATCGCAAACGCATAGCCGGCCGGGCCCAGGCCGGCGGCCAGCACCATGTAGCCGATCTGGCTCATGGTGGACGCGGCCAACGCGCGCTTGATGTCGTCCTTCGCGCAGCCGATGAACGCCCCGAACAGCAACGTGACGGCGCCGACGACGACCACCCCCAGTTGCGCGTCGGGAGCCAGGTTGTACAAGGGGTTGGACCGCACGATCAGGTACACACCCGCGGTCACCATCGTGGCGGCGTGGATCAAAGCCGACACCGGGGTGGGGCCCTCCATCGCGTCACCCAACCACGCCTGCAGCGGCACCTGCGCGGACTTGGCGCAGGCGCCCAGCAGCAACAGCAGACCCATCACCGTCAGCGCGCCCTGACTTGCGCCCTTTGCGCCGGCGAACACCCCGGCATACGACAGGGTGCCGAAGGTGCTGAACATTAGGAACATGCCCAGAGCGAGGCCGGCGTCGCCGACCCGGTTCATCACGAATGCCTTCTTGGCCGCGGTGGCCGCCGAGGGCTTGTGGTACCAGAAACCGATCAGCAGGTAGGAGGCCAGGCCGACGCCTTCCCAGCCGACGTAGAGCAGCACATAGTTGTCGGCGACCACGAGCAGAACCATCGAGGCCAAAAACAGGTTGAGATAGCCGAAAAACCGGCGGCGGTCCGGATCGTCGGCCATGTAGGCGACCGAATAGATGTGAATCAGCGATCCCACGCCGGTGATCAATAGCACGAAACACATTGACAACTGGTCGATCTGCAGGCCGAAGTCGACCTGCAGTTGGGCGACGGGAATCCAGCTGAACACAACTTGGTGGATGACGCGGTGCGCTTCGTCTGAGCCGAGCATGTCGGCGAGCAGGCTCACGCCGACCCCGAACGGCGCCAGCGCCGCGGCGCAGCCCAGCCAATGGCCCCACGCGTCGGTGCGTCTGCCGCCGAACAGCAGGATCGCGGCACCTGCCAGCGGCAGTACCACAAGCAGCCAGGTGTAGTGAGTCATCTTGGCGTTCTTCAGCCTTTGAGTAGATTCGCGTCGTCGACGGACGCCGATTTACGGGTACGGAAAATCGTCATGATGATGGCCAGGCCGACGACGACCTCGCAGGCGGCTACCACCATCGTGAAAAAGGCGATCATCTGGCCGTCCAGGTGCCCGTGCATTCGGGCGAAGGTGACGAACGCCAGGTTGACGGCGTTGAGCATCAGCTCGATGCACATGAACATCACGATGGCATTGCGGCGCAACAGCACACCGGCGGCCCCGATGGTGAACAACAGCGCCGAAAGGTAGAGGTAGTTGGCCGGGTTCATGACAAACCGCCTTGGACGGGCTGGGGGTCCGGCTCGGAGCCGGCTTCGGCTTCGGCGCCGGGAGACGCAGGCGTTTGCAGTTCCGCGCCGTCCGCGCCGCGGGTCCGCAGGATTTTCGAGACGGACAGCTCCGAGTAGGAGCCGTCGGGGAGCAGCGCGGCCACGTCGACCGCGTTCTGGCGCGCGTAGACACCGGGGCTGGGCAGCGGCGTGGCGCGCCGGCCGGGACGGAACCGCTCCTGGGAGAGTTCGCGCTGGGTCTTGCGGCGCTCGAAACGTTCCCGATGGGCCAGCACCATCGCGCCCACCGCGGCGGTGATCAACAGCGCGCTGGTCAACTCGAACGCCCACAGGTAACGCGAAAAGATCAGCGCCGCCAGGCCTTCGACGTTGCCGTTGGCATTGGCGGTGGTCAGTCCGACGAAGCCGCCGGTTGCCACGTTGCCGATGGCGCCGATGAGCAGAATGCCGAACCCGACCCCGGTCACCACCCCGGCGATTCGCTGGCCGCGCAGCGTTTCCTTCAGTGACTCCGCGGAATCCACACCGATCAGCATCAGCACGAACAAGAACAGCATCATGACCGCGCCGGTGTAGACCACGACTTGAACGACGCCCAGAAACAGTGCGTCCTGGATCATGTAGAACACGGCCAGGACGATCATCGTCATCGCCAGGAGCATCGCCGAGTAGACGGCGTTGACCGACAGCACCACGCCGATCGCGCCGATCAGCGCCATCGACCCCAGCACCCAGAACGCCACCGCTTCACCGGTGGAAGTGCGCACGATGACGTCCGTCGCAAGTGTCGCGATCACTGAGCGTCTCCGGCTTGGGGTGCGGCGCTTTGCGTCTCGCGCAAGCCGTTTGCGGTCACGTTGCCCTGGTAGTAGTCCTTGTCGGTGGCGTCGGGCGCTCTGGGATGCGGCGGCGCGGTCATCTCCGGCAGCAGCGGGGCCAGCAGCCGGTCCTTCTCGTAGATCAGGTCGGCGCGGTTGTCGTCGGCCATCTCGTAGTCGTTGGTCATTGTCAGCGCCCGGGTCGGGCAGGCCTCGATGCACAGGCCGCAGCCGATGCAGCGCAGATAGTTGATCTGGTACACCCGCCCGTAGCGTTCGCCTGGCGAAAATCGTTGCTCTTCGGTGTTATCGGCGCCCTCGACGTAGATCGCGTCGGCCGGGCAGGCCCAGGCGCACAGCTCGCAGCCGATGCATTTCTCCAGGCCGTCGGCGTACCGGTTGAGTTGGTGGCGGCCGTGGTAGCGCGGTGCGACCGGGCCGGGCTTCTCGGGGTACTCCTCGGTGACGGTCTTTTTGAACATCGAGCCGAACGTCACGCCGAATCCTGCGATCGCGTCCAAGAACCTAGGCACGTACTGTCTCCTTGCTCGCGTCGGCTTTCTGCGTCGGCAGCGGCGGTGTCGGGAATGACGTTGCGGTGCCGGCACTTTCGGTTTCTTCACGACGCTGCTTGGCCAGCGCCCGCGCCTGGGCGCGCGGGCTGGGTACGCTGAACGGCCTGCGCAGCGAGAACACCAGCGCGGTGGCGACAACGACGCTGCTGATCACCAGCAGCAGGGTCCAATGCTGGTAGCCCTGATTGCGCAGCGTGCGAATGACCGCCGCGATCATCACCCACACCAGCGAGACCGGGATCAGCAGCTTCCAGCCCAGCGCCATGAACTGGTCATAGCGCAGCCGCGGCAGCGTGGCCCGCAGCAGGAAGTACATGAACATGAAGGTCCACACCTTGGCGACGAACCAGAGCAGCGGCCACCAGCCGGTGTTGGCTCCCGCCCACATGTTCAGCGGCCAGGGAGCGTGCCAACCGCCGAGGAACATCGTCGCGGCCAACGCCGAAACCGTCGTCATGTTGACGTATTCGGCCAGCATGAACATCGCGAACTTCAGCGACGAGTACTCGGTGTGGAAACCCGCGACCAGTTCACCCTCGGCTTCGGGCAAATCGAATGGCGCCCGGTTGGTTTCACCCACCATGGAGACCAGGTACACCACGAACGACGGCAGCAGCAGGAAGACGTACCACACGCCGTTCTGCGCGGTCACGATCTTCGATGTCGACATGCTGCCGGCGAACAGGAACACCGTCGCGAACGACAGCCCCATCGCCACTTCGTAGGAAATGACCTGTGCGGTGGACCGCACCCCGCCCAGCAGCGGGTAGGTGGAACCCGACGCCCAGCCGCCCAGCACGATGCCGTACACCCCGATCGCCGACAGCCCGAGGATGAGCAGCACCGCGACGGGCAGGTCGGTCAGCTGCAACGGGGTGCGGTGACCGAACACCGACACCTCGGGACCGAACGGGATGAACGCGAAGGCGGTGAATGCGGGAATCACCGAAATGACCGGTGCCGCAAAATATACGAACTTATCGATCCCGTTGGGGGTAATGCTCTCCTTCAGCGCCAGTTTGATGCCGTCGGCCAGGCTCTGCAGGGCGCCTTTCGGGCCTACGCGGTTAGGCCCGGGCCGCAGTTGCATCCGACCCAGCAGCTTGCGTTCGGCCAGGATTGCCACCAGCACCGTCAACATCAAGAAGACGAATATGGCCAGCGACTTGCCCAGCACCAGCCACCAGGTGTCGTGCCCGAACGCCGTCATGCGCGCCGCTCCTCCCCATCGCTTCGCTCTGCATCGTCGCCGCCGCGGTGCATGTTCACTTGTTCACCCCGATTTTCACGACGCTGCCGAGTGTTACGCCCAGTTGCCGGTGCACGGCCGAACCCGGGGAGTTCAGCGGCAGCCACACCACCCGATCGGGCATGTCGGTGATGGTCAGCGGCAAGGTGATCGAGCCACGTGGCGTGCTGACCGTGACTTCATCGCCCTCGGCGGCGCCGATCTCGGCCGCGGTATCGGCCGACAAACGCACGATCGGTGCGCGCGCCGTACCGGCCAGATGCGGCTCGCCGTCCTGCAGCCCCCCGGCGTCAAGCAGCTGACGCCAGCCGGTCAACACCGCCTCGCCGGATTCGGGTTGGGCCGAGTCGTGGGCGGCGACCTGCGGGCTCGCGGCGTATTCGCCGTCCCAGGCTCCCAACGCGGAGAGCTCCAGGTGGGCCATCTCGGCGCTGGATAATCCCAAGAAGACGCCCATTTCGTCGGCCAGCGCGTCGAGCACCCGGTGGTCCGACTGGCGGGCTCCCTGGCTGGTGCCGTGCAGCGCGGGTGCGAACCCGCGGTAGCGGCCCTCCCAGTTGACGAAGGTGCCGGCCTTCTGCGCCGTCGACGCGACCGGAAACACCACGTCGGCGCGTTCGGTCACGGCACTGTGGCGCAGCTCCAGGCTGACCACGAAGTCCGTCGCGTCCAGCGCGGCCAGCACCGCGTCCGGATCGGCGAAGTCGGCGGGTTCCACGCCGCCGACCAGCAGCGCGCCCAGGCTGCCGTGGGTGGCAGCGGCCAGGATGCCGTCCGCGTCACGTCCGGCCGCGGAAGGCAATTCGGCGACGTGCCATGCGGCGCTGACCTGCGCGCGGGCAGCGTCGTCGGTCACGGGACGGCCACCCGGCAGCAGTGTGGGAAGCGCCCCGGCCTCTAGTGCGCCACGCTCGCCGGCGCGCCGCGGCACCCACGCCAGCCGCGCGCCGGTGGTCTCGGCAAGGCGCGCCGCCGCGGACAATCCGCCCGGCACCGTGGCCAGGCGTTCGCCGACCATGATGACCGCATTGGGCGTGGACAGCAGGTCGCCCACTTCACCGGTGGCCAGCCCGTCCAGCACCGACGGCTCCTCGCCGGGAACGGTTTTGAGCAACCGGCCGGACATCTTGTGCAGCGCGCGCGTCGCGAACGGGGCGACCGCGTACACCGGAACCTTGTTTTTGCGCGCGGCCTTGCGCAGCCGCAGAAACACGATCGGCGATTCCTCTTCCGGCTCGAAGCCGACCAGCAGCACCACCGGTGCCGATTCCAGGTCGCTGTAGCTGACCGTCACCGGCCGGCCGGCGATGTGGGCCGCCAGGAACTCGGCTTCCTCGGCCGAGTGCGGGCGGGCGCGGAAGTCGATGTCGTTGGTGTCCAGCGCGATTCGGGCGAATTTGGCGTACGCGTAGGCGTCCTCCCAGGTCGCCCGGCCACCGACCAGCACACCCGTGCGGCCGCGCGCGGCCTCGAGCCCCTGAACCGCCGTCACCATGGCGTGCGACCACGACGCGGGTTGCAGCGTGCCGTCCGCGTCGCGGATCAGGGGAGTGGTGAGCACGTCGGGCTGGGTCGCGTAGGTGAAGGCCCACCGGCCCTTGTCGCAGTTCCACTCCTCGTTGACTTCGGGGTCGTCGCCGGCGAGCCGGCGCAGCACCTTGCCGCGGCGGTGATCGGTACGCTGCGCGCAACCGGACGCGCAGTGCTCGCACACGCTGGGGCTGGAGACGAGGTCGAACGGGCGGGCCCGGAACCGGTAGGCGGTGCCGGTCAGCGCGCCGACCGGGCAGATCTGCACGGTGTTACCGGAGAAGTACGAGTCGAACGGTTCGTTGGCATAGATGCCGACCTGCTGCAGGGCGCCGCGCTCCAGCATGTCGATGAACGGGTCTCCGGCGATCTGTTCCGAGAAGCGGGTGCAGCGGGCGCACAGGATGCAGCGCTCGCGGTCCAGCAGCACCTGCGAGGAGATGTTGATCGGCTTGGCGAAGGTGCGCTTGACGTCGGTGAAGCGAGAATCCGCGCGGCCGTTGGACATTGCCTGGTTCTGCAGCGGGCATTCGCCGCCCTTGTCGCACATCGGGCAGTCCAGCGGATGGTTGATCAGCAGCAGCTCCATCACGCCGTGCTGGGCGTTGTCGGCGGCCTCCGAGGTGAGCTGCGTACGCACGACCATGTCGTCGGTGGCGACGGTGGTGCACGACGCCAGCGGCTTGCGTTGCCCCTCGACCTCGACCAGGCACTGTCGGCATGCGCCGACCGGATCGAGCAGTGGATGATCGCAGAACCGCGGAATCTGGATGCCCATCAGCTCGGCCGCGCGGATCACCAAAGTCCCCTTGGGAACGCTGATTTCGACGTCGTCGATGGTCAGCGTCACCATCTCCGGCTCGCTCACCCCGTCGCCGGTTTGGGCCTCGGCCGCACCAGAAGTGGTGGTCATGGAAGTGTCACGCCTTTCCGTCCAACGTGAGCATGGAGTCGCGGGGGTCGAACGGGCAACCGCCTCTTTCCACGTGGGCGATGTACTCGTCGCGGAAGAGCTTGACCGACGAAATCACCGGGCTGGCAGCGCCGTCGCCCAACGCGCAGAACGCCTTCCCCAAGATGGCATCGGAGATGTCCACCAGCTTGTCGATGTCTTCGTAAGTGCCCTTGCCGGTTTCCAGCCGCTCGTAGATCTTGTCCAACCAGAAGGTGCCTTCCCGGCACGGTGTGCATTTGCCGCACGACTCGTGTTTGTAAAACTCGGTCCAGCGGCGCACCGCGCGCACCACACAGGTGGTCTCGTCGAAGATCTCCAGCGCCTTGGTGCCCAACATCGAACCGGCCGCACCCACACCTTCGTAGTCCAGCGGTACGTCGAGATGCTCGTCGGTGAGTAGCGGCGTCGACGACCCGCCCGGTGTCCAGAACTTGAGCCGGTGCCCAGCGCGCACCCCGCCGGCGTAGTCGAGCAGCTCACGCAACGTGATACCCAGCGGTGCCTCGTACTGTCCCGGGCGGGTGACGTGTCCGGACAGCGAATACAGCGTGAAGCCAGGCGATTTCTCGCTCCCCATCAACCGGAACCAGTCCACGCCGTTGAGAATGATCGCCGGGACGCTGGCGATCGTCTCGACGTTGTTGATCACCGTGGGGCAGCCGTAAAGGCCGGCGACGGCGGGAAACGGCGGCCGCAGCCGCGGCTGGCCGCGCCGCCCCTCCAGCGAGTCGAGCAGCGCGGTTTCCTCGCCGCAGATGTAGGCGCCCGCGCCGGCGTGCACCACCAGCTCCAAATCGAATCCGGAACCGTTGATATTGCTGCCCAGGAAGCCGGCCTGATAGGCCTCGGCCACCGCGTTCTGCAGGCGGCGCAGCACCGGCAGCACTTCACCGCGCACGTAGATGAAGGCGTGGTTCGCGCGGATCGCGTAAGAGGCGATGATGACGCCCTCGATGAGCACGTGCGGCGTCGCCAGCATCAGCGGAATGTCTTTGCACGTACCGGGTTCCGACTCGTCGGCGTTGACCACCAGGTAGTGCGGCTTGGCGGCCGCGCCGGTGTCGCCTTGCGGGATGAAGGACCACTTCGTGCCGGTCGAGAACCCTGCGCCGCCGCGCCCCCGCAGCCCCGAGTCCTTCACGGTTCCCATCACCGCGTCGGGCTCCATCGCCAGCGCCTTCTCCAGGGCTTTGTAGCCGTCATGGCGCTGATAGGTCGCCAGGCTCCACGACTCGGGGTCGTCCCAGTAGCGGCTGATCACCGGGGTCAACGGAGTTGCCTGCGAGGTACTCATGACTGACCCCCCGGCCCGGGAGGTGCTTCCATGCCGTTTTCCTGCGCCACCCGCAGGCCGGCCAAGGTGGCCGCGCCCGGACCGCCCTGGCCCTGGTCGGGCCGCGGGTCGGGTAAACCGGCCAGGATGCGCGATGTCTCGCGGAACGCGCACAACGGGGCGCCGCGGGTCGGCTCCTTCGGTTCTCCGGAGCGCAGCGAGTCGACGAGTTCGCGCGCGGAGTCCGGTGTCTGGTTGTCGAAGAACTCCCAGTTGACCATCACCACCGGCGCGTAGTCACAGGCCGCATTGCATTCGACGTGTTGCAGCGTGACGGTCCCGTCGTCGGTCGTCTCGTCGTTGCCGATGCCGAGATGGTCCTTGAGGGCGTCGAAGATGGCGTCGCCACCCATGACGGCGCACAGCGTGTTGGTGCAGACACCGACCAGATAGTCGCCGGTGGGGCCGCGGCGATACATGGTGTAAAAGCTCGCCACTGCCGACACTTCGGCGCCGGTCAGTCCCAATTGCTCACCGCAGAACTCCAATCCGGCGGGCGTCAGGTAAGAGTCCTCGGCCTGGACCAGATGCAGCAGCGGCAACAACGCCGAGCGCTTGCTGGGGTAGCGGCCGATGATCTCCTTGGCGTCCACCTCCAGCCGCGCCTGCACGTCCGGCGGATACGACTGGGGAGCACCCTCGACCACGAACTGGTTGGGCTCGTCGGGCGGCGGTCCGAGCCGGATGAACACCGGCTGGCCCTGCGGTCCGGTCATCGGTCCACCCCGCCCATCACCGGGTCGATGCTGGCGACCGCGGTGATCAGATCGGCGACCATCCCGCCCTCGCACATCGCGGCGACCGCCTGCAGGTTGGTGAAGGAAGGATCCCGGTAGTGCACCCGGTAGGGACGGGTACCGCCGTCGCTGACCATGTGTACGCCGAGCTCGCCGCGCGGCGACTCGACTGCCACGTAAACCTGGCCCGGCGGAACGCGAATGCCCTCGGTCACCAGCTTGAAGTGGTGGATCAACGCCTCCATCGAGCTGCCCATGATCTTGGCGATGTGCTCCGGGGAGTTGCCCATGCCGTCGGGGCCCACCTTCAGGTCGGCGGGCCACGCGATCTTGCGGTCTTCGATCATGGTGGGGCCCGGCCGCAACTTGTCCAGACACTGCTCGATGATCTTCACCGACTCCCACATCTCTTTGACGCGAATGATGTAGCGCCCGTAAGCATCACAACTGTCATCGGTGATGACGTCGAACTCGTAGTTCTCATAGCCGCAGTAGGGTTCGCTCTTGCGCAGGTCGTGTGGCAACCCGGTGGACCGCAGGATCGGGCCGGTGATGCCCAGTGCCATGCAGCCGGCCAGGTCCAGATAGCCGACACCCTCGGTGCGCGCCTTCCAGATGGCGTTTTCGTTGAGCAGGTTTCCCATGTCGCGCAGTGATTGCCGCAACGGCTCGAGGTAGTCCGCGATCTTGCTGGCCGCGTCGGGCGGCAGATCCTGGGCCACGCCGCCGGGCCGGATATAGCCGTGGTTCATCCGCAGCCCGGTGATCAGTTCAAAGATGTTGAGGATGTACTCGCGCCCCCGGAAGCCGATGAACATCGCCGTCATCGCGCCCAGTTCCATACCGCCGGTTGCCAATGCGACCAGGTGCGACGAGATCCGGTTGAGCTCCATCATCAATACCCGGATCACGTTGACGCGCTCGGGTATTTCGTCGGTGATGCCGAGCAGCTTCTCTACACCCAGGCAGAACGCGGTTTCGTTGAAAAACGGTGACAGATAATCCATCCGGGTCACGAAGGTGACGCCCTGAGTCCAGTAGCGGTACTCGAGGTTTTTCTCGATTCCGGTGTGCAGGTAGCCGATTCCGCATCGGACCTCGGTGACCGTCTCACCTTCGATCTCGAGGATAAGCCGCAGCACACCGTGGGTGGACGGGTGCTGGGGACCCATGTTGACGACGATGCGTTCACCGGGATCGGCTTGGCGGGCAGCCTCGACGATCTCGTTCCAGTCCTGCCCGCCGGCGACCAGGACGGTATCAGGTTCGGTCATTCCTGTGGTCTCGGTCATCAGTTATAGCCCCTCCGCTCGTCGGGCGGGGGTATCTGGGCGCCCTTGTATTCCACTGGAATTCCGCCTAGTGGGTAGTCCTTGCGTTGCGGGTGGCCGTGCCAGTCGTCGGGCATCTCGATGCGGGTCAGCGACGGATGGCCATCGAAGATGATCCCGAAGAAGTCGTAGGTCTCGCGCTCGTGCCAGTCGCTGGTCGGGTAGATGTCGAACAGCGACGGGATGTGCGGATCACTGTCCGGCGCAGCCACTTCCAGCCGGAGACGACGGTTGTGGGTGATCGACTGCAGCGGGTAGACGGCGTGCAGTTCGCGGTCGGTTTCGTGCGGGTAATGCACCCCGCTGACGCCCAGACACAGTTCGAAGCGCAATTCCGGCTCGTCGCGCAGCCGGCGCGCGACCTGAGGCAGCATCTCGCGGCGGACGTGCAAGGTCAGTTCGTCGCGGTCGACCACGACTTTCTCGATGGCGTCGTCGAATTCGACGTCGACGCCCTGAAGCGCCTCGGCCAGCCGGTCTGCGATGTCGTCGAAATAGCCGCCGTACGGCCGCGGGCTGCTGCCCGGGAGGGCGACTTCGCGCACCAGCCGTCCGTACCCGGAGGTGTCGCCGGTGCCTTTGACGCCGAACATGCCGAGGCGAACGTCGACTACCTCTTGGGTGGACGAGCCGCGGGTGGTCGCCTCCTGAGGGTCCTGGTCCGGCGAGCTCATCGCAGCAATCCGTGCATCTCGATGGTGGGTTTGGCGGACAGCGCAGCCTGCTCGGCCTCGGCGATGGCCTGCTCGCGGTTGACCCCCAACGGCATTTCCTGAATCTTCTCGTGCAGCTTGAGGATTGCGTACAACAACATCTCGGGTCGCGGAGGGCAGCCGGGCAGGTAGATGTCCACCGGCACGACATGGTCCACGCCCTGCACGATCGCGTAGTTGTTGAACATCCCGCCCGACGAGGCGCACACGCCCATGGACAGGACCCACTTCGGCTCGGCCATCTGGTCGTAGATCTGACGCAAGACCGGCGCCATCTTCTGGCTGACGCGCCCCGCGACGATCATCAGGTCGGCCTGCCGGGGTGTCGCGGAGAACCGCTCCATTCCGAACCGGGCAAGATCAAAGCGCGGTCCGGCGGTCGCCATCATCTCGATCGCGCAGCAGGCCAACCCGAAGGTCGCCGGCCACAGCGAGTTTTTGCGGACATAGCCCGCCACCTTCTCGACAGTTGACAGCAGGATGCCACCGGGCAGCTGTTCTTCCAGGCCCACGTCTTACCTCAATCCCACGTCAGGCCCCCGCGGCGCCACACGTATGCGTAGGCCACGAAAACCGTGAGCATGAATATCACCATTTCGACCAGTGCGAACGTCCCCAGCGCATCGAAGCTGACGGCCCAGGGGTAGAGGAACACGATTTCGATGTCGAAGACGATAAAGAGCATCGCGGTCAGGTAGTACTTCACCGGGAACCGCTGTCCCGCTGTCGCATGCGGGCCGGCTGCCAAGGGGCCGGAAGGTCCCGTCGGCTCGATCCCGCATTCGTAGGCCGACAGCTTGGACCGGTTGTACCGCGACGGGCCGACCAGGCTCGCGATCGCAACCGAGCCCACGGCAAAGGCGGTGGCAATCGCCCCCAGCACCAGGATGGGTATGTAGACGTTCAACTCGCTCCATGATCCGTCGTACGGGGCCGCCTGCTAAGCCACTTAGCAGCGGCCAGGCGGTGTTCCGGGCTGCTGTGACGTACCGGGTCTGGGTGCCGTCACAGTGACCTTCAACATAGCGTCGCGACCGTCGGAGCACGTGCCCGGGGTGGGCCTTGGTGCGGCTGCCATCCCGTCGGGCTCGGGACTTCGCAGTGCGGTTACGCTCGCGAATCCCGTTACCTCGACTAGTGCGCCGGAGCGCGTAGCAGTCCGAGCACCGTCCGGCCCAGCACGATCGGGTCGATCGGATGGGGCACCGCCGCCTCGGCTCGTGACCAGGTGGCCAGCCAGGCGTCGTCGGGCCGTCCGGTGAGCACCAGAATCGGCGGACATGTCTCGAGTTCGTCTTTGAGCTGTTTGGCGATGCCCATGCCGCCGGTCGGCGTGGCCTCGCCGTCCAGGATGACCAGGTCGATGCCGCCCTCGTCCATCGTGCGTACCACCATCGGGCCGGTCGCGACTTCGACGTAGCTCAGCTCGGGTAGCTCCGGGTGCAGGTGTTTGCCCAGTGCCTGCATCACGCGTTCGCGGGTGTGGACGTTGTTGCTGTAGACGAGGATCCGCAATGCGTCGGTGGAGGCGGGCACGGTGCAGATGCTACTGGGGCGTTGCCCGGCCTACCGGGGCGCCCGCACGAAGATGGCTTCCGCCGTTACCGTCGCCTCCGCGCCGACCATCCCGCCCTTGTCCCAGTCCACGCCGAACTGGAATCGATCGATCGCGGCTTTCCCGGAGATCCGGATCGAGCCGTCGCCGAGTTCGGTGACGGCGACGGGAAACGGCACCTCGGCGGTGACCCCCTTGATCGTGAAGCTCGTCCGCAGGTCAGCGGTCTTGCCGGCGGTCGGTTCCAGACCGGTGACGACGACGCTGATCTCGGGGAAGCGCTCGGCATCGAAGAAGTCGGCGGAGAGCAAATGGCGGTCGCGGCGGCCGATGCCGGTGTGCAGGGACGCGACGCGGATGTCGACGCGGCCGAAGACCGCGCCCTTGGCGGTCAGTTGCCCGTCACCGCTGAACTCGGTGAACTTGCCCTTGACCGGCACCAGCCCCCACATGTTCTTGATCTTGAAACCGATGGTTGACCGGTCCGGAGCAAGGTTCCAGACACCGGTCGTGTCGGGGTCACTCAGCAGTGTTTCCAGAGTCGTCATAGTCGTCTCCAAGTCACCTCGTGTTTTCTCTGTGCGACTAGTCCAGCAGCGGAGCCAGGCCGGCTGGGTCGAAGTACTCGTCGATGCGGCTGATCAGGCCGTTTGTGCCTACCTTGATCACGATGCACACGCGCAACGAGATCGCTTCTCCGGCATTGCCGGTGGCGTGCAGGATGTGCTGCTGGACGAAGCCGCGGACGGATCCGTCGTCGAATAGCACGCGATCGAGGATCTGGTAGCGGCGCTGGCTGGTGACGCCGATGAACCAGTCGATGACCCGTAGCGCGCGGCCCTTGTCATCTGTTTTGGCGGGGTCCGGGCCTTTGCCAACTCGCCACACCGCGATGTCGTCGTCCCACAGCTGATCCACCGTTGACCGGTCACCGTTCTCGATGGCGGTGAACAGACGGTTGGCCAATTCGTCGACCGTGTCCGCCTCGACCTTGGAGATACCCGCCATGTGCTCGCTCCTTCCTGCCGATCAGTATCCGGCCGCTTACCCCTGCGCGTATCCCGGGTGGGCAACCGACAATCGATGTCGCACGATCGTCCGCAAGCAGGCGTACACGTCCGGAAGGTCGTCGTCCAGTTGCCCGGCCCGGATGGCGGCGGCAAGCTGGGCCTCGTCGTCGAAGCCCAGGCGTTCGAGCGCCGCGCGGGTGGCCGGTTCACCCGTGTCGAGCAGCTCGCGCTCGACGATGCGTAACGCGTTGGCGGCCACCCTGGCGTGGAAGTTCACCTGTCCGTCGGTCGCCTCGCGGACGTCGGCTTCGAGGAATTCGGCGACTGCTCCGACGAGCTCGGCGGCTGTCGGGCGGCCGTGACTGCTGTTCACCTGACCACCTCTTCCAGCAGGTCGAGCAGGTCCCACTCGGTCTCACAGACCCGGCGGCCGATGGTCGCCAACTCCACCGACCGCGCCAGCCCGCTCAGATGCCGCTCCGCCTGGAAACGGCAGATGACGCCCCAGCGCAGCGTGGCCAGTGCCAGCCACCAGCGAAACGCCGCACGATCGACGGCCTCGCCGCCAGCCTGCTCGTACGCCCGAAGGAAGCTCTCGATGCTGCCCAGACCCCCGGCACCCTGGGTGACCGGAGCGCCGAACCGCCACGCCCGGATGCAGAACCAGGCCAGGTCTTCGTATGCCTCGCCGACGTGGACCAGCTCCCAATCCAGGACCGCGGCCAGCCGGGATCCGTCCACGATCAGATTGCCCATCCGAAAGTCGCCGTGCACCAGCACTCGCTTCGATGGCGGCGGTTGATGGCCGGCTAGCCAGCGAAACCCCAATTCGAAGGTGGCGGTGGTGTCGCCCATTGCATCGAGCCGCTCGCGCCATTGTCCTAGCTGGTCTTCGTAGGCCAGGCCCAAATCCTCTGCGCTCGCGCGGTGAATGGCGGCCAGCGCCTGGGCGCACTGCCGGAGCAGGTTCGCGCGTCCCTGATCGTCGAGGCGGCGATGAATGCGACGAACGATCGTCTCGCCCTTGACCTCGTCGCAGATCAGAAACGGATTGCCAAGTGCGGCGGTCGAATTGTCGGCGACCAGGATGTGCGGGACGGGCGTGCCGGTCGCCTTGGCGGCGGCCTGGGCGCGAGCTTCGAGTTCCATGCTGGCGTGCAGGTCGTCGGGCGGTCCGGTGCGCAGGATCAGCGACCGGCGTGCATCGCCTGTGCCGGCCTCGAATGCCCAGGTGGTTCGGCTGGCACCACCGGTCAGCTGATGCAGGTTGTCGATGGTCGTGGACGCGCCAAGCGCCGGCGCCAACACCGTGGGCAGTGCGGCCGCCAGCTCTTGGGCTGATGTCACTTGGCAGACTCCCGGCCGAACTTGAACAGCCGCTGCGCCACCCGGCGAATCTGAATTTCCTCCGCGCCCTCGGTGATCCGGTAGCGGCGGTGGTGTCGGTAGATGTGCTCGAACGGCTCATGGCGGCTGTAACCCAGGCCGCCACAGATCTGCATCGCTCGATCGGCGGCATCGCAGACCAGCCGGTTGGCGCGGTAGTTGGCCATAGACACTTTGTCGGAGACCTCCATGTGGTGGTCACGGTCCAAGTGCCAGGCCGCGTAGTAGACCAGCAGCCGCACCATTTGAGCCTCGGTCTGCAGTTCGGCCAGCGGCCACTGCACCGCTTGGTTCACCGACAGCGGCTTGCCGAACACTTTGCGTTTCCCGGCGTATTCGGCGGCGCGGTCGATGCAGTATTGCGCCGCGCCCAGGCTGCTGGCCGCCTGCCGAATCCGGTTCTCGTGCAGGAAGGTCTGGGCGACCTCCAGGCCGCGGTCCACCTCACCGAGTACCGCGTCGGCGGGCACCCGCACGTCGGTCAACTCGACCTCGCCGTGATCGGTGGGCATGTTGAACGTCCACCAGTAATAGGGAACCGTGAACCCCGGCGTGTCGGTGGGCACCAGAAACGCGGTGATCCCCCGGGCCTGCCCCGGCTCACCGGAGGTACGGGCGAAGATCAAGTCGTGCGTCGCGCGGTGCACGCCGGTGTTGAAGCGTTTGGAGCCGTTGATCACCCAGTCTTCCCCGTCGCGTCCGGCGTGCGTTTCCAGCCAGGTCGCGTCGGAGCCGTGTGACGGTTCGGTGAGGCCGAACGCCATCGAACGCTCCCCGGTGATCAAAGCCTCCGACCAATCGCGGCGCTGAGTATCGGTACCGAACCGCTCCATCATGATCACTTGGGGAAAGTTCCCGACGATCGACGATTCGTTCTGCAGGTCGTTGTGCAGACCAAGGCCCTTGTGCGCCAAATGTTCCCGGATCACTGCCATGTCCACGTTGGTGCCGTCCCGGCCACCCAGGGACGCCGGCAGCCCGTAGCGCAGCCAGCCCGCCTTGTCGGCGCGTCGGCGCATCTCGGCGAGCAGGTCCTCCCACTCCCGCGTCGGTATCCCGTCATTGTTCACGTCGGTGCGGGCGAATTCCCGGCGATGGTCGAAGTACTGCATGTTCTCGGCCTGCAGCGGCGCGATATCACGCTCGATGAAGGCGTCCATCTCCGCAAGTAGCGACGGAAGATGTTCTGGCAGAGTGAAATCCATGGCAAACGCCTTTCTGTCTACGCTAACAGCGTAACCTGCACTAACCTCCGTAGAGCGTCTTCTTCCATATCGTCGACAGCGTAGCGATGGCGTCCTGATCGCTGATCCGAAGGCCCAGACCGGCCGCATCGGCCGGCGGCACCACCCCGAAAACACTGGTGAACTGTTCGAACAACAACGCAATGGCGGCGGCCGTGTGTTGCGGATTCAGGTCGTGTCCGTAGCCCTGTTGCTGGGCGTGCAGCACGGATGCGGCGACGATATCCATTCCGAAGCGCCGGAATTCGTTCTGCAGCGCGGCAAATCGTTGCTGGGTGGCGCCTAGCTGGGCGATTGCCATCATGATGCCGATGTTCTGCTTGAAGATGGTCCAGTACCCGGTCACCACCGAGTCGAAGAATTCGCTGTCCTCCGGTGACTGTGGCAGCTGAACAGACAGCCGTGCCGACGAGACCACGTCGTGCAGAAAGGACTCCGCCAGGGCGGCCAGCAGGTCTTCCTTGTCGGCGAAATACCGGTAGAACACCGCCGACGACCTGCCGGCGGCCGAGGTGATGTCGGCCAGTGTGGTGCCGTGAAAACCGCGCTCGGCGAACAATTTCCGGGCCGCCTGCTCGATCGCCTCTCGTGTTCGCTGGCCCTTCGCAGTGAGCGCAGGCGCTGCTTGCGGTGACATGTCCGCGTCAACCCCGGATCCGGTCACCGGCGCGTAGCAGCGCGCTCGGTAGTTCATGGCCGACAACCGATTTCGCGACTTCTGCCGCGGTGATCGCCGCGTTCAGGTCGACGTCGACATCGATGTCGCTGTCTCGCAGCAGGTACACCAGATCCTCGGTGGCGATGTTGCCGGTGGCGCCGGGGGCAAACGGGCAGCCGCCCAGCCCGCCGACGGATGCGTCCAGTCGTGTGACGCCGGCGGTCACCGCGGCGAAGGCGCTGGCCAGCCCGGCTCCGCGGGTGTTGTGGAAATGTCCGCCCAGCGGCATGTCGCCGATTACCGGACGCAGTTGGGAGATCAGCGAACTCACCCGTCGCGGGGTGGTGGTGCCGATGGTGTCGGCGATGGAGAACCGGTCGACGCCCTGGTCGCGAGCAACCGCGGCGATGTCGAGGACTCGCTGTGGTGGGGTGGGCCCTTCGAACGGTGAGTCCCACGCGGTGGCGACAATGACCTCGACGGCGACGTCGCCGCCGTGCGCGATGGCGACGATCTCGCTGATCTGGCTGGTGGCCTCCGCGCTGGTGCGTCCGACATTGGCCTTGCTGAACGTGTCGTCTGCGGCCACCACGTACTCAATCGAGCGCAGCCCGGCGGCAATGGCCCGCTTGGCGCCGTTGGGACTGGCGACCAGCGCGGAAAACTCGATGTCGGGGTAGTGGCGTAGCTCGGCGGCGAGTTCGGCCGCGTCGGCCATCGACGGCACCTTCGACGGCGAGACGAACGCGGTGGCCTCCACCTCGCGTACACCGGTGGCGGCCACTGCGGCCAGCAATTCCAGCTTGGCCGACAACGGGATTGGCTTTTCGATCTGCAAGCCGTCGCGCAGCGACACCTCGCGAATATCGACATGGGTAGGAAGCGGGTGGGTCATAGCACCTCATCGGCGCGCAACTCTGCGAGCTCCTCGGGAGCCTTGCCCAGCAGCCCGATGTAGACGTCGTCGTTGTGCTGCCCCGGATGCGCGGGGCCGGCGTTGCGGACAGCGCCCGGGGACTCGGAGAGCGTCGGCACGATCCCCGGCCCCAAGACGTTGCGCCCGATGCGTTCGTCGTAGTGTTCGAGCAGCATGCCGCGCGCCCGCAGCTGCGGGTCGTTGACCACCTCGGCGACCGTATTGATCGGCCCTGCGATCACGCCTGCGGCGCTGAGTGTTTCGATGATCTCGCCGGGCTGCCGCTCAGCGGCCCACGCGCCGATGATCTTGTCGAGCTCGTCCTGGTTGCGGCCCCGGGCGCCGTGCGTGGCGAACCGGTCGTCGGTGGCCAGCTCGGGACGTCCCATCGCCGTGCACAAGCGGGCGAACACAGTGTCCTGATTAGCCGCGATCACCACCCAGGAGCCGTCCGCGCTGCGGTAGATGTTGGACGGCGCGATGCCCTCCAACCGAGTACCCGACGGCCCGCGCACCACCCCGCCCACGTCGTAGTCGGGAATGGTGGATTCCTGCACGGCCAAACAGGATTCGGTCAGCGCGACGTCGACCACCTGGCCGTGTCCGGTGACGCTGCGGCGATACAGCGCGGCCAGCGCGCCCTGGGCGCCGAACATACCGGCCAGGCTGTCGCCCAGCGACAGCGCCAGACGGGGCGGCGGCCCGCCGGGAAAACCGTTGAGGTGTCGCAGCCCACTGGCGGCCTCGGCCACCGAGGCGTAGCCGGCCTTGTGTGCCTCAGGTCCGGTCTGGCCGTAGCCGGATACCCGAACCAGGATGATGGCCGGGTTGCGTTGGCTGAGCACGTCGTAGCCCAGGTTCCACTTCTCCAGCGTGCCGGGACGGAAGTTCTCCACCACGATGTCGGATTTCTCGACGAGCTCGAGAAACAGCTCCCGGCCGCGTGGCCGGCGCAGGTCCAGCGTGACCGCTCTCTTGTTGCGTGCGTGCACCGTCCAGAACACGTGATGCCCATCGAGTGCGGCTTGACCCCAGGTGCGCAACGGATCCGGGGCGCCGGGGGGTTCCACCTTGATGACGTCGGCGCCCATGTCGCCGAGCAGCCTCCCGGCGAACGGGCCCGCGATCAAGGTGCCGAGCTCGAGTACGCGGATGCCGTCCAGCGGGCCGGCCGGAACGGCTGAACCCGTCATCCGGCGCTCGCGAAATCATGGCGGACCAGCCAGTCGGTCACAATGTCGACGGCGTGGCGCAACTTGTCGCGCTGGTCATGGCCCGCGTAATAGTGTGTAGCGCCCGGGATTTCGTGCATCTCCTTGTCGGGATGGCCGATCGCGTCGAACAGCCGCCGGGTGTGGCTGGGCGTGCATGCGTCGTCGGCGAGGTTGCCGATCACCAACGCGGGAACCGCGATGTCGCGTCCGCAGGCCACGCCGTCGCCCCGGGCCTCGTCGTGGCTCCATTGGGACAACCAGCCGCGCAGCGTCGAGAACCGGGCCAGGCCGACCGGGCTCATGTTCACCACTTGTGGATCGCCCAGATAGCAAGTGCCCGGCGCTCGTTCGTTCGCATCGACGGAGGGATCCAGCCAGCGCGGGTCGGCCATGGTGCCGTGCACGACGAAGCAGAATTCGTCATCGGGGCGTCCGCCGGCCTTCAACTCAGCGAGCTTTTCCCAGACCCACGCCGTGATGCGGCGGTTGCGGTCGATCTGGGCTTGCCGGTAGCGGGTCAGGAATTCCTCGGTGTAGGGCGGCTGGTTGGGGTTGTCCGGGTTGTACAGATCCAGCTCCGGATCGCGCTTGGTCGGGTCGGATTCGTCGAGGATCGAGGCGTCCAGCCATTCGGTCAGCGTGCCGTGCCGGCTGATGTGAGCGGCCAGCAGCATGATGCCGTCGGCCGGGAGCAGCTCCAGTGCGGTCAGGTCGGGGCCGTCGCCGGACGGGCTGGAGGTGATCGTCGCGTGCTGGGCCTGCTGCTGATAGAACACCGACAGCGAGCCGCCGCCACTCCACCCGGCCAGCACGACCTTCTGGTAGCCCAGCCGCTTCTTGGCGTCTTTGATGCATTCGCCGAGATCCTCGACGACCTTTTCCATCAGCAGCGCCGAATCGGTACCGCGGAACCGGCTGTTGCAGTAGATGACGTGGTGGCCGGCCCGGGCCAGGGCGTTGATCATCGGCAGGTAGGCGCCGCCACCGATCGGGTGCATGAACACCAGCACGGTGTCCGACGGTCGGTCTTTCGGCTTGAGCAGATAGCTCTCCAGTACGGTGATCTCGGCCAGTCCGCCATAGACGTCGCGGACGCCGGAATTGTTCTGGAAGGCAACAAGGTAGGGGATTCGGTCGTATTCGTGTTTCACAGCTTGTCTGCTTCCCATGATCAGTGCTGTCCCAGGTCGTGGGCCAGCACTTCGGCGGACGGCGTCAGTCGCCGCCGGGTGTCGACGGCGATCACTTGCCAGTCGACGCGCGAAAACTCGTCGAACTTGCGGCGCGCCCGTTCCCGTGCCTTCTCCGGTGCGCCGTGGTGAACCCCTTGTGGCGCATGGGAAATCAGGCCCGGCGGCATCGGTATGCCGTACAGCGAACCGCCGTGGAAGAACGCGATCTCGTCGTAGTCGACGTTGCGGTGATACCAGGGAGTGCGTTCGGTGCCGTGAACGCCTTCGGCGGGTTTAGGCAAGAAGTTCATCACGTAGACGCCGGTGGCCTGCATGAACAGGTGCACTGTCGGCGGCAGGTGGACGCTGTCGGAGGTAACGACGTTGTAGTCGGCGATGTTGAAGGTGAACGCGAAGTTATCGCCGCGCCAGCCCTCGACGTCAATCGGATTGTGTTGGTAGTAAAGCGTAGTGGCGGAACCGCCTTGAACATCCCGGTGGATGAGCCGCACCTCGTACTCGTCGCTCCCGGCCGGTCGCGGATCGGCGTCGGACGGGGCCGGGTCGGGGATGGAGGCCTGCGACGGATCGAACGGGAAGTGCCGGCCCAACGAGCCGGGCGGCGGCACCCGGAACTCGTCGGTGGCCTCGATCATGAGCAACGTGGTCGGCTCTTTGGTTTCGGGATCGGGCACTTGGCGCCACGTGCAGGCCTTCGGGATGTAGACCCAGTCGCCCTCGCGGTAGCGCAGCGGCCCGAACTCGGTTTCCAGCAGCCCGGCGCCGCGGTGGACGAAGCACAGCAGGTCGCCGTCGACGTGCCGGGTGTAGAACGGCATCGGTTCACCGCGCCGGCTCAGCAGTATGCGGCAATCCGGATTGCTGAACATCAGCAGCGGCCTGCCGTCGGCCTCGGTGGCGTCGCTGGGCTTGAGTTCGCTGGACAGCACGTCGACCGGACGCAGCGGGCCGACCGCCCGGTAGGCGGTGGGGTCGTGGCGGCGGTAGATGTTGGCGGTGCGGCCGGTGAATCCGCCCCTGCCCAGCTCGTCGTCCTTGAGGCCGTCGAGGTCGGCGTGCAGTCGCCGCGGTGTCTTGCCTTTTCGCAGGTGGATGAAGGATTCCATGTGACACTCCGGGCTTCTCGGCGAGGCAGAACTGAAAGTGACATTACTTTTTGTTTTCGCTCGGCACAAGGCCTTCGTCGTGACATTGCGCCACGCGATAAAGGATCACCCGTAACGCCGCACAGCGTGTCAGGAGCTTGTGCTTGTCCCGTCCAGAGTTTCGGCGATATGGGCGAGCAGGGTGGGTCGGGCCGAGCGCGCTTCGGGTGTAGGCAGCAGCGGGTAGACATGGATGCCGCCGGGCTGCTCGTGGTAGGAGAGTCGTCCGGGTGGCAGGGTGGCGCGCAGTCGGCGGCAGTCGGGAAGAAAGATGTCGCGGTCGCCGATGTACAGGTCGATCGGAGGCAACTGCCCCAGGTCGCCGTTAATCGGGCTGACGCGCGGATCGTCGAGGGATAAGCCTGCGGTCCAAGACTTTCCGCATTCTCGCAGTCCGGCTACCGTCAGCCACGGGTCGTGGCGCTCAATGGCCGGGATGGCGGGGTTGGTCAACCCGATGTCCAGCCAGGGGCTGATCAGCGTCAGTCCCACCGGCACAGCGCCGCCGCTGGCGGTCCAGCTTTGGATGGCTGCCAGCGCGAGCCCACCTCCGGAGGAATCACCGGCCAGATACACCGGGCCCTGGGCGTCGGTCAGCACGGCCATCAGGAAGTCGATCGCCTGTGCGGCGTGGTGTTGCGGAGCCAGGCCGTAGAGGGGGACGTGGATGGATCGCCCGGTTGCGTCCGCTATGTCGGCGACCAGTTTCCAGTGCTGGGACTGGATTTCGTTCACATAGGCGCCGCCGTGCACATAGATGATGCTGCCGGTTACGGTCGGCAGGTTACGGTCGACGGCGACGGTATAGACCCCGAAATCGGCCATGGTCCGGTGCGAGATGCGATAGCGGCGCGTCAGTTGTTTCGGGGGATCGGGCGCCTGTTTGGGACGACCCAGCAGGGTGGCCGCGGCCGTGGCGGTGGCATACCGTGGCCGGCGCCTGAGCCGCATGTAGGCGGCCAGGCCGTGCATCTGCCACGACGACATCGCTGTTGATCAGCGCACGCGTACTACGACTTTGCCTTTGGCTCCGCGGTTTTCCAATGAAGCGACGGCGGCCGCGGCCTCATCCAGCGGGTAGACCACCGGGTCCGGAGGCGACAACTTGCCCGAGGTGAGCAGGTCCTCGAGTCCGCCCCATTGCTCGGCCAGCGCGTCGGGGTGCGTAGCCGACCAGGCACCCCATCCGACACCGACCACATCAATGTTGTTGAGTAGCAATCGGTTTACCTTCACGGTGGGGATCTCACCTCCGGTGAAGCCGACCACCAGCAGGCGTCCGCCCGGCGCGAGCGACCGTAGCGAGTCGGTGAACCGATCGCCGCCCACCGGGTCGACGACGATGTCGACGCCGCGACCGTTCGTCAACTCCTTCACCGCGTCCTTGAACCCGTCGGCCAATACCACGTCGGTCGCGCCAGCCGCCGTCGCGATCTGCCCCTTCTCCTCGGTGCTGACCACGGCGATGGTGCGCGACGCCCCCAGCACCGGCGCAAGTCGCAGCGCCGACGTTCCGATGCCGCCGGCCGCCCCGTGCACCAGCACGGTCTCGCCCTCCTGCAGTCGGCCGCGCACGGTCAGCGCGAAGTACACCGTTAGATCGTTGAACAACACGCCGGCCCCGGCTTCGAAGCTGACGTTGTCCGGCAGCTTGAACACGCGGTCAGGGGACAACACGGCGACCTCAGCCATGCCGCCGGTGAGCATGGTCAGGCCGACTACCCGGTCGCCCGCACGCCGACCGCTGTCGTCCGGCGCTGACCGGACCACGCCGGCGATCTCGGCTCCAAGCACGAACGGTGGATTCGGTTTGTACTGGTAGAGGCCGCGGGTGAGCAGTGCGTCCGGGAACGCCACGCCGGCCGCGTGCACCTCCACGACTACGCCTTGAAGGTCGGGGTCGGTGGGTTCGTCGACCTCCGCCACCTCGATTGCATCCGGACCATCAAGCCGAGTCACCTGTGCTGCGCGCATGCCGGACAGGGTACTGCCGGTTCAGAACCCGCCCGCGACCCGCACCACCGCCCGGCCGGAAAACGCTCCGGCTCGCACCTGGTCGAGCACTTCGAGGACGTCTTTGACATCGACATCTGTGGTGATCGTGTTCAGATGACGTGGCCGCATCGAGTCACCCAGACGTGCCCAGAGCTCGCGGCGCGGACCGATAGGCAACTGGACGGAATCCATCCCCAGCAATGCGATGCCGCGCAGGATGAATGGCATCACCGTGGTGTGCAGGGCGGCGCCGCCGGTCAGTCCGCTGGCCGCCACCGCGCCGCCATAGTCGACGGCGCTGAGCACATCGGCCAGCGTGGCCCCGCCCACGCAGTCCACTCCCGCCGCCCAACGCGTTTTGGCCAATGGCCGCGGCCTGGCGTCGGGATCAGCGGGCAACCGGCCGATACATCGGCAGCGCCAAGGCTTTTCAGCCGCTCGGTAGCATCGGCTTTGCCGGTCGACGCGATCACCTGGTAGCCGGCGGACGCCAGCAAGTCCACGCTGACGGAGCCGACGCCGCCGGTGGCGCCGGTGACCACGACGGGCCCGCCATCTGGCGCCACGCCCCAGTCGACGAGCGCCTGCACGCTCATCGCGGCGGTGAAGCCGGCGGTCCCGATCGCGGCACCGTCGTAGGCGCTCAAGGAACCGAGTGCCACCACCTGATCGGCGGGCAGCCGCGCATACTCGGCGTACCCGCCATGATGGCCGGTGCCGATCTGATAGCCGTGCGCTAGAACCGTGTCGCCGACGCTGAAGTCGGGCGAATGTGACTCGACGACTTCACCGGTCAGGTCGATGCCCGGCACGACGGGATAGTTCCGCACCACGCCGCCACCGGGGGTCAAAGCCAGGGCGTCTTTGAAGTTGACGCTCGAATACAGCACCCGGACCGTCACGTCGCCCGGCGGTAGGTCAGACCCTTTCAGGGTCTCGATCGACGCGGTGATCCGATCTCCGTCTTGGCGCGCGACTAGCGCTTGAAACGTGTCCATGATGCGACGCTAATCTCACTTGATGGATTCCTTTCCACTTGGTCGCTGTTCGGTCAGGCGGACCGGGTTCGGGGCAATGCAACTGCCAGGCCCGAACGCGTTCGGCCCACCACGGGACCGCGACGAGGCGCTGACGGTGTTGCGGCGGGCGGTCGAACTCGGCGTCGACCACATCGACACCGCCCAGTTCTACGGCCCGAATGTCGCCAACGAACTCATCCGGGAGGCGCTGTACCCATATCCGGAGAACTTGGTTCTGGTAAGTAAGGTCGGCGGGCGACGCGACGAGACCGGCGGGTGGCTGGCGGAGTCCGAGCCCGACCAATTGCGCCGCGATATCGAAACCAACTTGCGCACTCTTGGTGTCGACCAATTGGCCGTGGTCAACTTGCGGCGGATGGCGAGCGAAGGGCCGGATCAGCTTTTCGACGACCAACTTTCGGTCATGATCGCTGCCCGCGATGAGGGGCTGATCGGCGGGATCGGGCTGAGCGACGTCAAGGTGGAGCACCTCGTGCGCGCCCTGGAGCGCACCGACATCGCCTGTGTCCAAAACGCTTTCAACCTCGTCTTCCGGTCCTCGGCGGATGTGCTGGACGAATGCCGCGCGCGAGGGATTGCGTTTGTTCCGTTCTTCCCGCTGGGAGCAGGCTTTTCGCAGCCTAATCCGGTGCTGGGCCACGAAGTGGTGCGGAGCGCCGCCGCACGCCTGGGTCATACACCGGCCCAGATCGCATTGGCGTGGACACTGAGCGTGGCCCCCAACGTGCTGCTGATCCCGGGCACTTCGTCGGTGCGGCACCTCGAGGAAAACCTGGCCGTCGCCGATATCGAACTCGATGACGACACCCGCAACCAGTTGACGGCTATAGCTGCGTAACCGATCGCTTACGCATCTAGTCCGACTAGACTAAGTCCAATAGACTGGGTCTATGCCGACCGTCAACATCCACGACGCGAAAACCCACCTTTCGCACTTACTTGCCCGTGTCGAGGCCGGTGAGACGATCACGATCGCGCGCGCCGGCAAGCCGGTCGCCGACCTCGTCCCGCACACACGCACCGACATCGTCTTCGGCGTCTTAGCTGGCCGTCTCCGCTATGACGCTGATCATTTCGACGACAGCGACAGCGATCTCAACACCTTGTTCGGCATCGAATGAGCGGCCTGTTGCTTGACACCCATGTCGTACTTTGGCTGCTCGACAACAACCCCCGATTGGGCATCGAGGCGCGGAATCGGATCTCGTCAAGCTTCGCCGCCTACGTCTCCGCCGCGAGCATGTGGGAACTCGCCATCAAGGCGGGTATCGGCAAGATTGCGCTGCCCGATGACCTGGACGACGCGATTGAGCGATCCGCCCTGCGGGACCTGCCCGTCACCCGTCGCCACACGCTGGCTTCTGACCTCACCGCACTGCCCCACAAAGATCCCTTTGACGCAATTCTGGTCGCCCAGACGACCGTAGAACGACTAACGCTGCTCACGGCCGACGCAAAGCTGTTGACGGCGCTGCCCGACGCTGTCGACGCCAGGCTCTGATCAGGTGGGGTTCATCAGCCGAGCGACGACCCGCATAGCGCCGCGGCTCAATGTGTGGCGGACCCGTTGGCCGACCGGCAGCGGAATCGGTTGTGGCGCAGTGCCGAACCGCGGGAACAAGGAGAGCGCATTGGTGCGGTCGATGGCGTTGCGTGCGTCCGTGTCCAGGCCGGGGTAGTTTTCCAGCCCCGCCGCGAACAGCTTTCCGGCGGCGACGGGCGCGAACGGCCAGTCCGAGCCGAACGTGATGTGCCCCGGCTTGGCGAAGGCCAGCAGCGTCGGCAGCGCCGCAGCGCTCGAGGACAGCGCGGTATCGAAATAGAAACTGGAGAAGTCGTCGATCAAATCGGCCGGGCTGCGACCCGTGTCCGCGGTGATCGCCAAGGCCATCCGGTGGCTGGCGTAGGGGACGAAACCACCGGCGTGGCTGAGGATGAACTTGATATTCGGGTACCGCTGCCGTATCCCGTTGCGGACCAACAGGTATGCCGCGCGAGTGGTGTCAAGCAGGAAGTCGGCTGCGAAGGGCGCGACGTCGGGCACGGCCGGCCCGGCCAATTCGGCGGGATGGATGAAGACCACCACGCTGCGTTCGTTAAGGACCTCGAACAGCGCGTCCTGCCCGTCCTGGCCCAGGTAGACGCCGGCGTTGTTAGCCAGCAGTACGACGCCATCGGCCTTGAGCCCATCGAGCGCGCGAGCTGTTTCCGCAACGGATTCGTCGATGTGGGGCATCGGCACGGTAGCGAAAAAGCCGAAGCGGTCAGGTTGTGCTGCGGCCAGTTCGGCGCCGTAGTCGTTGAGATCCCGCGCCAACGCGGCGGCATCGACGGTGTTCGGTAGGAAGGCGGTGCCGGGAGTGGAAACCGACAGGATGGCGGTGCTGACGTCCAGCTCGGCCATTGTCCGCAGTGACGCCTCCGGACTCCAGTCGGGCAGCGCGCGTCCACCGGATTCGTCGATTCCGGCTTTCTGCAGAGCTTTTCGGTAGGTAGGCGGAATCATGTGGTGATGTGTGTCGATCCGTAGCATGATCGCCTCCCGTCTAGTCGTCGGGGATACCGGCGCCGGCCAGCGCGGGGATTATGTTCTCGCGGTGTAGTAGTGATTGTCCCGCGGTCTTGAACTGACCCAGCTTGTCGATGATCCGCTCGTCATCGCGGGTGTGACCCCAGATGCTGATTCCCTGATGAGTCGTGGGCTCCCAGGTGCTTTCGTCGACGACGATCGGATTCCAGCCGACTTCCCATTCGAATCCCGAAGGCGTCATCGCGTAGTAGGACAGTTCGCGGTCGTTGGTGTGTTGACCGACGCCGAGCGCCAGATGAAACCCGAGTTCTTTGACGCGCTGATAGGAAGCAACCATATCGTCGAGTTCGGCGACCTGGACATTGAGATGCTGCACCCGGGTGCGGATTGGGTTGATCGGCAACCGGTTTACCGCCGCGATCGCCACTGAGTGGTGACGCTGGTTGACCCGTAGGAAGCGGATCTTGAATTTCAGGCCGCCGATGGTCTCGTCGATGTAGTCGCTGAGCCGGGCGTCGAACACGGTGCCGTAGTAGCCGCGCACCTGCTGCGGTTTCTTCGACGTGATGGCGACATGGCCGATTCCCCCTTCAGAGGTGACGAAGCCGCCGCGCACCGCCATGTCCGGCGGTGTGGCACTTTCGCGGGGCGCGGTGAAAATCTCCTGTGCAAGCCCGTTAGGCCCCGGGAAGCGGGCCACTCGCTCCACCCCGCGCAATGCGGCTTCCTCTGCCGTCCCCTCGGCCAGGGGCACGCCATGGCGTCTGACGCGATCGATGATTTCGTCGAACGTTTCGTGGCTCTTGAGATGCCAGCCCAGCGCTGTCACGTCTTCGGCCGAGCCGCGGCGCAGCAGGAAGCGGCATTCGTTGTCGTCGAGGCGAAATCGCATGATGTCGGGCCCCGAGCCCAGTGAAGTCTCATCGACATGCATTCCGATGGCGTGCTGGCCGAACCGGCGCCAATCGGCGAACTTCTTGGTTTCGATGACGATGTAGCCGAGCTCGACGTTGCCGAACACCGACTTTGCCCGTGCCGTCATGATGTGAAACCAGAACTGCCGGAGAGGAATTCGGAGACGATCTGGTTGAACAGCTCGGCGCGTTCCCACTGCATCCAATGACCGGTGTGTGAGGTCATGACCAACTCGGCGTTTGGCATCGAGTTGAGCAGCATCGGGCCACCGACGGGCCGGTTGACCTTGTCGTCGCGCCCCCACAGGATCAGAGTCGGCGCGGCCAGGTACTTGAGCCGCTTGTCGCGGGTGAGGTCCATGCGCCACAGGGTGCGCAGGGCCAGCGGTCCTGACGGGCGGCGCAGCGGCGGGTTAGCCACCACCTCTGCCTCGATTGACGCCGCATAACGCAAGTCGATCAGCTCGCCGGGGACCGAAGCGCCGTCGTAGACCAGATAAGTGCGGATGAAGGTTTCCAGCTTCTCGCGGCTGGGTCCGTCGCCCGTGTAGTAGGACAGCAGGCTCTTCAACCCCGCGGTCGGTGCGCATCTGGTGGTTCCGATGCCGCCGGGGCCCATGAGCACCAGTTTGCCCACCCGGTCCGGCGCGTCGAGCGCCAGCCGCAGCGCCGCCGCGCCACCGTAGGAGTTGCCGACCACATGCGCGGAGCCGATGCCGAGTTCGTCGAGTAGTCCGCGGATCGTGTCGGCCAGGTAGCCGAACGGATCGGACTGGTCAATCGTCTTGTCGGAGCGACCATATCCGGGCATGTCGGGAACGATCACCCGGAACCGCTGGGCCAGCGCGTCGATGTTGCGCGAATAGTTGGACACCCCCGAAGCCCCGGGGCCGCCGCCGTGCAGCAGCACCACCGCTGGGCCGCTGCCGGTTTCGGCGAAGAAGATTGGTCTGCCCGCGACCGTGACGGTGCGTTCGTCCAGTGCGGTGGTGGTCATGCGATGGCTCCGATCTTGGTGGGGTTGGTTCTGAATTCGTCGGCGGCGGTGACGTATCCCGCCGGGGGTGGCGGCAGGGCTTGTCCGGGTTTGGCTGCCGCGTAGACGAATCCGTCCGGACGTAGCACCACGGCGGCCGCATCCTGCTGCGCCAGCCAACGCATGAGGGTGCCGCCCAGGTCGCGGATCACGCCCTGCTGCGCAGGAGATTCCGGTCCGGACAATCTCAGTGCAGGTATACCGAGCTGTGCCCAGGCCGAGAAACCCGATGGGGCCTCCCTGGTGTACAGCAGCGTCCATTGGTTGCCGAGAACGTCATCGAGGTGCATGGTGGTCCCGCCGGCATCCAGCACCCACGGTTGCGGGATCTGCCAGCCGACCGCCCGGTGACCGGTCGCCAGGAAGCCGTCCGAGTAGCGCGCCGGCGGAATCCACATCCGCTGCTGCAGCAACGGCATGAGGGCGGGCAGGCGGGTAAGGAAGCGGCCGAGGCGGTTGCGAAGGGCGGCAACGACTTTGTTGCGTTCGGTAATGATCCGGCCGACGAACACCGCGCGCCGGGTTACCTCGGTGACGTGCGGCTTGCGTTCGGTCTGATAGGAGTCCAGCAGCGAGTCAGGCGCCTGTCCGCGCAGCACGGCGGCCAGCTTCCAGCACAAGTTGGCCGCATCGCGCACACCCGCCGACATGCCTTGACCGATCCACGGCGGCATCGCGTGTGCGGCGTCGCCGGCGAGGAAAACGCGTCCGACCCGCCAGCGGTCGGCGACGCGGACATGGTGGCAGTAGACCACGGCGCGCAAGATCTTCACGTCTTCCTCGGTGATGCCCTGGGCGGTGAGGATCTTCCAAACCTCTTCATCGGAAACCAGTTTCCGATCGTCCTCGCCCGGACGCGCAGGGTATTCCCAGCGGTGGTGACCGAGCGGGGTCGGGCAGTCGACGGTAGGACGGGTCGGGTTGCAGTGGAACCGCAATCGGTCGTGCGCGTCCCACTGCCGGATGACCTTGGTGTCGATGACGACCCAGCGTTCGGCGTACGTACGTCCCGAGTAGCCGACGCCCAGCTGCCCCCTGGTCGGAGACGAGCCGCCGTCGGCGGCGACCACGTAGCAGGCGTGCAACCGCTTAAACGTATCGGTGCGCAGGTCGGCCAGCATCAACTCGACCACGTCGTTCTTCGTCACTACCCGCAGGCATTCGTGCTCGAGTAGCACCTCGACATTCGGAAATCGGGCCACCCCTTCGCGGAGCACTTGATCCACCGCCGGCTGGTACAGGAACTGCTGCGGCGGATGCCCACTCCCGCGCGAGGTGATCTTGAAGTCGAGGAAGGGCATGCCGTCGGCGTCGACGAATGCGATCGGCCGGTCCGGCAGCATGTCCTGCTGCAGTCGCTCTGCCAGCCCGACCGACTGCCAGATGCGCATGACCTCCTCATCGGTCGAGATCGCCCGGGCCCGGCTGTAGATATCCGGATCACGCTCGATGACAACAACTTTCAACCCGAGCTGGCCCAGCAGGTTTGCCGCGGTCGCGCCGGTGGGCCCGTAGCCGATCACGGCCACGTCATAGATTGCGGTCTCGGTCATTGCTGCTCATCTCCCCATCCGATCCCGAGCTTGTTCTGTAGCGATCATTACGGTAATGTAGTGATCGCTACAGAGTCAAGACCTAATTCAGGAGGAGGTTCGATGGCAAAGGGCAAGGAGCCAAAACGTCCCCGGCGCGCGCGGGCCGACGGGGAGTTGTCGCGTACTCGGATCCTGGATGCGGCCACCGAAATTGCGGCCGAACGCGGGTACGAGGGCACCAGCATCGCGCTGGTGAGTGCCAAATGCGGGCTGCCGGCCAGCTCCATCTATTGGCACTTCAAGGACAAGGATGACCTGATTGCCGCGGTCATCGAGCGCAGTTTCGGCGCCTGGGAGTCGGCATGGGGAGTCCCGGAAAGTGGCACGGGTGAGGAGCGGTTCCTGGGTCTGGTGACTCAGATTGCCAAGGCGCTGTTGGATGCCCCGGACTTCATCCGGCTCGGGTTGATGCTGGCACTGGAACGTCGCCCCACAGAGCCGCGCGCCCGCACGATGTTCCTCCAAGTTCGCGCGCAGGCATTCGGCCAACTGATGGCGAACTTCCGCGAGTTCACGCCCGGCTTGACCGATTCCGAGGCCAACCAACTTGCGACGTATGCGATGGCCGGCGCCGACGGCCTGTTCATCGCCAAGGAGATCGGCGGCGACGCGGTCGATCTCGTCGCCCTGTTCGCGTTACACGGACGCGCGATCTACGACATGGCCCGCCGGTTCATCGGTGAACGGACAACACGGTGATGCTGAGCGTCGCCCAGGTCGCCGAGGCCGCCGGGCTTTTGCACGCAGCCCAGATCGCCAGGGCGCCAATCGATCCGCTCACCGAGCGCTATCCGGGACTCGGCGTGACCGATGCCTACGCCATCCAGCAGGCCAACCTGTCCCGCCGGCTGGGCGACGGCCGGAGCCTGGTCGGTCACAAGGTCGGGCTCACCGCCCGATCAATGCAGAAACTGCTTGGCGTCGACGAGCCCGACTTCGGCTACATCCTCGACGACATGGTGCTGGACGGGGCAACTGTTCCGGCGGCCCGGTTCTGCGCGCCGCGGGTCGAACCCGAGGTCGCCTTCCTGCTATGTCGGCCACTGCGTGGGCCGGGGGTCACGGTCGACGACGTGCGCGCCGCGACCGAAGCGGTCGCCGTCGCCCTCGAGATCGTCGACAGCCGCATCGCCGACTGGCGACTGACCCTGCCCGACACCGTCGCCGACAACGCCAGTTCCGGAGCCGTCTTGCTCGGTGACTGGGTGTCGTACAGCGACGGTATCGACTTGGCGGGCGCGCAGGCATCGTTGTGGCTGAACGGATCTGAGATCGACTCCGGCCTGGGCTCGGCGGCGCTGGGTGACCCGGCTGCGGCGGTAGCGTGGCTGGCCAACGCGTTGGCTCCGTTCGGTAGCGAGCTACCGCCCGGCCGGTTCGTCATGTCCGGCTCGCTCACCACGGCCGCGTTCGTCAAGGCCGGCGATGATGCGACCGCGACCATCAGTGGCCTAGGCACCGTGTCGCTCGGTTTTGCCTAGGGGAAACCGTGACTGCACAACATCGTTGGCCGGTGGCGATCATGGGCTCGGGTAACCTCGGCACGGATCTGATGATCAAGATCCTGAGCAGCGAGGGGCCTTTGACGGTCGCCGCCGTGGTGGACTTCGGTCCGGAATCCGATGGTCTTCGCCGCGCCATTCATAGTGGGGTGTCCACCACCGCCCGTGGTGTCGACGGCCTGCTGGCCATGCCTCAATTCGCCGACATCAAACTGGTTTTCGACGCCACTGAATCCAGTGAAGCTGTTGAAGCTGAGGCCCACCACGCGAACTGGGCCAAGCTGGCCGACACCGGAGTCCGAGTGCTGGACCTCACACGCGCCGCGATCGGGCAGTTCTGTGTGCCGGTGGTCAATCTCGACGACCACCTCGACGCGCCGAACCTGAACATCGTCACCGGCGGTGGGCAGGCCACCGTGCCGATCGTCGCCGCGGTGGCGCGGAGCGGGATTGTCTCCTATGCCGAGATCGTGTCGTCTATCTCGTCGAAGTGCGCCGACCCGGGGACGCGGGCAAGCATCGACAAATTCACCGAAACCACTGCGGCCGCACTGCAAATCGTCGGCGGCGCGCAACGCGGCAAGGCGGTGATGATCCTCAATCCCGCCGACCCCCCTGTGCTGATGCGCAACACGGTGTACTGCCTGGTCGACGGCGACGCCGACCATCAGCGCATCCAGGCAGACGTGCTGGACATGGTCGACAAGGTCAGGACCTACGTGCCCGGCTATCGGCTCAAGCAACAGGTTCAATTCGAAACCTTCACCGCGCAGCGACCCTTGCACATCCCAGAAACGGGCAAGTTCGTCGGCACCCGGGTGACCGTGCTGCTCGAAGTCGGGGGCGGCGCGCACTACCTACCCGCATATGCGGGCCACCTCGACATCATGACCGCGGCGGCTCAAGCCACCGCCGAACGGATCGCCGCCCATGACGCCGAAATCGCCGGAGCCGCAGTATGAGTCTCTACATCAGCGACGTCACGCTGCGCGACGGCATGCACGCCGTGCGACACCAATACACCATCGAGCAAGCCACCGCCATCGCCACGGCGCTAGACGAGGCCGGGGTGGACTCCATCGAAGTCGCACACGGCGACGGACTAGGCGGTTCCAGCTGCGTCTACGGCTTCGGCGCCCACACCGACCTGGAATGGATAGAAGCCGTCGCGGGCGTTGTCACCCGTGCCAAAGTCGCCACCCTGCTGCTGCCGGGCGTCGGCAGCGTTCGCAATCTGGTGGATGCGCACCATGCAGGCGCCAGCGTGGTCCGGGTGGGCACCCACTGCACCGAGGCCGATATCTCGGCCCCACAGCTGGCCGCCGCCCGTGACCTAGGCATGGATGCTGTGGGCTTTTTGATGATGAGCCACCTGGCCGCTCCGCCCGCGCTGGCCGAGCAGGCCAAACTCATGGAAGGCTTCGGGGCGACATGTGTCTACGTCGTCGACTCCGGCGGCGCCATGACGATGCGAGACGTCGCCGACCATGTCGACGCGCTGTGTCAAACGCTCTTGCCCACAACGGAAATCGGCATCCATGCCCATCACAACCTGTCCCTGGGCGTGGCGAACTCCATCGTCGCCGTCGAGCACGGCGCCCACCGTGTGGACGCCTCACTGGCCGGTATGGGTGCCGGCGCCGGCAACGCGCCCCTGGAGGTGTTCGTCGCCGCCGCCGAAAAGCTGGGCTGGAACCACGGGTGCGACCTGCACGCACTCGAAGACGCCGCCGACGACATCGTCCGTCCATTGCAGCACCGCCCGGTTCGCGTCGACCGGGAGACGTTGACGCTGGGTTACGCCGGGGTCTACTCCAGCTTCCTGCGGCACGCCGAGGCGGCCGCCGAACGTTACGGCATCGACGCGCGCGCCGTGCTCGAAGAGGCGGGCCGCCGCGGCATGGTTGGTGGCCAGGAAGACATGCTGGTCGATATCGCCCTCGACTTGACGGCGCGAGCAGACGCAAAAGCCCCCGAATTTCCATGAAATCGGGGCTTTTGCGTCTGCTCGCGCGGGAACTCGCGCGGGAACTTGGCCTCAGCGCTTCTGGTAGCTCCAGGCGCGTAGTTGCTCGGCGATCTTGTCGAGATCGGGCAGGGCGCCGGTGGCGACCTGGACGACGAATTCGAAGCGGTCGTCCTCGGAGGCGCTGATCCGGTGGTCGTTGATGGCGAGGAACGTCAGGCAGGCTGTCCACGCCGTCCGCTTGTTTCCGTCCACCAGCGCGTGGTTTCGCGCCAGGGAGTGCATCAGCGCCGCCGCTTTCAGATGCACGTCTGGGTAGGCATCTCGGCCGAACACCGACGCCTTCGGGCGCGCCAGAGCTGATTCAAGCAAGCCGTAATCGCCGACCGCGACGTCCGCGCCGACGGCCGCTCGTGCGATATCGAGCAGGTCGTCCAGGTCCAGATATTCGGTCATGCGTCCTTGAGACGATGCAGAACCGCTGCCTCTTCGCGCACCACGTGCTGCAACGCGGTGGCGACCTTGGCCTTGTGCGTCCGCCGTGCGATGTATTCGTCGATTGCCGATAGCGCGACGGCCTGCATCGAACGGCCCTCGGCGGCGGCCTGCCGGCGCAGGGCTTCCGTCTGCTCAGCACTGGTTCGCAGCGTCATTCCCATGAGGGCATGATACCGGATTGATACCAGCAGTCCGCGCGAGAAGACGCAAAAGCCCCCGAATTTCAATGAAATCGGGGGCTTTTGCGTCTGCTCGCGAGGGAACTCTCGCGGGAACTCTCGCGCTACTTGAGCTCGGAGGAGGAGAGGCCCAGCAATCGGCGCGCGACCACCAGCTGCTGGATCTGCTGAGTGCCCTCGAAGATGTCCAGGATCTTGGAGTCGCGACCCCACTTCTCCAGCAGGGATTGCTCGGAATAGCCTGTGGTGCCGGCCAATTCGACGGCCTTCAGAGTGACATCGCTGGCCATCCGGCCGGCCTTGGCCTTGCTCATCGAGGCTTCTTTGGAGTTGGGGATGTTGTTGTCGGCCTGCCATGCCGCACGCAGCGACAGTAAGTAGCTGGCTTCCCAGTCGGCCTCCATTTGCAAGAACTCGGCCGCGGCCGCGCTCTGCGCGTGGGACGGTCGGTCGTAACAGATCTCCACCCCCGCATTGGTGAGGATTTTGCGGATTTCCTCCAGCGCGGCACGGCCAATCCCGACGGCCATCGCGGCAACGATCGGCCGGGTGTTGTCGAAGGTCTCCATTACGCCGGAAAACCCCTTGCCGACCTCGATTTCGGGGTTGCCCAGCAGGTTGTCCTTTGGGATGCGGGCGTTGTCGAAACGAATCACCGCGGTGTCGGAACCCTTGATGCCGAGCTTGTGCTCTAGCCGCTCGACAGTGACACCGGGATGCTCACGCGGCACGATGAACGACTTGATCGCAGCACGGCCCTTCGACTTGTCCAGCGTCGCCCACACCACGATGTGGGTGGCACGCGAACCGGCTGTGACAAAGATCTTTTCGCCGTTGATGACGTATTCGTCGCCGTCCAGCCTGGCCGTCGTGGTGACCGCCGCCGAGTCCGACCCGAATCCCGGTTCGGTGATCGCCATCGCAGCCCACACCTTGCCCAGCCGCTCCAGTTGCTCGTCGGTGGCGACGGCGGAAATGGCCGCGTTGCCCAGTCCCTGATAGGGGATGGACAGCATCATCGCCACGTCGCCCCAGCTGGCCTCCATCGTCTGCACCAGCGCGGCCATGTTGGCGCCGTTGTGGTTATCCCCTTTGTCCTCGCTGTCGCGCAGCGCATCGGCGCCGGCGAAGCTGAACGACTCGGAGGCTCCTTCGAACAGGCTGATCAGGGTGTCGAGTTCGACCGGATAGGCGTGCTCTCTCAGGTCGTATTTGCGGGCAATGGGGCGCACCATCTCTGCGACGCCCTGATGGGTCTTGACGATCACCGCTTGCAACTTGCGCGGTAGCTCCAGATTGATTGCCATGATTGATCTTTCGATGAGGTGGCCGGGTCTTGCAGAGTTAGATGAGAACGACGCCCTCGGCAACGCCGATGGCCCGCAGGTCGCGGTACCAGCGTTCGACCGGGTGCTCCTTGGTGAAGCCGTGGCCGCCGAGCAACTGCACGCCGTCCAGGCCGATCTGCATGCCCTTGTCTGAGCCGAGCCGCTTGGCCAGCGCCGCTTCGCGGGCGAACGGCAGGCCCTGCTCGGCCCGCGACGCACCCCGCCAGGTGATCAGCCGCAGCCCGTCGAGCTCGATAGCGATGTTGGCACACATGAATGCCACCGCTTGACGATGCGCGATCGGTTCGCCGAAAGCCTGGCGTTCTTTGACGTAGGGGATGACGTAGTCGAGCACCGCGTGCGACGTGCCGACCGCGAGTGCGGCCCAACCCAGCCGAGACAGCGCGATCGCGTCGGAATAGTCGGTGTCGGTGGCCTCATCCTCACCCAGGCGGGCGTTCAGCGGCACCGAAACCCCGTTGAGCTCAACCTGACCCAACGCCGCGGCGCGGACTCCCATGCTCGGGTCCGCCCTTACGGTCAGGCCCTTGCTGGACGACTCGACGATGAACAGCGCCGGCTTGCCGTTCAGCTGCGCGGCGACGATGAACAGCTCGGCCTCGGCCGCCGCCGGAACCAGCGACTTCACCCCGTCGAGCCGGTATCCGCTCGGTGTTCGCATCGCGGTTGTCTTGAGCCGGGTTGGGTCGAACAACGGATGCGGTTCGGCGATGGCCACGCAGGCTTGCGGGACATTGTCGCCGGCAAACTCTTGGAGATAGGTGGCCTGCTGGTCGGCGCTGCCCCAGTGGGTGAGCGCGGATGCCACACCGCCGGGGGCCAGGATCGGCAGCGCCAGACCCATATCGCCGTACGCCAGCGCCTCGGCCACCAGCACGTTGGTGACGCTGGAGCGGTGTGCTGCGATGCCTTCGAAATCCTCGGGGATGTTGACTGCGGTGATGCCCAGCTCGGCGGCTTTGGCGATTAGATCGGCCGGGTAGGCCGCGGCGTTGTCGGCGTCGTGCGCCGCCGGCCGCAATATCTCCGCGGCAAATTCGTTGACGGTCTCGGCGATCAGCTTCTGGTCGTCATCGGGCGTGAGGTCGAAGTAGTCCTTGCCGCTGGACTTCAGCCGGGTCGGTGCGCCGCGCAGGTTCTGTACCCGCTTGAACTGACGGGTGGTGGCGCCCATGGCGGAGAACATCTTGTTCACGCCGTAGCTCAGCGACCGGTTGAGTGGATCGCGCAGATGGTATTTGTCCAGGAACTCCTGGCCGAGCAGCGGCGTCAGCAGTGCCAGTGACACGTCGATCCCGGTCCGCTTGTGCGGTTGCAGCCCGACACCGGTCGTGCGGCCGCGCCGCCGCAGTCGTGAGCGGGATCTGCCCGATGGGCCTTTTGAACTGGGCGGATTTGAAGCAGGAAGCGTGTCGGTCATGTCAGCAGCCTCGGTCGTTGGGGCGATGCGAATAACCGTATCTTACTCCGGAGTAAGATAGCTAGTGCCCTGTTAATTAATTCACACGGTCGGGGCGTGAAGCCTGCTCAGCACGTGTTCCTGTAGTAGGCCGTTGGTCGCCACGGCGCTTCCGCCGTGCGGGCCCGGGGTGCCGTCCAGGGCGGTGAACTGGCCGCCGGCCTCACGCACCAGGACGTCCAGGGCCGCCAGGTCCCACAGCGACACCTCCGGTTCGGCCGCGATGTCGACGGCGCCTTCGGCCACCAGGCAGTAGGACAGGAAGTCGCCGTAGGCGCGCACCCGCCACACCGCATCGGTCAAGTCGACGAAGCGGTCGCGCAAACCATGCTGTGCCCAGCCCGACAAACTGGAGAACGACAGGCTCGCCGAACCCAGCTCCGCCACCGAGGACACCGACAGCCGGCGCGGCTGCGCACCGCTCACGGCTGCGAATGCGCCCTGACCGCGCGCCGCCCACCACCGGCGCTGCAGGGCGGGTGCGCTCACGACGCCCACCGACGCGACGCCGTCGTGCAGCAACGCGATCAGAGTGGCCCACACCGGCACCCCGCGCACGAAGTTCTTGGTGCCGTCAATCGGGTCGATGACCCACTGCCGTCCGGTGAAAGTGGTTGTCCCACCGAACTCTTCGCCCACGACGCTGTCGTCGGGCCGGTCCCGCGCGAGCGTCTCGCGCAACTCGGACTCGACCGCTCGATCGGCATCGGTCACCGGCGTCAGATCTGGTTTGGTGTCGACGTGCAGGTCGAGTGCGCCGAAGCGGGCCGTGGTCAGCATGTCTGCGCGGTCGGCGAGCATCAGCGCCAGCTCCAGATCGGTGCAACTCATGCCAGCAGTCCTACCACGGATATTTCGAGGTCCTACGATTATCGGGTGTTGTGGGAATTCGCTGTTCTGTTGGTGTTGGCCACGATCCTGGTGTCGTTTCTTGCCCCGCGGTTCATTCACCGCCGCGCGCGCGGTGAGACGGCAGCCGGCACCCTGCTGCTCACCGGTGTGAGCCCGCGGCCGGATGTCAGCGGCGAGCAGTACGTCACTATCGCGGGTGTCATCAACGGACCCACCGTCGACGAGCACGCGGTGTATCAGCGCATGGTCGTCGACGTGGAACAGTGGCCGACCATCGGCCAATTGATGCCGGTGGTGTATTCCCTGAAGAACCCCGACAACTGGATGTTCGCACCGCCCGAGCCACCTGAGCGGCCCGAACCTTTTGGACCCATGGGCTGACTTAGCGACCTTCGAAGCTGTCTGCGACGCTCTGCAACAGCTCTGGGTGCCGCAGAAACGGCGTGATGATGTCGACCGGGAGCGGGAATACCACCGTCGAGTTATGGTCTGCCCCCAGCTCCAATAGCGTTTGCAGATACCGCAATTGCAGCGAAGCCGGGCTTTTGGACAGAGTCTCGGCGGCTTCCCGCAGCTCCTCTGAGGCCTGTAGTTCACCGCGCGCGTTGATGACTTTCGCGCGCCGTTCGCGTTCGGCTTCGGCCTCGCGGGCCATTGCGCGCTGCATCGACTCGGGAATTTCGACGTCCTTGATTTCCACCACCCGAACCTGCACGCCCCACGCCTCGGTCATCTTCTCGATGATGGTGCGCAGATCGCTGTTGAGGTCTTCGCGGTGTGCCAACAGGGTGTCGAGGTCGGCGCGGCCCAATAGCGAGCGCAGCGTCGTCTGGGCGATCTGCGACGTCGCCACCGCGTAGTTCTCCACCGCCAAAATCGCTTTCAGCGGATCCACCACCGTGAACATCACGACCGCGTTGACGCGGGCCGGGACATTGTCCCGGGTGATCAGCTCCTGCGGCGGGATGGTCAGTGTCACCAATCGCTGATCGACCCGAATCAGCTTGTCTACCAGTGGAATCAGGAAACGCAGCCCCGGCTGGTACAGCCGGCGGACGTGGCCCATCCGGAACACCACCCCGCGCTCATACTCGCGAAGGACGGTCATTGAAAACATCGCGAACACGGTCAACACCGCGATCCCTGCGGCCCCAACCTCCAAGACGCCGATTACTGCTCCGGTAGTGATGTCTTGCCCTCCTTGTCTTCCCAGCCGCCCCATCGGGTGGAGTATTGGTCGATCGCGGCGGCCACCTGGTCCTCCAGCGCGGTTCGATGCGGCAGGTGGTCCGGTGCGTTGGACGGAGTGTTCCACAGATGGCGTGCCAGCGGCACTCCGAGTAGCACGACGACCAGCACGGTGCCCGCCAGCACCAGCACATCGCCGGCCGAATGGCTGGAGAACAATGTCGCCAGCGGCAACACAACACCCAGCGCCGCAACGCAGCAGGCGATCCCGCGATGGAACCGTCCGGCATCCGAATGCGGCCAGGGATCGATTTCGCGGCTGATTTCGCGGCCGTGATCCGATGTGGTGCAACGCGATTTGACCGGACAGCTGTTGCACACCACCGGCAGCGCCCGATATCGCATCACGCGGTGCTTCGGGTCGAACGAGGTGGGCCACAGCCAGTGATCCTGGGGACATACCCAGGCGTCGTGATCGGGCCGGTACACGAATTGACCTGTGCGCCATCGTGCCGCGTGCGCCGAGGCCCGCCGAGCCATTGCGTCGAAACTCCACCCGAAGGCCAGCAGGACCAGCGAGTACCCGGCGATCAGCCAAACCGATGCGGCCGGTGGCGCCATCGTTCAGTCCTTCGCCGTAGCCTGGGCCTCGTCGGCCTCGGCGGCCGCCTCGGTGTAGAGCGGATGCTCCGGCAATTCGTCCACCGTCGTGCCCGACCGGAAGTTGCGCAGTGCGGTCCAGGCGATCCAGACGAACGGCAGCACACCACCGACGATGAGGATCAGATCCCCGGGCATCCGCAGCCATTCGATGACGGCATTGCCTGGCTTGGTGATGTAGCCCAGCGACCGCGCCTCGAAGTAGCCGTCGTTGACCGAGTGATACAGCTGCAGCACACCCAACGGCAGCAGCGTGGCGAACACCATCCACGCGAGGCCGATATTCATGCACCAGAACGAGACTCGCGCCAGCTTGTCGGGCCACTTCGCGGCCGGGATCACATAGCGGAAGGCGAACATGGCCAGGCCGACGGCGAGCATGCCATACACGCCCATCATCGCCGCATGCCCGTGGTTGGCCGTCAGCGCGGTCCCGATTTGGTAGTAGGACACCACCGGCAGGTTGATCAGGAACCCGAAGATGCCCGCTCCCAGGAAGTTCCAGAAACCCACCGCAACGAGGAACATAACTGCCCAGCGATGCGGGAACGGGTTGGCGTCGCCGGACTGCTGGCGCGCGCCCAGCTGCAGGAACGCCCACGCTTCGACCGTCAGGAACGTCAGCGGGATCACCTCGGCCGCCGAGAAGAACGCGCCTAATGCCATGTGCTCGACCGGGGTACCGGAGAAGTAGAGGTGGTGCATGGTGCCGATGACGCCGCCCGCCGAATACAGGATGACGTCGAGGAAGATCACGCCCAAAGCGATTCGCTCACGCACCACGCCCAGCAGCACGAACATGTAGGCCACCATCACGGTGGTGAAAAGTTCGAGGAAGTCCTCGACCCAAAGGTGCACCACCCAGAACCGCCAGAAGTCCGCGACGGTGTAGTGGCTGTCGCTGGGTGCCAGCATCCCGACCGTGTAGAACACCGGAATCGCCAGGCCGGAGAAGAAGAACAGCCAGGGCAGGTTCATCTTCGACTCGCCTTTGAGGCGGGCGCGCATGCCGCGCCAGATGATCGCGATCCACACGAACATGCCGATTATCAGCAGGATTTGCCACAGTCGCGGCAGGTCGAGGTACTCCCACTGCTGGGAGAGCAGCCCGCCCGCGGGAATTACGCCATAGATGGAGAGCGCTTCGCAGATCAGCGAGCCGAACACCACCAGCGCGACCGCGCCCAGCAGTATGTATGCCAGCAGCCCTTGACGTTTCGGTTCGCGGCGGGCGATGAACGGCACCAGGAAGATGCCGCCGGCCAGAAACGCTGCCGCGGTCCAGAACAGCGCCAGCTGCAGGTGCCAGGTGCGGGCCAGGTTGTACGGCAGCACGCGGGCCAGGTCGATGCCGAAGAAGGTCGACAGGTCGGCCCGATAGTGCTCCGCCGCCGCGCCCAGCATCGTCTGCGCCAGGAACAGCAGCGAAACGATCGCGAAGAACCAGATGCAGGCCCGCTGCGCCGGCGTCAGACCCACCTCGCCCGGCTGGCGGAACGACAGCGTGGATGACTCAGCGCTGTGCCAGCCGACCTTTTGGCTCCAGCGTCCGTAGACGGCGAACATGATTCCGATGCCGCCCAGCAAGGCGATCAGTGACAGCGCCGACCACACGATCACCGCGGCGGTCGGACCGTTGTCGACTCGGGATTCGGCGGGCCAGTTGTTGGTGTAGGTGTACTTGTGGCCTGGCCGCTCGGCCGCGGCCGCCCACGCTGTCCAAGCGAAGAACGCCGTCAGCTGCCGGATCTGAGTTTTGTCGGTGATCAGCTGTGGCAGCAGCCCGTATTTAGTGGAGTTTTCGCCGAAATAGGCCGCGTATTGGTTTTGGATTCGGTCGAATGCCGCGGCCTGGCGGTCGGTGAACACCAGCGTCTTGGTGTCGGCGTGGTAGCGATTGGCCCGGAATTCGGTGACCACCCGCTCGTGTGGCTCCGTCACACCCTGCGCGCGGAATTGACCGGCCACGTCGTCGGTCGCCATGCGCAGGTATTCGGCGGTGTAGTCGGGGCCCAGATAGGCCCCGTGACCCAGCACCGACCCGTACTGCATCAATCCGCGGGCCTGGTAGAGCTCTTGGCCTTTGGTGATGTCGTCGCCGGTGAACAATTGCTGGCCCGATTCGCTGACTACCTTGTCCGGCATGGGCATCGACGCTGTATAGGTGCGGTAGGCCAGAATGCCCATCACCAGGAAGCCGAAGATCATCACCAGGGCGACGGCCTGGATCCAACCTTTTCCAATCAGGGGTTGCGAAGACGGTTCACGGGAACTTGGCGACGACGAAATCTGTTGAGCAGTCACTCCGAGATCTCCTGTCTGGGCGATGGGCTGTATCGCAGGACGTCACACACATATCCAATTGATTTTTCACGGCGGTCGCAATACCAGGTTCCACAATTTTCGGAGTTTTCGGGGATTTTTGTAGGGACCAAAGTCCTTCATTTGGGGACCAATGCCTCTGGGGGAGGGGTGATCCGGGCCAATAACGTTTTAGTTAACCAAGGGATGAATAGAGGCCCCGCTCAGCAGAGGAGAACGACATGAGCAGCATTCAGTCAGCTCCGGCAGTCGTCGTCGGTGTCGACGGATCACGGGCGGCAATCCATGCGGCGGTGTGGGCCGTCGAGGAGGCGGTGAGCCGAGACATCCCGTTGCGGCTGGTCTACGTCATCGATCCGCTGCAGGCGTCGGGAGACGGCAGTTACGACGGCCGGCACACCATCGCGCGTGCGGCGCTGTACGAGGCCTACCGGGCGGTCGACGCCACCGGAACCCCGGTCAAGATCGAGACCGAGGTGCTGTGGGGCAGGCCGCTCACCAAATTGATGCAGGAGTCCAGAGCGGCGGCGATGGTCTGTGTCGGTTCTATCGGGCTCAATCACGCTTGCCGTGGTGAAGGCACCGTCGCGGCATTCCTGGCCGGTGCGGCGCTGTGCCCGGTTGCGGTGATTCATCGGCCGCCCGGTACCTCGTCCAGCCCCCAGGTCCGTCAGGTCGTCGCCGAAGTGGACAATGGGATGGTGCTGCGACACGCGTTCGAGGAGGCGAGGCTGCGGGGCGCTCCCCTGCACGTGATCTCCGCACACGTCGCCGAGGTACCGGACGACGCGGCTGACGGAAACCGTTTGGCACAAACGCAACTGAATCGCCGACTGGCCCGCTGGACGCGGTTGTACCCCGACGTGCGGGTCGAGCCGACCGTCGTTCAAGCGACTTTCTGCGACTACCTGGGCCGCCAGGCGGATTCTGGCCGGCTACTCGTTACCGACGCCCACACCATCAGGGACCTGTGCGGTGCGTACAGCGCGGGTTGCTCGATGCTGACCGTACGTTGCGGCAACTTGTAAGGACGGTAAGGAGTACGCGCCTTGGTAAAGGTCTTCTTGGTCGACGATCACGAGGTGGTGCGGCGCGGGCTGATTGACTTGCTGGGCGCTGACCCGGACCTCGATGTGGTCGGTGAAGCGGGCTCGGTTGCCGAGGCGATGGCCAGGATTCCTGCGGCGTGTCCGGACGTGGCGGTGCTCGATGTGCGGCTGCCCGACGGCAACGGCATCGAGCTGTGCCGAGATCTCTTGTCGCGTATGCCGGATCTGCGCTGTCTGATCCTGACGTCGTACACGTCCGATGAGGCGATGCTGGACGCGATCCTGGCCGGCGCCAGCGGATACGTCGTCAAGGACATCAAGGGAATGGAATTGGCGCAGGCCGTCAAAGAGGTGGGCGCCGGGCGATCCCTGCTGGACAATCGCGCCGCGGCCGCGCTGATGGCGAAACTGCGGGGAGCCACCGAAAAGCAGGACCCGTTGTCCGGCCTGACCGATCAGCAGCGGACGCTGCTGAGCCTGCTCAGCGAAGGGCTGACCAACAAGCAGATCGCCGACCGGATGTTTTTGGCCGAAAAGACCGTGAAGAACTACGTGTCCCGATTGCTGGCCAAGCTGGGCATGGAGCGCCGAACGCAAGCCGCGGTGTTCGCGGCGGAATTGAAGCGCTCGCGGCCGGGCGATGGATGACGTGCCGGGCATGACCGAGCAAGGCGGTACCGGGATGCGGCCGCTGCGGGACACGCTGTCCCAACTACGCCTTCGCGAGTTGTTGGCCGAGGTGCAGGACCGCGTCGGCCAGATCGTCGAGGGCCGCGACCGGCTGGATGGGCTGCTGGAAGCAATGCTGGTGGTCACGTCGGGCCTGGACCTCGACGCCACCTTGCGCTCGATCGTGCATTCGGCTACCAACCTGGTCGACGCCCGCTACGGAGCCCTGGAGGTCCACGGTCGCGACAACCGAGTACAGCACTTCGTCTATGAGGGCATCGACGAGGAAACCGTCCGGCAAATCGGCACTCTTCCCGAAGGCCGCGGCGTCATCGGATTGCTCATCGACGAACCCAAACCGCTACGGATGGATGATGTTTCGCTGCATCCCGCCTCGGTTGGCTTCCCGGAGAATCATCCGCCGATGCGGACTTTCCTCGGAGTGCCGGTGCGGGTGCGCGACGAATCGTTCGGCACTCTTTACCTGACCGACAAGACCAACGGGCAACCGTTCAGCGACGACGACGAGGTACTGGTCCAGGCGCTGGCCGCGGCCGCGGGTATCGCGATCACGAATGCTCGGCTCTACCAGCAGGCCAAGGCCCGCCAGTCGTGGATCGAGGCCACCCGTGACATCGCCACCGAGTTGCTGTCCGGGACTGAACCCGCGACCGTGTTCCCCCTGGTGGCCGAGAAGGCGCGGAAGCTTACCGGGGCGGACGCGGCTCTGGTCGCCATTCCGGTCGACGGCGACACCCCGGCGGCCGACGTGCTGGAGCTGCTTGTCATCGAAACAGTGGGCAGTGCTGTGGATTCCGCTGTCGGGCGAACTATTCCGGTGAGCGGCACCTCACTCGGGGAGGTGTTCGTCAACAGCACTCCACGACGAGTCGACCGGATCGATCTGGACGGCGCGGAGGACCCGGGCGACCTGGGACCCGCGCTGTTGCTGCCGCTGCGCGCCGCCGACACCGTCGCCGGTGTGGTGGTGGTGCTGGGCCAGGGCCGGTCCGGCTCGTTCAGCGACGAGCAACTCGAGATGATGGCCGCATTCGCCGATCAGGCCGCATTGGCCTGGCAGCTGGCCACCTCGCAGCGCCGGATGCGCGAGCTCGACGTACTCACCGACCGCGACCGCATCGCGCGTGACCTTCATGATCATGTCATCCAGCGGCTCTTCGCCGTCGGCCTTTCGTTGCAGGGCACCGTGCCGCGGACACGAGAAACCCTTGTGCAGCAGCGACTCTCGGAAGCCATCGACGACTTGCAGGCCGTCATTCAGGAAATCCGGACCACCATCTTCGACCTGCACGGAGCGTCGCAGGGCATCACCCGGCTGCGACAACGAATCGACGAGGCGGTTGCGCAATTCGCCGGCTCGGGGTTGCGCACCACCGTGCAGTACGTCGGCCCGCTGTCAGTTGTCGACAGCACCTTGGCCGATCATGCCGAGGCCGTGGTGCGTGAAGCTGTGAGCAACGCTGTGCGCCATGCGCAGGCCACCAAGCTGACGGTTCGGGTCAGTGTCGAAGACGACTTGTGCGTCGAGGTGAGTGACAACGGTCGTGGGATGCCCGCCGAAATCACCGGAAGCGGCCTGACGAATCTGCAGCGGCGTGCGGAGCAGGTGGGTGGTGAATTCACCGTCGAAAACGTCCCTGCCACAGGCGGAACGATGTTGCGATGGTCAGCTCCGCTGGTCCAGTAGCCCTTCGGGGTCATGCTTGCTTTCCGCAGGCCACTCGACGACGCGAAAAAGCCTGCGCCGCGGCGTCGCCGGCAACGGATCGGCATTGATCGGGGCCCACCCCACTCGGAGCAGCATCTGCGGATAGCCGCCGGAACCGAAGACGTCGGTGCGTACCGCGTCGCGCGTTTCGCCGATCTCCAGCGGCTCGGTGATCGGGCAGCACGCCAATCCCATTGCCGTCGCGGTCAACAAGACCACGCTGGTCGCCTCGCCGGCACGCAGCCGGGCTAGCCGGTCGTCTGTCTCGGTGCCCAGCGCCAGGATCGCGGCGTTGTCGTCGGCGGGTGAGATGCCCGCCGGCTGGGCCAGACCGGGGCCGGCGAACAGACGGCCAGGGATCGGCGCGCTGGCATCCGGGGGTGGCGTGTTGCGGGCCGGCACCCCGGCGACCGAGCCGTATCGCCCACTCCACATGGTCAGTTCGCGCATGTACTCGTCATTGGCCGCGTGGTTCCAGACAGCTTGCGTCGCAATAACTCTCATCTTGTCCAGGGCGTCGACCTGACGCAGCATGACGCCGCTTCGAGCCGCTCGGGCGGCCATCTGGGCGATGTCACCTTTTGCCACCGGCCAGGAACTGTAGGCGCGCCGGTCGGTGCGGCGCCGGGGGATGGCCGCCGCCAGCGCGATGTCGGCCTGATCCGGAATGCCCGGCTGGACCTCGATGGTGGCCAGGTGCCGAGGGTCGTCGGGATCGGGGAGGCGATTCACCCTGGGTTGCCAGCCCATCGACGCCAACGCGACGACGCAGTGATGCAGCGCGATACCACAACTGACGATCAAGTCACGCCCGTCCGGGTCGGTGCTGCGCAACTGCATGTCCGGTTGGGAGTACAGGTCCAGACTCGCGGTGTTCACCCGCCACAGCCACGGTTGTGTGTTGTAGATGGAGGGCGCCCGGGTGGCCAGCGTGAGGACCGTCCGGAGGGTCTCGGTGTCGGGGAATCGGGCGTTCATGGCTGCCTCCCTGCTCCGACAAATCTCCCTTTCGACAACTGTAGTCATGACATCAAGAATCGTCTGGTTGCGCCGGCCGGGGCAGAGCACGAAGCCCTCGGCAACGAAGGACTTTTGGCCCTGCCCGACCGGCCGCTGCCAGCGGGATAGTGGTACTGCAGGTTTCAGATAAACCGTGGCTAAACCTCAGGAAGGTCGCGAATCATGAATCAGCTGACGACACTTGACGCAGGGTTTCTCAAGGCCGAAGACGCCGATCGGCGGGTCAGTCTGGCCATCGGTGGTCTGGCGGTCATCGAAGGCCCGGCCCCCGAACAGGGTGCCCTGGTGTCGGTGTTCGCTGAACGGATACGGGCCTGCCCCCGGTTCGGCCAGCGGTTGCGGCTGCGCCCGTTCGACCTGAGTGCTCCCGAATGGGTGGACGATCCCGACTTCGATATCGCTCGGCATGTGCGGCGGGTTGCGTTGCCGCATCCCGGCGACGACGGTGAGCTGTACGGGGTGATCGCCGACGTGATGGCACGGCGTCTGGACCGGAATCGACCGCTGTGGGAGCTCTGGATCATCGAGGGGCTCACCGATGATCGGTGGGCGATGCTGACCAAGGTCCACCATTGCATGGCGGACGGAATCGCGGCCTCCCACATGCTTGCCGGGCTGTGCGACCCTGACGTTGGGGGCATCGGCGACAGCTATGCGCACCACATCCGAGCCGCCCGGGAGCCGGTACAGCCCCCGTTCGATCCGCTCGGCGTGCTGGGTCGGATATGGAAGGCGCCGGCCGTGATCGCGGCAGGTGTCGTGCGCGCGGCCCAGGGTGCCGGAGAGATAGCTGCCGGGCTGCTGAGCCCTGCCGCCTCGCCGCTGAACGGCCCGTTGAGCGACATGCGTCGCTACAGTGGGGCACGGGTTGCGCTGGCCGACATTGGAAAGGTCTGTCAAACGTTCGGTGTGACGATCAATGATGTTGCGCTGGCAGCGATTACCGAGAGCTACCGCAACGTTCTGATCGAACGGGGCGAGCGGCCGCTACCCGATTCGCTGCGCACACTGGTGCCGGTGTCGATGCGATCGGCCGATGCATTAGGCGAGACCGACAACCGGGTATCGGTGATGTTGCCGAACCTGCCGGTCGACGAGGAGAACGCGGTGCAGCGGCTGCGGATCGTGCACGCCCGGTTGGATAGAACGAAGGCCGGCGGCCAGCGTCAGGCCGGAAATGTGTTCGTGTCTCTGGCGAATCGCATCCCGTTCGCGTTCAGCGCCTGGGCGGCGGGGTTGTTGATGCGGCTACCCCAGCGCGGTGTCGTGACCGTTGCGACGAACGTGCCGGGTCCGCGTCGTCCGCTGCGGGTGATGGGTAGGCGGGTGCTTGGGGTGTTCCCGGTCCCGCCGCTCGCGATGCACCTGCGCACCGGCGTTGCCATGCTCAGCTACGCCGACGACTTGTTCTTTGGCATTCTCGCCGACTACGACGTAGTGGCCGACGCCGACCAGCTGGCCCGGGGGATCGAGGCCGCAATAGCGCGTCTGGTGGCGATCAGCAAGCGGCGCAACGCCTCTCGCAGTCGCGGACCACTGTCCCTCGTTGTGTGACGATGACTGCACCAGCGAAGGATCTCGTCGACCGCGGGGATGTCGAGGCGCTGCTGTGGCGCTTTTACGGGCGAGTATTCGGTGATGAAGTCCTCGCCGAGCCGTTCGCCGACCTGCGCGCCAAGGGCCTGGGTGCGCATATTCCGACGATGTGCGACTTCTGGGAGACGGTGTTGTTCCGCGCCGGCCGCTACCGGGGCAGCGCGCTAGTCGCCCACCGGGTTGTGCACGACCGGACTACGTTGTCTGGCGAACACTTTGTCCGTTGGCTGACGATCTGGCGCGACACGGTCGACGAGATGTATCGCGGACCGGCTGCCGAGCGCGCCAAAGTCCAGGCCACCAGGATCGCCTGGGCGATGCATCGCCGGCTCACGGGTGTCGATGCGCGCGAACTCGACGCGCTGCTCGCGCGCTGAAGCGCTTAAGAGGCAAAGCTTGCGTTGGGGTCTGGCTCCGGACCGAACTTGAAGTGGCGGCCGGTGATCTCGGACGGAGTTACCCGCACGTAGTGAATCTTGGGCATGGCGGTCCACGGGAACAACTGCGCGCGCTCGGCTTCCTGAATCTCGCTGTCGGTACGCAGCAGCTTTGCCCGCCCCCTGACGATCACACTCCAGCCTTCGGCGGCGTTGTGGTCGTCGGCTTCGAAGAGCACGCTGCTGTTCGCCACGGCGGAAAACAATTTGGTGCCCTCCGCGGTTCGAAACAGCACGGTCCGGTGTTGCACGACATAGTTGACCGGAAAGATCTCGGGCTCACCGGCAAATTGGGTAACCAGTCGGCCCAGCGCGGCGCCGCCCAACCTGCGCCAACTCTCGTCTTCGGACAGGACGTTAACCGGTTCGTCGGCCATGTACTCAACCTTTCTCGGGCGTATAGCGAATCTCTAGCACACTGTCCAATGGCCGCCGCGGTGTCGGGGCGGGAAGATCTTCCATCGGCGGTGTAACGCCCACCCGGATCACGGCCTGTGGTTCGCCGCGTCGGCCGATCAGGCCCCGCACGATATCGCGACTGTCACTCGATTCGATCAGATGGGTCAACGGGCAGGTCGCCATGCCGGCCATGGTGCATTCGAGTAACACCGTCGACAGTGCTTCGCCGCACCGCAGCACGTCGAGCCGGGTGTCCTCAGGCGTGGACAACACAAGGAGTTTCGACTGGTCTGCGACGATCTCGGGGCGACGATCCTGGTGGCCCCGGATCGGGAAATCCCGCCTCACGTCGACCCTGAGCCGTTCGGTGTCCGATGCCAGCGCACTCGGCGGCACGCCTTGTGCCAAAGCGAATGACGAAGTCCACCACTGCAGTTCGGCGTGATAGGACGAATCGTCGCGCCGAAGGGCCGCGCTTAGCTCTGATGCCTCCACCAATCGTGGCCGCTGGTAGTCGTCGAGGACGTCGAGCATCACCTCGCCCTCGTCGACTGCGCTTCGTAGCACAGGTTCGAAGAGTTGCCAGTAGGTGGCGGAGTCGAACGGGAGCCGATCCGTTCGCCGGTGCAGGATCGCCTCGGCACGGTTTCGCTGCGCGGCCGTGACATGGTCCAGTCGGCTGAATTCGACTGTGGCCAAATGCGAAGGGTTATTCGGGTTGGGGAAACGCGTGATAGACGCTCGCCAATGCGCAGCCGTCATCGCGATACGAAAGTGATCGAGTACGGCGCCGCAGCTGAGGATCGCCTCCCGGCCGGAATGGTCTGTGGCCGGGACGGTTTGGTGGTGATCGACGAACAAATCAACAACGTCGTTTTCGACCACCCAATGCCAGGGCTGGCTATTGTGCACCGACGGCGCACGGCAGGCCAGTCGGACTGCGTCCTTGAGCACCTCGATGTCCACAAGATCGACGCTAGAAGGACTTGATGGGGGTCAATAGGGCCATTGGTCATCTCAGCTAGATCACTTGTGACACTGCGGTTTCAGTGTCTTGTGGACGACGCGACTGGATAAACATCAGGCACATCAGCCACCTCTGTCCCTACGAGGCTCGGCCACGTGGTTCCGCAACGTGATATCACCCGCGATATCGCATTGAAGACCGCACCATGGCCCGCTTTCTGGTAGCCGAGTGGCAGGTGGGACGAGATCGCCAGCCTCTACCATGGGCAGCTACCCACAAACAAAAAATGGCGACAGTCGCTTTGTCTGGCATTCTGAGACCTATGGGCAAGGAAATTGATCGAGTTCGGGCGACAAGTGCGCTCGAAGTGATACGACAGCACCCCGGGCTGGTGCTGTTCGCGGCGTCGCCGCTAATCGCGCTGGTGGCCGTCACCTGGATTTTCGCGGGCGCCGGTTGGGGTATCGCCTTGGCCCTGGTGCTGCTGGTCGCCGGCGGGGCATTCGTCGTCGTCAAACACTGACCTGCCGGCATGCGTTCGTGGTGGGGTTGGGGCACAGTCGAGGACGCGCTGTCCGAGCAGGAGACGCGGGCGATGGAGGCACGGGTCGCCGCGTTGTTGCCCGGCCATGACCTGACCGACCACCCTCCCCCGAACCCGGACGAGCTCGGGTTGGCAGCGCCGCGGATCGCCCCGCCGCCGTCGCTGGCCAGCCTGTGCTCGGCCGACGCCGTGGACCGGGCCGGGCATGCGCGCGGCAAGGCGTTTCGTGACGTCGCGCGCAACCTGGAGGGCCGCCTCGACCGCGTTCCCGACCTGATCATCAGGCCGCGCCGCGAACAGGACGTGGTCGACGTGCTGGATTGGTGCACGCGCGAGGGGATTCCCGCGATTCCTTACGGCGGTGGCAGTTCGGTGGTCGGCGGTGTCGAGCCGCGCTTCGACGGGCCGGCGGTCACGGTGGACGTCTCCGTCATGAGCTCAGTGCTGGAGGTGGACCAGGTCAGCCGCGCCGCGCGCATTCAGGCCGGAGCGCTCGGGCCGTGGATCGAGCAACAGCTGCGCCCACATGACCTGACGCTGCGGCACTTTCCGCAGTCCTTCGGTTTCTCCAGCCTCGGTGGGTGGCTGGCCACCCGCGCCGGCGGGCACTTCGCCACGCTGTACACCCATATCGACGACCTGACCGAATCGTTGCGAGTCGTCACTCCGTCCGGAGTCAGCGAATCAAGGCGACTGCCCGGATCCGGTGCGGGGCCGTCTTCGGACCGGTTGTTCCTCGGCTCCGAGGGTGCGCTCGGCATCATCACCGAGGCCTGGATGCGGTTGCAAGACCGGCCCCGCTGGCAAGTCACGGCCTCGGTGTCGTTCGACGACTGGACCGCCGCAGTGGCCGCGACCCGCACGATTGCGCAGGCCGGGCTGTACCCGGCGAACTGCCGGCTACTGGACCCCGCCGAGGCGTTTCTGAACGCGGGCACGACGGTCGGCGGGGGGCTGCTGGTGCTCGCTTTCGAGTCGGCCGACCACCCGATTGACCCGTGGCTGGACCGGGCCATCGAGATCGCGGCCGGCTACCGCGGCACTGTCATCGCGCGGCGGGGCCGCGAAACCTCAAGGGATACAACAGCAGACGATGCGACCGATGCCGCTAAGACCTGGCGCTCGGCATTTCTGCGGATGCCCTACCAACGGGACGCGCTCGCCCGGCGCGGCGTCATCGCTGAGACATTCGAAACCGCCTGCACCTGGTACGGATTCGACGCACTGCACGCCGCGGTGAGCGAAGCCGCCCGCACCGCGATCGAGCGGGTCTGTGGAGCCGGGGTGGTGACATGCCGGTTCACCCACGTCTACCCTGACGGCCCGGCGCCGTACTACGGCATCTATGCCGCGGGACGCTGGGGCTCACTCGAGGCGCAGTGGGACGAAATCAAAGCCGCTGTGTCCGAGGCGATCAGCACAAACGGCGGCACCATCACTCACCACCACGCGGTCGGTCGCGACCACCGGCCATGGTATGACCGGCAGCGCCCGGACCCGTTCGCTGCGGCCCTGCGGGCGGCCAAGTCCGCGCTCGACCCGGCCGGCATCCTCAACCCAGGAGTACTTCTCGATCCGTGAATGGTCGCGGCCCGCTGCGCCCGGCTCCGCCGCGCTTGCGACCGCCGATCAGTAGATTGTCGCGGCCCGCTGCGCCCGGCTCCGCCGCGCTTGCGACCGCCGATCAGTAGATTGTCGCGGCCCGCTGCGCCCGGCTCCGCCGCGCTTGCGACCGCGAAGGTGATCAGCTGTGGCCGATCCGCAGCAGCTCGGCCAGGTTCGGCAGCTTGACCCGCGGACGGCCCTGCGGTTCTCCGGCGGCCCGCTCAAAGCGGTCGATGAGATCCCAATGAGCCGACGTGATCAGTTTCGGCTGGCGTGCGGCCAGCCAGTCAACCAGCTTGTCGGCGTGGTCGTCGGGGAAGTCCGCCAGGCCGTTCGCCCCGGCCAGATCGGCCAGCAACGTATCGACGGTGTCCTGGGAGTCCTTCTTGTTGGTCCCGATCACACCGGTGGGCCCGCGCTTGATCCACCCGACGACGTATTCGTTGCGGCTGCCCTCCACGCGGCCGGCGGTGTTGGGAATGGTCGCGTTCTTGTCGTCGAACGGCAGCCCGGGGGTGGGCACGCCGCGATAGCCCACCGACCGCACGACCAGCTGAACCGGCAGCTCTTCGCGCTCGCCGGTGTCTCTCGCCGAGACCCGCCCGCTGTCGTCGGTGACCAGTTCGTTGCGGCCGAGCACGATGCTTTCCACCTTGCCCTCGCCTTTGATCTCGATCGGAGAGGTTAAGAACCGGAACACCATCCGTCGATTCCCGGGGCGTGGTTCGCGATCCGCGTAGCCGCGTAGCGCGGCAATGTTCTGCTTGCAGACCTTGCCCACCGCGGCCGCGTCTTCGTCGGTAATGCCCTCCAGCTGCGCCGGATCGACCACCACGTCGACGCCTTCGAGGTCCGCGAGCTCGCGCAACTCCAGCGTGGTGAACGCGGTTTGTAGCGGCCCGCGCCGGCCGATGATCACCACTTCTTCCACACCGCGCGGCCGCAGCGATTCCAGCGCGTGATCGGCGATGTCGGTACCCGCCAAGACTTCCGGGTCGGTGATCAGGATGCGCGCCACGTCGAGTGCGACGTTGCCGTTGCCGATCACAACGGCACGGGCGCCCGACAGGTCCGGCGCCATCTGCTCGAAGTTCGGGTGTGCGTTGTACCAGCCCACGAAGTCGACGGCGGCGATGCTGCCGGGCAGATCCTCACCGGGAATGTTCAGCGCGCGATCGGACTGTGCTCCCACGGCATAGACGACGGCGTCGTAGTGATCGGCGAGTTCGGCGGACTCGACGTGCTCGCCGACGACGACGTTGCCGAAGAACCGGAAGCGGGGATCGGTGGCAGTCTTTTCGAACTGTTTGCTGATCGACTTGATCTTGGGATGGTCGGGCGCGACGCCGGAGCGCACCAGGCCCCAGGGCGTCGGCAGCATCTCCAGCATGTCGACGGCGACGTCGATCTCATCGGACGCGTCGGCGGCCTTCAGCAACGATGCCGCAGCAAAGAATCCCGACGGCCCCGATCCAACGATCGCGACGTGATATGGACGCATGAGTCAACCTTCTGTTTGTGTCCGGCTGCGACGCCATGGGGCTGAGCGGGGGCTGGGCGTCGCAGTCGCGCGGTGCACACGATTGCCACTTGATGCTAAACGCTGTGCCGCTGGTCGCGGCGTGAACAGGGGCGCCGGTAACGTGGTCGGCTGTGGAACCCGACCGTCAAGCCGACATCGCCGCCCTCGACTCCACCCTGACCACGGTGGAGCGGGTGCTTGACGTGGACGGTCTGCGCGCGCGCATCGAGAAGCTTGAAGTGGAGGCTTCCGATCCCAAATTGTGGGACGACCAGGCTCGGGCGCAAAAGGTGACGAGTGAGTTATCCCACACCCAGGGTGAGCTGCGCCGGATCGAGGAGTTGCGGCAACGTCTTGACGACCTGCCGGTGCTCTACGAGCTCGCAGCAGAGGAGGGTGAAGGCCCGTCCGGTGCGCAGGCGCTGGCCGAGGCCGACGCTGAGCTCAAGGCGCTGCACGCCGAGATCGAAGCCGCCGAGGTGCGCACCCTGCTCTCGGGTGAGTACGACGAACGTGAGGCGCTGATCAATATCCGTTCGGGTGCCGGCGGCGTGGACGCCGCCGACTGGGCCGAGATGTTGATGCGCATGTATATCCGCTGGGCCGAACAACACAAGTACCCGGTCGAGGTGTTCGACACCTCCTATGCGGAAGAAGCCGGCATCAAAAGCGCCACCTTCGCCGTGCATGCGCCGTTCGCCTACGGCAACTTGTCGGTCGAACAGGGCACCCACCGGTTGGTCCGGATCAGCCCGTTCGACAACCAGAGCCGGCGGCAGACGTCGTTCGCCGAAGTCGAGGTGCTGCCGGTGGTGGAAACCACCGATCACATCGACATACCGGAAGGCGATGTGCGGGTGGACGTGTACCGCTCCAGCGGGCCGGGTGGTCAGTCGGTGAACACCACCGACTCCGCGGTGCGGTTGACCCATATCCCAACGGGTATCGTCGTGACTTGTCAGAACGAAAAGTCGCAACTGCAGAACAAGGTTTCCGCAATGCGAGTGCTTCAAGCAAAACTGTTGGAGCGCAAGCGTTTAGAAGAACGTGCCGAGCTGGACGCGTTGAAAGGAGAAGGCGGCAGCTCCTGGGGCAACCAGATGCGCTCCTACGTATTGCATCCCTACCAGATGGTCAAGGATCTGCGAACCGAATACGAGGTGGGCAATCCGGCCGCCGTCCTGGACGGAGACATCGACGGATTCCTGGAAGCGGGAATCCGGTGGCGCAATCGAAAAGATGACGACTAACACCACTGTGCTTGCTGTATCGGCGACGGCTCGCTGGCACGACTTCTGGCGCAGCGACATCGGCGAGTGGATCATCAATCGGGGACTGCGGATCGTCATGCTGCTCATTGCGGCGGTGCTGGCGGCTCGTTTCGTCACGTGGGTGGCTCAGCAGGTGACCCGGCAGCTTGACGTCGGTTTCACCGAGAGCGACGCGCTGGTGCGCTCCGAGGCGACCAAGCACCGCCAGGCGGTCGCGTCGGTGATCCAGTGGGTGTCGGTGGTGATCATCGGCATCTGGGCGCTCATGCAGATCAGCGACGTGCTGAATTTTTCCGTTCACGGTCTGGTCGCGCCGGCCACCGTGCTGGGTGCGGCGCTGGGTTTCGGTGCTCAGCAGCTGGTCAGAGACCTGCTGTCCGGCTTTTTCATTATCGTCGAGAAGCAGTATGGCTTCGGCGACCTGGTCACCCTCACCATCGTTTCCGCAACGGAAGCCAGCGGCACCGTCGAGAACGTGACGTTGCGGGTTACCCGGCTGCGTTCACCGAACGGCGAGGTGTTGACCATTCCGAATGGCCAGATCGTCAAGGCGGTGAACCTGTCCAAGGATTGGGCGCGCGCGGTGGTGGACATTCCGGTGTCGACCAGTTCCGACCTCAACCAGGTCAACGAGGTCCTGCACCAGGAATGTGAGCGTGCTTTGGATAACCCGGTGTTGGGTGAGCTGCTGCTGGACGAGCCCACCGTGATGGGCGTGGAAAGTATCGAAGTCGACACCGTCACTCTGCGTCTGGTGGCTCGCACGTTGCCCGGCAAGCAGTTCGAGGCCGGCCGCCAGCTGCGCGTCCTGGTCATCAGGGCACTCGCCCGCGTCGGCATCGTGACCGCGGCCGACGCGACCGTGGGCCTCGTTGAGGATCCCGCGGTGCCCGCCGCCGAGGCCGCCGAGGCTACCGACGAGAAGACGTCGGGTCCGGTGCGCTAGTGGTGAAGTTCACGTTCAAGATCCTGGAGAAGAACAGCGACGACGAGTCGGATCGGCACTGGCCTGGCTACATGTTCGGCGGCCGGATCCGCACTTCAACCCTGGCGTTGATCGTCGCGTTCCTGGCGGTGTGGTGGGTGTACAGCACCTACCGCTCTGAAAATCCTGACAAACCGCCCGGTAAGAACCAGACCACGCAAACGGTGTTTGTTCCGGTTCCGCAGCCGTCGGCGCCGCCTCGCACCGTCACTTACACACCGACACCGACCACCACGGAGACACCGACACCGAGCCCGACGACTACCACGCCGACCACCTCGTCACCGTTCCAATTGCCTTGCCTGTTGCCGCAGCTTTGTCCCTCGAGCACGACGCCCACCACGACCCCATTACCGACCACATCGCCCTCGCAGCTACCTCAGCCCGGCCCCGGTCCGACGCCCACCACGGCGCCGCCGGCCAGCTGACCGTCGCGACTCAGCGAAAATCACCGCTACACTGGCGAGCCGTGATGATCACGCTGGACCATGTCAGCAAGCAGTACAAATCCTCGGCGCGTCCGGCGCTGGATGATGTCAACGTCAAGATCGACAAGGGTGAGTTCGTCTTCCTGATCGGCCCGTCGGGCTCGGGCAAGTCGACGTTCATGCGGCTCCTGCTGGCCGCGGAGGTACCCACGACCGGCGATGTGCGGGTGTCGAAGTTTCATGTGAACAAGCTGCGCGGCCGGCACATACCGAAGCTGCGTCAGGTGATCGGCTGCGTGTTCCAGGACTTCCGGTTGCTGCAGCAAAAGACGGTGTTCGACAACGTCGCCTTCGCGCTTGAGGTGATCGGCAAACGCGCCGACACGATCAACCGGGTGGTGCCCGACGTGCTGGAGACGGTCGGCCTGTCCGGCAAAGCGAACCGGTTGCCGGACGAGCTGTCGGGTGGCGAGCAACAGCGGGTTGCGATCGCACGGGCATTCGTCAACCGTCCGCTGGTGCTGTTGGCCGACGAACCCACCGGCAACCTCGACCCGGATACCAGCAAGGACATCATGGACTTGCTGGAGCGGATCAATCGCACCGGAACGACGGTGGTGATGGCCACCCACGACCACCACATCGTCGACTCGATGCGGCAGCGTGTGGTCGAACTCTCACTGGGCAGGCTGATTCGTGACGAACAGCGTGGCGTATACGGAATGGATCGTTAAGTGCGCTTCGGCTTCCTGCTCAACGAGGTTCTGACCGGCCTTCGTCGCAACGTCACCATGACCGTCGCGATGATTCTGACCACCGCGATCTCGGTCGGCTTGGTCGGTGGCGGCCTGCTGGTCGTCCGGCTGGCGGATCAATCGCGGCAGATCTACCTTGATCGGGTCGAGTCGCAGGTGTTCCTCAGCGAAGACATCTCTGCCAACGACCCGGACTGCAGCAGCGACCCGTGCAAGGCGGTGCGCGAAAAGATCGAAGCCCGCAAAAACGACGTCAAGTCCGTGCGTTTCATCAACCAGCAGCAGACCTACGAAGACGCCATGCGCAAAATGCCGGCGTACAAAGAAGTGGCTACCAAAGATGCGTTCCCGGCCTCGTTCATCGTCAAGCTGTATAACCCCGAGCAGCACGCGGATTTCGATGACGCCTTGCGTGGCCAACCCGGAGTTCGCAGCATCCTCAACCAGAAAGACCTGATCGATCGGTTGTTCGCCATCCTGAACGGCCTGAGCAATGTCGCGTTCGCCGTCGCTCTGGTCCAGGCCATCGGGGCCATCTTGTTGATAGCCAACATGGTCCAGGTCGCGGCCTACACCCGGCGAACGGAGATCGGGATCATGCGCCTGGTGGGTGCCAGCCGCTGGTACACCCAGTTGCCCTTCCTGGTGGAGGCGGTGCTGGCGGCCCTTCTCGGCGTGGGTATCGCCATCCTCGGGCTGGTCGTGGTGCGGGCGTGGTTCCTGGACAGCGCGCTGAGCCAGTTCTATCAAGCCGGTCTGATCGCGAAGGTCGACTACGCCGACATCTTCTACTACGTCGCTCCGTGGCTCCTACTCCTGGGCGTGGCGATGTCCGGGCTCACGGCGTATGTGACATTGCGCATATACCTGCGGCGGTAAGGCCGTGGCCAAGACCCCGTCCGGCAAGCGCGATGGCAAACAGATCATTGCCACCAATCGCAAGGCCCGGCACAACTACGCGATCGTCGAGCTATTCGAGGCCGGGGTGGCGTTGCAGGGCACCGAGGTGAAGAGCCTGCGGGAGGGGCAGGCTTCGCTGGCCGACGCGTTCGCGACGGTCGACGACGGCGAAGTTTGGCTGCGCAACCTGCACATTCCGGAGTATCAGCACGGTAGCTGGACCAACCACGATCCCCGTCGTAGCCGCAAATTGCTGTTGCACCGACGCCAGATCGACACCCTGATCGGCAAGATTCGCGATGGTAACCTCGCGCTGGTGCCTTTGTCTCTGTATTTCTCGGAAGGGAAAGTCAAAGTCGAGCTCGCGCTGGCGCGCGGCAAGCGAGCGTACGACAAACGCCAGGACATGGCACGCCGCGACGCCCAGCGCGAGGTGGTCCGGGAAATGGGTCGCCGAGCCAAGGGCATGAACTGATAGGCGCCGCATACGCGCAGCTGTCGGCCGTGACTTACGGCGTCAGCGATTTCGTGGGCGGTGTGGCCTCCCGCCGCGTCGCCGCGCTGCGCGTGATGCTGGCGGCTTACCCGCTCGAGATGGTGCTGCTGGGCGCAATGGCCATCTTCGCCGGCGGGCCGATTCAGTCCGGCGCGGTCTTCTGGGGTTGCCTGTACGGCGTCAGCCAGGCGTTCGGCATGTGGGCGTTCTTCGCGGCGCTGGGTACCGGCCCGATCTCGGTGGTCTCCCCGCTGGCGGCAGTGCTCAATGGGGCAGTCCCCGTCGCGGTCGGCGTCGCACTCGGTGAGCGTCCTGGGCCGGCGGCGTCGGTGGGCGTCGTGCTGGCGATCGTCGCGGTGCTGCTCGTCAGCCGTGAGGCGTCCGAAAGCGCCGACACGCCGTATAGGTTCACCACGAAAGTGGCTTTGCTGACGATCGTGGCGGGCGCGGCGTTCGGGCTGGACTTGGTGTTCCTGCATCAGGCCCCGCACGCGTGCCGGCTCTGGCCGCTGGTGTTTGCCCGGATGTCGGCCACGGTGGTGGTGATCGCGATGGCCGCGATGAGCCGTAACCTGCGACTGCCGCGCGGGAAGCCGTTGAAGCTGGCGTTGGCCGCCGCGCTGCTGGACATCGTCGCCAACGTGACGATGCTGCTTGCGCTGCACACCTGGCTGCTCTCGTTGGCCAGCATCCTCATCTCGCTGTATCCCGCGGCGACCGTCGTGCTGGCGATGGTGGTGCTACGCGAGCGGGTGACCCGCTGGCAGGGGTTCGGCATGCTGCTGGCCATGGGATCGGTGGCGTTGATCGCCGCAGGCTAAAGGCTGTGACGCGGGGATGCCGGAGGCCTACTATCCGACCATGGCCGACCGACCCCTCACCAAACTTGACAAGTCCGACGTGCTGTCTGGCCTCTTCACCGTTTGGGACGACATCGATGCGCTGCTGAACGGCCTGCCAGAGCCGGACTGGCAGGTGCCGAGCGCGTTACCCGCCTGGGACGTGAAGGCGGTGGTGTCCCACATCATCGGGACAGAGTCGTTTCTGACCGGTATCGCCCCGCCCCAACCAGACGTGGATGTCAAGTCGCTGGAGCACGTGCGCAACGACATCGGAGCGATGAACGAGTGCTGGGTGCGCCATCTCAGCGGCGAGTCGGGCGCCGACGTGCTGGAGCGGTTCCGCTCGGTGGCCAAGCGCCGCCGCAACGCTCTTCGGGCGATGTCCGACGACGACTGGAACGCGCCGACGATGACGCCGGCGGGCCCGGAAAGCTACGGGCGGTTCATGCGGATCCGGGTCTTCGACTGCTGGATGCATGAGCAAGACATCCGGGTGGGTTTGCAGCGGCCGTCATCCGATGCCGAGCTCGAAGGACCCGCGTCACGGCTGTCCCTCGACGAGATCGCGGGCACCATGGGCTTCGTCGTTGGCAAACTCGCCAAAGCTCCCGAGAGCTCCCGTGTCCTGTTCGACCTGACCGGTCCGCTGGCGCGCAGTATTCGCGTCAGCGTCGATGGCCGTGCCCAGGTGGTCGAAGACTTCGGCGGGCAGGACCCGACGGCGACCATCCGGCTCGATGCGCTGCAATTCACCCGGCTCGCGGGCGGCCGCCCGATGTGCCCGGCCCGCAGCCAGGACGTCGAACTCGGGGGCGATCAGGACGTCGCCGCCCAGATCGTCGAGCGGCTGAACTTCGTGATCTGAGCTCTCAGCGCGGGGGAGGCGGGATTCCGGCCCGGATTCTGCCGACTTCGATCCGGGCAAACCGCACCCGGTCCGTTTCCGCGCCGCGCGCGGCCGCGAGTTCGTCGGCGAGGCTGTACACGGCGTTGAGGACGTAGCGGGCCTGCCTGCGTTCCCGACGGCTGCGGCCGGTCTTGCGGAAAGCCTTGCGGGCCTTGCGGTTACCAGCCACCGCGTCGAGTTCGGCGACGGTGATCATGTTGCGGGCCGCTTCCGGCGCCATGACGGCGCGTACGAATTCCCGTTCCCGCTTCGCTGTCAACCGGTAAACGCCCACGCCGATGACGAGCGCTACGACGACCACCGCGACGAGCAGTCCTATCAGCAGCAGCGCGTGCGCGCCCGCAACGGTGGCCACCGAGTCCCACGCCCCGTGCAACAGCATCGGCGTCACGATCAGCAACAGACCCCGCCCGACCTTGCGGGGTTCGGCGGGCCGGCCGAGGAGATAGACCACACCAGCGCAGAAGACCGCGCTGTAGAGGATGTGCGCGGCAACCCCGCTGACCATTCGGATCACGATGGTGCCGATGGACGCCCCGATTTGATTGGCACCGAACTGGGTGCCCGCAGACGTCATCGCATAGAGGATGTCCTCGATGATCTGGAATCCCAGACCGATGAACGCGCCCAGGATGAGCCCGTCGAATGCGGTGCGCACCTGCCGTGGCGCCAGCGCGATGAGCAGCAGTAGCCCCGCTCCCTTGGCCCATTCCTCGGTGAACGGGGCTACCAGTCCAGCGCCCCAGTTCAGCGCCCAGACCTGGCCGAAGACCTTCGCATAGAGCGCCAGGATCGCGCTGTTGGCATTGGCCGCCATTGTCCCGGTGGCTGCGAAGCCGCCCCAGAGAAACGCGGCGACCATGAGCTTGACGGGCAGCTTTGCGTAATGGTCGATGTGTTGGGTGAACCACCAGAACAGCGCCGCGTAGATGCCGAAGGACGTCACCGCCAAACCGATGGCCGGGCCGTAGGCGTCGAACTGGCTGGCCAGGATGGCGAAGAAGGTCAAGACACCGATGCCGACCAGGATCAGATATCCCCAGAAGGCGAGGTTGCGTGGCTGGTAGAAGCTGAACCGCCGACCCCAGCCGGAGAGGTCGAGTGCGTCGTCGCGGTCGCGATCGAGGTCGTCGAGCGTCGTCGTCACCGCTTCGGCTCCCCGGGGCCGCTGATACTGCGGATCATCCGGATTACCCCGGCTGCCTCCTCCGCGCCGATGTCCGTCGGTCCAGTGGCCACGGCTTCCACTCCGCGACCATCGAAGACGAAGGCGACGAGGACGCCACCGGCGTGTGGTCCGGTGACGCGCGCTACCGCACCCTGGCGACCGTGATCGGTAACGATGGTCTTCTGGGCGGAGGTTACGCGGACGCCGCGACCACGGTTGAGCGCCTCGGAGGTCGCTTCGATCTGGTCGAGCAGTTTGTGCGCGTCCCCGTCGAACGGTCCCGTGTGAACCCGGAATCGCAGCGCTCCGTGTTCGACGACCGCGGTCGCAGGGTACGCGCCGGACAATGGCGCATCCCCGGCGCGGATGCCGGACGTGATACCCCAGCCGGCCTCCGGCACGAACGTCACGTCGCCTTCGAGCTGGATCACGTCGCCCGCTCGGACAATGTCGTGATAGGGCACCGCCGCGTTGACGAGAGGCAACACCGCCGACATCACGATGGCCAGCGCGAACACCGCCAGCGTCGGCGCGATGGTGCGGCGGTCCAAGCCGAAGAACCGCACGTCAGGCGGCACCCAGCCGTCGGGTTCCAGCCGCGACGCTTCGCTCGCGGGGTGAATCGCGCCTTCGGAATCCGGCATGCTGACCAATCCTCCTGCCCGCTGCGGCTGGCGTCGAGCTTTCGTGATCTGATCGGGAAATTTATTGCGTTGCCGCTTGTTGGTAACGGCGTACCATGAATTGTCCTGCCGAAAATCGGCGGGGATGCACGGGGCTGAACGGTTTCGACTTCGCGCATCGAATCAAGGGAAGCGTGCCGGTGCAGGCAAGAGACCACCGTAAGCGTCGTTGCAACCATATAAGCGCCGATTCACATCAGCGCGACTACGCTCTCGCTGCCTAAGCGACAGCTAGTCTGTCGGACCGGGAACGCCCTCGACCCGGACCCCGGCATCAGCTAGAGGGATCCACCGATGAGTTCGGTCGCGGGACTCATCGGGACAATCACAGCGACTGGGATCGTCATCCTGGCTAGTTCGTGGGACCAGGAGATCCGAGCAGAGGCATAGCGAACTGCGCACGGAGAAGCCTTGAGGGAATGCCGTAGGACCCGGGTTCGATTCCCGGCAGCTCCACCATATTTCCGCAGTTTAGAGCATGTTTTGAAGCAGTCGCACGAGTTGGATTGATGTCCGGGTATCTCCGCCTGGCGCGCTTCACAGGAACGATGCACGCTAATCTCGCGTGCGCGGCGCCGTGCCGCAGTCGCTCGGAGGGATTTGGACATGCGAATCGTCAAAGTGGCCGTGCTCGTTGCGGCAGCCGCCATCGTCGGCTCAATCGGTGTCGCGGTGGCCGCACCGAAGGATTACTGCGCCGACCTCAAGGGTGGCAATACCGGTAAGACGTGTGAGATCCAGCTCTCCGATCCCGCGTACCGGGTCGACATCAGCATTCCGCTGGATTATCCCGACCAGAAGTCGGTCGCGGACTACATCTCCCAAACGCGCGACGGGTTCCTCAACGTCGCCAAGTCGGGCGCGCCCCGTGGTACACCGTATGAGCTGACCATAAAGCCGACGGAATACAACTCGGCGATTCCCCCGCGCGGCACGCAGGCCGTGGTGTTCAAGGTCTTCCAAAACGTCGGCGGCGCGCATCCGCAGACGACGTTCAAGGCGTTCAACTGGGACCAGACCTATCGCAAAGCCATCACCTATACGGCCGCGTCGGACGACAAAGAACATACGCCGTTGTGGCGGGTGGATGATCCCCTGAAGACGGTCGCGCCGATCGTGCAGGCCGAGCTGCAGAAGCAACTGGCCCCGCAGCCGCCGCCTGCACAACCGGGACAGCCGGCTGCTGCCACGCCGACTCCCGCGGCGTCATTGCCGATCGCACAACCGGCGCTGAACAACCCAGCCAACTACCAGAATTTCGCGGTAGTCAACGACGGAGTGATCTTCTTCTTCGACCAAGGAGTGCTGCTGCCCGACTCATTCGGGGCGTTGCAGGTCCTGGTTCCCCGGTCGGCAATCGACCCAATGCTCGCGTAAAAGTCCCACACCTAAGCGGGTAAAACCGAAGACCACCTCCGCCGCTTCGCGAGGGGAGACGGAAGTAGATGCCAGGTTGCTTGGCGCTGCCAGAACATTCGAGCAGATCACCGCGCGATAGATTGCTACTTCATGAGCGAAGACAGAGTCCGTGTGCGGATCGCCGACAACGGCGTGGCAACGGCAACGATGGTGCGCGCCGACAAGCACAACGCGCTCGACCAAGCAATGTTCGAAGCCTTGGTGGATGCCGCGGAGCAGCTGGCAGGGGATACATCGGTCCGCGCAGTCGTTCTGCACGGTGAGGGCAAGAGCTTCTGCTCTGGTTTGGACGTCGCAAGTTTCATGGGCGGCGAACGTGGCACGGGCGTTCTGTTGACTCGAGACGAGGACCGCCCGGCGAACCTCGCCCAGCGCGTGAGCTATGACTGGTCATTGGTACCGGTGCCAGTCATCGCCGCGATTTACGGCAACTGCTTCGGCGGCGGTTTGCAGATCGCGCTCGGCGCAGACATCCGGATCGCCGCGCCGGACGCGAAGCTGAGCGTCATGGAGATCAAGTGGGGACTCGTTCCCGACATGGGCATCACGCAGACACTGCCGAGACTGCTGCCGATCGACGTCGCGAAAGAGTTGACGTTCACTGGCCGCATCGTTTCCGGCAGCGAGGGTTCCGAGCTCGGCTTGATCACTCGGACGGCCGCGGATCCGCTGTCAGCGGCGCTGGCGCTCGCGGGCGAGATCGCACTGAAGTCGCCGGATGCCATCCGTGCCGCCAAGCGCCTGTACAACGAAACCCGGATCAGCAACGACCCCGCGGCTGCTCTTGCGCTCGAATCAGTTCTGCAAACCGGGCTGATCGGCACGCCGAACCAGATCGCTGCGGTGACCGCTGGAATGTCTGGGGAGCGGCCGGTCTTCGCTGACCCCGCTTAGCGGGATGATCTTCGGATCCCAGAGCGCTTGAACGGCTCCCACGCTCGCATCGCAATGCGGGAAACGAAGAAGTCAGTGTCGACCGAGGTCAATTCTCTTGAATCACAATCGATGTCATTTCGCAGTTGACTGGTGACGTGTTCCCGTGGTTTCGACATCGGCGCGAGAAATCGGACAGGCGCAGTGGGAGCAGGTCACCACGGCGTGCAGTCGCCGTCCGCAGATTTCGTGGGTCAGCTTGACCGGAGCGTCACCACCAGCGAGCCACCGGTCTCCCCATGTGAGCATGGCCAGGGGGACTGGATAGAGATCGAGACCCTTTTCGGTGAGCTGGTAGGTGTGGCGGGCGCCGACACTGATGGTCCGGGCCAGCACTCCCAGTGCGGTCAGCCGGGATAGCCGCTGGGACAGGATGTTCGACGCGATCGAGAGTCGCTGCTGGAAGTCATCGAAGCGGTCGGTGCCGAAAAAGCACTCTTGGATGATTAGCGCGCTCCACAGATCGCCGATGACCTGTAGGGTCCGGGCGATCGAGCATGGGCGGTTACGTTCGAGCAGATCGAGGCCGGGCATCCGGTTGCGGCGCAATGACCCGTCGAGACGACGTACCGGGTCGGGCGCGCGATCGAACATCACATCGCGCGCAAGTACGGGTTTTTCGCAGTGCGTACACGCCATTTGTGCCTGCATTAGGTGGCCACAGCCGCGATGGGTTGTCCCGACAGCTTGCGGCTCTCCCCGGGCGCACCATCGGTCGCCCCAATGCATGGCCGTCAGCATGCAGCCGATGAAGTCCTCGCCGCTAGGTGTCAGGACGTAGTCGGGGCCCCGACGTTCCAGCAACCGCGAGGTGACTAGTTGGTTGAGCCGGGCCGTCAGTGTCGAGCGGGCAATGCCTAGTCGTTGCTGAAACTCGTCGAAGCGGGATACGTCGTCGAAGATCGCCTCCCGCAACACCATCCACGACCAGGCGTCACCGACCGCGGCGACGGCCCGGAATACCGAGCAGTCCCGCTCCAACTGTGCCCTCTGCACAGATGCATCCTACCGAAACGCTTGCATAACGAGACTAACCATGGTTGAGTCTCGCTATGCAAGCTGCGCTCTCGGCGGACAGGACCTAAATCATGACCGACTACAAGAATCTAATCTTCGACAGGCACGAATCGGTTACCACGATCACGCTGAACCGGCCTGAGGTGCACAACGCGCTGGACCGAGCACTCTCCGATGAACTCAACCGAGCGGTGCGCCAGGTGCGTGACGACCGCGAATGCCGGGTGCTGATCCTGCGCGGTGCCGGCGATACGTTCTGCGCGGGCGACGACATCACCGAGTTCAACACCTGGACCCCGGAGGACCCGTACTGGCAGGTGCGCAAGTACCAGGAGACCGTCCAGATCATCGAGGACCTCACACCCATCACCGTCGCCGCTGTCGATGGGGTCTGCACCGGCGGCGGTCTTGAACTGACGCTGGTGTGCGACTTCGTGATTGCTACTGAACGTTCGCGATGGGGCATGCCCGAAATCGACTGGGACATCACGCCGGGGTGGGGCGGCACGTCGCGGTTGGCGCGGGTAGCCGGTCGTCGTAAAGCCAAAGAGTGGAACCTGCTGGGCGCACTTTTCAACGCGGCGACCGCCGAACGCTACGACCTGGTGAATCGGACCTGCGCACCCGACGACCTCGAAGGCGAAGTCACTGCGCTGACCGAGGTGATTCTCACCAAGCATCCGGTCACGACACGGCGAACGAAGTTCATCCTCAACCGCGGTGCCGATATCCACATCTCTGGTGCGCTCGCATTCGAGGTCCCGATCATGCCGTTTCCCCTTGAGAGACAAGGCATTCAAGATTTCACGGACAAGCGCGCACGTGAGGGCCGCCGCCACCGCTCCAAGAACTTCTGGCAAGACCGCTAGCCCAACACCAAGCCCCGACGGCAATACATCAATCCGTCAAGTTTCTGAGACGAACTTCTGCGGGCGGGGATTGCTCCGGACAAGCACCCGCCCGAAGATGGAGCAGACGCTCCATCTTCGCAGGTAGAAGCACTTTCGTGAACCAACAGCTGGTAGGGTTAATTTATGGGTCGCGAGTTTATCGAGATCCGGATCACCGACCCCCGGGAATTTGCCCAGTCGACACCCGAGGCTCTTCGCCCACGGTTGCTGGACTGGCAGGTTGACGCCAAGGGTAGGCACGTCGCCTGGCGTTACCGGATAACCCGCTACGAGCAAGACGGCCAACCGAGGTGGTGGCTGGACGGGACCGGCCAGCACCCGTGGACAAGCGACGATGTCGAGTATCTGAAGGACGTGGCCGAGCACCACGCCGGTCGACTTTTGCGGAGACAGCGATGGCGGCCCCAGAGCATGTACAACGACCAGGAGCCGCCGCTGTGGATCGGTGGTGGAGGGTGGTCCTCTTAGCTGACCGCTCTTGACGGGCTGAAGTCTCAGTTCTTTTAGTTCTGAGGCGGTCTCATCTAGTTATGCGGCGTGGCCGAAGTAGTTGGCCGAGGTTCCGATTGCAGCGTCCCCAGTGTCCCCGATCAGGGTGTTCATGAATGCCTTCTGCTGGTGATAGCCGATGCGTGCGGCGCGGTCGATGCCGCCAGGTAGAGCGCGGATCAGTCCGGTGCGGGTGGCGTTGATCGGAATTCGGAGTAGTGGATACCAGGGCGGCATGTATGCAGGCAGTCCCAGGCGGCGCATTCCCCGTGGTCCGTTGAAGGCACTGGTGAGCGATAGGTGTGCTGCCCAAGCGATTCGGCGGCGGAGGTACTGTGCGCGCGGGTAGTGCCACGACAGTGGATCGGCGGCCATGGGTGCCGCCAACCGCCGGGTGCTGTCGTCGGGCTGATAGAGCGTGGTCAGGCAGTGATAAAGGACGCGAACGGAGTCGCGAAACCCATTGGAAAGCCAGCGTCCGTCAATTCCCATGAGCCAGCCCGTATATCGAGCAACGTGCGCGACGGCTTCCAGTTCCTTCGGAGTGAGTACGACGCCCATGGGCATGCACACGATAACGGGAGTGATGAGTGCGCCCAGCATGGTTGCGGCCATGTCGAGTTGGTTGACCGGGACACCCCATTGCGTAGCACTCCATTCCGGGAGCCCCCCGATGTGACGGCGAACAAACCCGTGGATGAGGCGAACGTGCAAGGTGGCGCGGTATCCCGGCCCGGCCGGCGCCATGCCATGGTCGTCGATGATGTCCAGCGCCCATCGCATGGTTTCGGCGAAACGTTGGGCTGTGCCGGTTTGGCCGTTCTGCCCGTTCTTGGTTCTGACCAGCGTCTGGTTGATGGCAGACACCGCATACCCGCTGAGGAACGGAACATCACGAGCGGCGTACATTGCGTCGATCCCACTCAGTCGCATGGCACGTTCACCGATTCGCAGTGTGTTCTGGTCGACCCACGACGGCGGCGTCTCGCAATGATTGAAGAAGGCGCGCAATGGTTCGGGTGCATCGGGAACACTCGTGATTCCGTGAAGGCGTGCCTGATCGAACAGTGGCCGCGTGGCGCTGATCCCTTCCGCATACATCCAGTCGAGCAGTTGATCCATCGGCGGATCCCCGATCATTAAGGCTTCGCCCATCGCCTGCCATTGGGCCGCCGAGGGCTTCTGGACGCCCAGCGCGGTCGCCAGCAGTCCGAGCACGGGGACATCGAGAGGTTCGGCGGGATGGCGGGTTGGAATCGTCGCTGTCATCGGTGTTCTCCTTCGAACCCGGCGTCTGGTGATAGGTGTCACCAGACGCGTTTGGTGATAGTCTTCACCAGAAGCGCAGTGTTGGCAAGAGGCGAGAGAGTATGGAGTTATCCAATGGCAGGTACGCAGGGCGGACTGCCGACGAGCGGCGTCTGGAACGACGCCGACGCCTACTGGATGCCGCCTTAGACATCGCCGGCTCGCAAGGCATATCGGCGCTTCGGGTGCGCGCCGTGTGTGTGCGGGCAGGGCTGAATGACCGCTACTTCTACGAGAGCTTTTCCGACTGCGATCAACTGCTCTTGGCGGTCTTCGAGGACCAGGCAGCCACGCTAGTCAACCAGTTGATGTCGATGCTGAGCGACACCGCAAGCGAGCAGCTCACGTCGAGGATCCGCACCGTCATCGAAGTTGGAATCGACTTCTGCGCCGAAGATCCGCGTCGGCGACGGCTGCTTGAGGAGTCGCAATCCAGCCCGACGCTCAGAGCGCGGCGCAATGAACTGATCACTTTGCTAGCCGAAATGCTGCTCACCCAAGGGCAGTTGGTCATCGGCGAGCACGTCGCCACTGACTCTCGCTACCGCATGGCAGCCCTCACCGTGGTCAATGGCTTGATCGAAGTCGCCGCGTCATGGTGGCGTGGTGAACTCGACGCCAGCCGTAACGAAATGGCCGAGTTCATGGTCGCGATGATCCTCACCACCGCGGATATCGGAACCCAACTCGAATCGCGAATGGCCAGCCAGAACCAAGGTTGACATCGTGACCGGCGCGGTGCACGACTCGCTTAGCGCTTCGCGTGTCCGGGCTCTGCGGAGTTTGACGTCACTCCACGCCGTCCGCGGGTATCAAGTCCTGCCGCATGTCGGAGTTCGGCAAGAAAACTCGCATCGTCGTGACCACGAACAAGGTAGTGACACACCGCGATTCGGACCACGGCGGCAGCGGCCACATCGCTGCCGCGGTCGGGCATCAGCTGGCGAAGTCGTTTGTGCATGATCGGCAGCACGTGGGACATCTGCTCCAACGAGTATTCGGGCTCGATGATGACGATCGCTGCCAGTGGATAAGAGTGCTGATAGTCCACTATGAACCGCAATGCCGTATCCAACCGTTCGGCGCCTCGCAAGCCCGCAGTGGCCGCGGCGACGCCAGCATTGAACTTGTCCAATTCGTAGAGCCCTAACGCTTCCAGGAGTCCATTCTTAGATCCGAAGTGGCGGTAGACGGTTGGACGGGAGACCCCTGCCTCTGCTGCCACTTCGGACAGCTGGAGTTTCTCCCGTCCGCTGCGCGTGAGTAAAACGATGGTCGCATCGAGGATGCGCCTACGCAGGGAGGGCTGCTGCCTTTCCGGCGGCATGGTGTCCTCCCTGAGGGTCGTGCGGGACGTATCAATCCTGAGTTTACGGTATCCGGCAATCTGACAATCTACATTTGTGGTCGTACCGACGGATCATCGAGTGAATATGCCGCTTATCATGACTCTGTCCAGGGGGGAGTTCTGGGGCACAACGGTCGTTGAGACCGGTGAGGGGTTCAGACCTGCTGTTTCATACGAGCATTCACGCTCCGACACAGCGCGAGGCACTCGATGACATGACCGTCGAGAACGGGTCGGGACCGCCCCGGCGCACCCGGCCGCAACGGGCTGCAGGGTGTTACATATAGTCTGTTTGTGTCGCATAATCCGGTGACGCGCGGAGAGCTCCGGCTGAGCATGCAAACGAGATCGTCGGGAGGCGGCATGTCGGTCAAGCTGCGACGCGATGCCGAAACGTCGTCGCATTCCTCGCCAGGCACGGACGGCTGATGGGCGGCGAGCCGACCGTGGCAGTCATCGGTGCCGGCCCGGGCGGTATCGCGATGGGTGTGCACCTCGCCCGCGGCGGCTACCGGTTCACGATCTTCGATCGCGCCGACGGCTTCGGTGGTACGTGGCGTCACAACACATATCCTGGCGCGGCTTGCGATGTCCCATCTCACTTCTATTCGTTTTCATTCGCGTTGAATCCTCGCTGGAGTAGGACGTTCGCTCCGCAGCCAGAAATCCTCGCCTATCTGGATCGCGTCGCATCAGAGCACGGATTGCACGCGCATTTCGTCGGCAACACGGGTGTGAGCCAGTTGTGTTGGGATGACGAAGCGTTGCGCTGGTCGGTCACCACAGACGACGGCACTACCCATAACTTCGACGTCGTGATCAGCGCCGTCGGAATGCTTGACGTGCCCTATATTCCTGACTTCCCCGGCGCCAACCGATTCCGTGGCCGAACATTTCATTCGTCGCAATGGGATCACACCAAACCGACTGCGGGAGAACGAATCGCATCGATCGGCACCGGCGCGAGCGCCATTCAGTACGTACCTGAGATCGCGGCTGACGCCGCCCACCTGACGGTGTTCCAGCGCACTCCGATCTGGGTCAGCCCACGCTATGACGAACCGTTCACTCCCGAGCAGCAAGAGCTTTTCGAGCGCGATCCCGAAGAGGCGCTCAAGATCCGCGACGCCGCATACCAGGCATACGAGGCCGCTGACTTCGGTGCAGATTCCGATATGACGAAGGAACTGACCAAGACAGCCCGCGAGTATCTTGCTCGCAAAGTCCCAGACCCGGAGCTGCGTGCCAAGCTCACCCCGTCCTATCCGGTCGGCTGCAAACGACCATTGCAATCGCGCGCTTGGTTACCCACTTTCCTGCGGCCGAACGTGACACTGGCGCCTTCGCCGATCGTCGAGTTCACCGAACATGGCCTGCGCACCGCCGACGGCAAGCAGCACGAAGTCGACACCGTCATATACGGAACTGGCTTCCGTGCCGCCGACTACCTACTGAGCCTTGGTGTGCAGGGCAGCGGTGGACGGCGACTGCGGGATGACTGGCGTTGTGGCGCTGAGGCCTACCTGGGCACCGTCGTTCCGGGTTATCCCAATCTGTTCACCTTGTACGGACCCAACACGAATGGCGTCACCTCGATCATCTACATCCTGGAGGCCCAGGCCGAGTTCGTCCGTCGCATCCTTGATGAGAAGACCGCGGCCCGGGTGCGAGCCATCGACATCAAACGCGAGATTCACGACCGGTACAACGTCGAGATCCAACAGGCAATGAAGGGCACCGTATGGCTGGCGAACTGCAACAGCTATTACCGTCATCCCAACGGAAAGGTCGTTACCCAGTTTCCCTTCAGCGGAACGACGTTCGCTGAGATGCTCGCTCGCGTGGGACTCGACGAGTTTGACTGGAAGGAGCCGATTTCATGCTAGGAATCCACCACACGGCGATAGTGACCGCCGATGTCGGGGCCTCGTTGCGATTCTGGCGCGACGGTCTGGGCTTCGTCGAATTGTTCGACCACACCTTCACCGGAGATTGGCCGACGTTGTTCGGGGCGGCCGCTGATCAGCTCCGGTCGATCTTCCTCGGCGATCCCGATACCCCCGACACGGGCATCGTGGAACTGGTTGTGCTGCAACACGTCGAGACCGGGCCGCCGCCGATCGACGTTCCGGCGTTCGGGTTTTTCCTGTTGTCATTGCAGCGCGAGGTCGACACCACACTGGCTAGGCTGGCAGACCTCGGCTTCGATGAAGGCGTACGGCAGATCGACATGCCTGCGCCCGATGGGAAGAAGGTAGCGATGGCGGTGATCACCGCGCCCGATGGCGTCCGCGTCGAGCTGATCGGACCACCGCAGTGACCGTCGTCGTCACCGGTGGCGGATCCGGTATCGGTCGCGCCGTGGTGGACCGCCTTCGCGCCGCGGGCCACCCCATCGTGGTGTGGGACGTCAAGGGCAGTGACGTCGCTTGTGACATCAGCGATCCCGATTCGGTGTCAGACGCGATCGAACGCACGGTCACCGAGCATGGAGTACCCAGCCGACTCGTCGCATGCGCAGGAATCGGCGCATCGGGCCTACTGCTCGACCAAACGCCCGCGGACTGGCGTCGGGTCATCGACATCAACTTGACAGGAACCTGGCTGACCATGCGCGCCGTCGCGCAGGTGATGGTCGACCACGGATCGGGCGGGTCGATGGTCGCCGTCTCCAGCATCAGCGGGACGATCTGCGACCGCGACATGGGCGCCTACTGCGTTTCCAAGGCCGGGATCGACATGTTGGTGCGGGTCGCCGCGGCGGAGTGGGGTCCGCACAATATCCGCGTCAATGCTGTCGGACCGGGTGTGACCCGCACGCCGATGCTGGCCGAACCCGAGAAGCTACCCGGATGGGTCGACGGACTCACCGAAAGAACCGCGCTCGGCCGTCTCGGCGAGGCCGACGACATCGCCGAAGCCATCGTTGCGGTTCTCGAAATGTCGTGGGTCACTGGGCAGACGCTGTTTGTCGACGGCGGTTTGGCGCTGCACAGCCCCATCGACGCCTACGGGCAAATGCGCCGCGTTATGACGCAGAAGCGCTAACAGCGGTAGACACGCTCCGCGTTGGCGGCGAAAAGAAGGTCGAACTGTTAACCGCACGCGCGTTGAAGTCGGCGATCACTGGGGTCGGGGATCCGGCTACGGACCTGGCCGTCACTATGGATGGGAATGACGTGTTGCTCATTCACCTGCGCCGCTGCTTCTGCTTCTCGCCGGAAACGTTGCACGAACGCGCCGTCTTGGGCCAAGGTGGGAGGAAGCAATTAAATTGCACGATTCTGTCCGGCCCTTCTTCCTTGCGCACCAGCGCCGATTGAGGTTCGCGATCTTGCAAGCGGTGCTGACTGAGAGGCCACTTGCGGCGCTCGCTCGCGAGCGTCAAACTTCCCTGATCGAGGGCGCCGTTCGCGCTCCGAGCGATAAATACCGGGAGACGCGATGACGGGGTCCATGGGTGGCGGTATGGCACCCAGGATCGTGCGAGCTGCCGTCGTACAAGCTGCGCCTGTGGCGTTTGACCTCAAGGCGACGCTGGCGAAGGTTGAACGCCTGACGGCCGAGAGTGCTGCGGGTGGAGCGGATCTCGTGCTCTTCCCGGAAGCGTTTGTGTCGTGCTATCCGCGTGGGCTGACGTTCGGCGCAACCATGGGATCGCGAACACCAGAAGGGCGGGCCTGGTTCCGCCGCTATTGGGAATCGTCGATCGACGTCCCCGGCCCAGCCGTCGACCGACTCGCAGCCATCGCCGGCGAAAACGCCGTCCAGCTCGTGATCGGTGTCATAGAGCGCGACCGCGGCACGTTGTACTGCACCGTGCTGTTCTTCTCGCGCTCCGGCGAGTACACGGGTAAGCATCGCAAGCTCGTGCCAACCGCGGCCGAGAGAATGGTCTGGGGCAGCGGCGATGGTTCCACGATGCCGGTGTTCGACACGCCAATCGGCCGGCTCGGCGCCGTGATCTGCTGGGAGAATTACATGCCTCTGCTGCGGACGGCGATGTACGCGAAAGGAATCCAGATCTATTGCGCCCCGACCGCCGATCCCCGCGATAGCTGGATCGCCTCAATGCAGCACATCGCCTGCGAGGGTCGCTGCTTCGTGCTCTCGGCCAACCAGTTCGTGCGCCGTGACGATTATCCCGAGGATTACCCAATCGAAGGCGACCACGAATCGGACGGCGTGCTCTGCCGCGGCGCGTCCGTGATCGTTTCGCCCCTCGGCCAAATCCTCGCCGGACCCGCGCTCTCAGGCGAAGCGATCGTTCGAGCCGATCTCGACCTCGGCCAGATCGCGGAAGGCAAATACGACCTCGACGTCGTCGGGCATTACGCCAGGCCTGACATCTTCCAGCTCTCGGTGAACGAACGTCCGATGCCCACTGTCGTCACCGAGCACGATGACTCCCGGGCAGCCGAGCAACCCCGGGAGTTCGCGAGCGAGTATCCGCGCCAGTGACCGCGGCAACCCAGTTCAAGGGCTACGTAGCAGATTCAGTTTGGGCTAGCTAGCTTTCCAGACGACCTTGTCGGCGCCGGCGGCATCCCGGTAGACAACGCTGTCGGGTGCTGTGCCACCTCGAACGTCGAAGTAAAGCCTCCCGGTTGCTTGGTTGCCCTGCGCGATCGGCTGGTTGGGCAGGCCGTCCACCTCGTTGCCCTTCATCACCGCGTAGGTCGAACTGTTAACCGCACGCGCGTTGAAGTCGGCGATGACCGGGGTCGGGGTGCCGGCTACGGACCTGGCCGTCACTTCGGAAAACCAGATGCCATCGTTGTGGCCGCTGGGTTGTAGGCTGCCCACGGTGTAGTCGATGGTCCCACCCGTGCTGGGAATCTCTGCCGATTGGCCGAACGCTACGACTTGCGGGTCGGCGAGCGCCGGTGTCGCCGTCAGGACCCCTGCCATCGCGATGCCAGCCGCAGCTGCTGTCGCCTTCATGGCGACCTTGGAGAACATCACGTGGAACTCCTTCCGCTCTGTTCCTGTGATTTAAAAGTGGTAGCTACTTGCTCGACCACTTCTGCTGCGTATCCAAACTCGCTGGTTTCAAACCTCACGCCGTCATGGGGGGTTGACTAGCTGTTTTTGTTTGTTGATGATTGCTCGGCGTCCGATCAATGGCATGTGGCGTGGCTGTTGATGCCGTCAACACTCTCGATATCCGCAGATCACCCGGCGTCGTTTCACGGAGTTTCTCGCAATTGCTTTCAACGTTTCGCCAGTACAGCGCGATTTCGACGTATGGTTCGTCCCGGAAGCCCCATTGGCAATTTACTGGTCGGTGCCACACGCTCTGGCAAGTTTCTTTTTTCTATCGACAGCCCGAGTGAGTTAGTTTGTGACGGCCCAGCTGATCTGGCGAGATGGGTGGTCACCTAGAAGTGCGCAATTTTCTGTCAGGGCTTAGGTGGCCCTATTCGCTTCCATCACAAACTGACGCCGACACGACGGAAACCAGAGCAAACACAAGCGTTAGGACGGCGTTGGTAGCATCAACGGCACCTGCATACCTTGGGAAGGGTGGCCCATGGATGAGGTGGTGTTGGGCCGCTACCGGCTGATCGAGCTGATCGGCCGCGGCGGCATGGGCAAGGTCTATAAGGCCCACGACACCGTGATGCAACGCGACGTGGCGATCAAGTTGTTGTCGCCCGAACTCATCACGAAGCCTGGCTACGCCGAAAGGTTCCGTCGCGAGGCCTACACGGCGGCGAAATTGACCGAGCCGCACATCATCCCGATCCACGAGGCCGGCGAAATCGACGACCAGTTGTATCTGGTGATGCCGGTCATCAAAGGCACCGACCTGCAAACACTGCTCACTCGCGACGGGCCGATGGCCACGGAGCGCGCTGTAGTGGTGATCGAGCAACTGGCCGCGGCGCTGGATGCCGCGCATGAAGCGAACTTGGTGCACCGCGATGTCAAACCGTCGAACGCGCTGGTGACCGCTCAGGATTTCGTGTATCTGATCGATTTCGGCATCGCCCACGACGCGTCGGCTGCCAGGCTGACAGGTACCGGCCTGACGGTGGGCACATGGTCATACATGGCGCCCGAACGCTATGGCACCGGCACCTGCGACGCGCGCGCCGATGTGTACTCGTTGGCGTGTGTCCTGTATGAATGCCTGACCGCGCAACTGCCCTATCCGGGGAACAGCATCGAGGAGCAGGTCGCTGCGCACCTCACCAAAGACCCCCCGAAACCCAGCATTTTCGACCCCGAAATCCCGCGCGGGTTCGATGACGTGGTCGCGCGCGGCATGGCCAAGGATCCCGGGCAGCGCTACCAGTCCGCCAGCCAGCTGGCCGTCGCCGCCCGCCGAGCGCTCAGTGGGGCGCTTACCACGGCACAAGCCAGGCCAGCACACGCGCCGACGTGGATCGAGGACCCGGCCGACGCGACAAGCACTGAGAAGCGACGGGCAGCCGCGCCCGCATCCACAGCGATCAAACCAACTGCTGAGCTCAAGCAGGTGACGGTGCTGTCCGCCAGTGTGGTCGATTCGACCGATCTGGCCGCGGCCGTCGGTGTGGAGCGGTTTCACGAGATGATGACCGACCTGGTCAACCGCTGCGCGGTGGTAGTGCAGCGCTATGGCGGGATGGTCGAGAAGTCCACCGGCGGAGGGATTTTGGCGGTGTTCGGCGCGCCGGCGGCGTTGGAGGATCATGCGCTTCGCGCCTGTTTGGCGGCCCTGGGAATCCAGCAGGAGGCCAGGGGGCTGGCTGACGAGGTCGAACGCCGCGACGGCGGGGACCTGCGATTGCGCATCGGCCTCAATTCGGGCCGGGTCATCGCGGGTGGGGTCGGTTCGCCCCTGGGTTTGGTCGGAGAGCAGGCCGGTATCGCGCAGCGCATGGAGTCCGTGGCGGCGCCCGGCGGGGTCATGCTCAGCGCGTCGAGCGCCCGACTGGTCGAAAACGCCGTAGTGCTGGGTAAGCCGCAGCTGGTGCAGATCGACGGCGCTCACGCACCGATGCCGGCGCGTCGCCTGCTGGGGGTAGCGGCGCAGGCGGGCGGGGCCGCTCGTTTCGACTCCACGTTGGTGGGGCGCCAATGGGAAATGACCGTCGTCACAGGCATGTTGGATCGATTGGCCGGTGGTCACGGGGGTGTCGCGTGTATCGGGGGACCGCCGGGCATCGGCAAGAGTCGGCTGGTTCACGAGACCGCGGCGATCGCGCGCCGTCGTGGTGTCGAAGTGTTCTCGACCTGTTGCGAGTCTCATGCCGGTGACATCTCGTTTCATGTGGTGGCGCGGCTGCTGCGAACGATCGCGGGGATCAGCGATCTGGACGGCGAGGCTGCGCGGGCGCGGGTGCGCGGCCAGGTTCCCGACGGCGTCGACCCGCAGGATTTGGTGTTGCTGGATGACCTGCTGGGCATCCGCGACCCGGATGCGACGTTGCCGCCCATCGACCCGGCCGCGCGGGGACGCCGGTTGACCGCGCTGATCAACGCGGTGACGTTGGCGCGTACCGAGCCGAGGCTCTACATCCTCGAAGACGTGCATTGGATCGACGCGGTCAGCGAATCCATGCTGGCCGAATTCTTGAAGGTGATCCCGAAGACACCGTCGATGGCGCTGATCACCTACCGCCCCCACTACCACGGGGTGCTCGCCCAGGTGCCCGGTGCGCAGACGGTGGCGCTGGACCCACTGGATGATGCGGACGTCTCAGCATTGGTGGGTGAGCTGTTGGGCGCGGATCCCACGGTGGGCGCGGTAGCGGCACTGATCACCGAAACGACCGCCGGTAACCCGTTTTTCGCCGAGGAAATGGTCCGCGAGCTTGCCGAACGCGGTGTGCTGGAGGGCGAGCGCGGTAGCTACCGGTGCCACACCGATGTGGCCAAGGTCCACGTGCCGGCCACCGTGGAGGCGGTGATCGGTGCGCGCATCGACCGTCTCGAACCGGCGGCCAAACAGACGCTGAGCGCGGCAGCGGTGATCGGATCACAGTTCAGTCCGGATCTGCTGACCAGCCTGGGAATCGATCCGGCCCTCGAGGCGCTGGTCGACGCGGAATTGATTGATCAGGTGCGTTTCACCCCGCCCGCCGAGTACGCGTTCCGGCATCCGTTGATCCAGGCGGTGGCCTACGAATCACAACTCAAATCAGAGCGTGCCAAGCTGCACCGGCGCCTGGCCGCGGCCATCGAGGCCGGCGACCCGGGATCGGTCGAGAAGAACGCGTCGGTGATCGCCGAGAACCTGGAGGCAGCCGGCGATGTGCAGCTCGCGTACGGCTGGCACATGCGAGCCGGCGCATGGTCGACGCACCGCGACATGGCCGCGGCGCGGCTGAGTTGGCAGCGCGCACGCGAGATCGCCGACGCGTTGCCCCCCGACGATCCGGAGCGCACCGCGATGCGTATCGCGCCGCGCACCCAGCTATGTGGCACCGCCTGGCGAGTCCATGCGGACAGCTCCTCCGCGCCGTTTGAGGAGTTGCGTGAACTGAGCTCGCTCGCCGGCGACAAAGCATCGTTGGCGACGGGCATGGCCGGGCAGGTGGCGAACCACTGGCTGCATGGCCAAGCGCGGGAGGCGTCGGCGCTGGCCGACGAACTCATGGCCCTGGTCGAGGCGGTCGCGGATCCGATCATGACGATCGGGCTGTCGTTCTTCGCGGTTCTCGTCAAGATGGAGACCGGGGAATGGGCCGACGTGCTGCGCTGGTCGCAATCTGTCATCGAGTTGGCCGACGGCGATCCCACCAAAGGCAACTTCATCCTCGGGTCACCGTTGGCGATGGCGCATCAGACGCGCTTTTTCAGTCGAGGGGTTCTGGGCCACCCAAAATCCGAGTGGCTGGCCGACCTCGCGGTCACCGTCCCCATGGCCCGCGAGACGGACCCGACGACGTACGCCATTGTGATCGCCTCCTACGGAATAGGGATATGCGCGGGGGCGCTGCTGGTCAACGAGGCCACGCTGGACCTGATCGATGAGGCGCTGCAGATCGCCGAACGATCCGGTGACGATTTCGCGCTGGGCAACGCCCGATTGGCGATGGGGTTGGCGCTGATGCACAGCGACTCCGCGACAGACCGTGAGCGCGGCCTCGATGTGCTGGCCCAACTGCGCGACATGTGCCTGCACGGGCACTTCACCTTGTCCGAGCTGCCGATCGTCGAGACCTATACCGCATGGGAGCAGGCCAGGCGTGGAGACCTCGATGGTGCCGTCCCGGCATTGCGGGCGGCCGTGGACGAGCTGTTCGAGGCAGGTCAACTCAGCTGGTTCATCATGGCCACCGCCGTGTTCGTGGAGGCGCTGCTGGCTCGCGGCGGCAAGGCCGATCTGCAGGAAGCCGAGACCGCGATCGAGCGGTTAGCAAGCGCGCCGCTTGACGACGGGTTGGTGCTGCGCACGATCTGGCTGACGCGGCTACGCGCGCTGCTGGCCGGCGCCCGCGGCGACGAGGCCGCCCACCGGCAGCTCCTGCAGCAATACCGCGCGATGGCCACGTCGGTTGGTTGGCTGGGACACATGGCGATGGTCGATTCGTGGGCTGTCCGCGTCGCGGCGGCAGGCGCGAGCCGAATACTTTCCATCTCGACGAAAATGTCCCGAAACTCCACCTGGAACAGGCTCATTCTCCGGTCGACGGCGTCGTGGCGTCGTCGTTGACGGCTCAGCTCCACTGAGAAAGTGCTACAAGTCCTGTCCGGGGTCCAGCAGCCGCAGCGGGTGCAGACCGTCGACCGCGCCGACGAACGGCGGGTGGATGCTGTAGCCGAGCATCCGGCGAATGTCGTCGGAGACCGTTCGAGCGATGTCACGCGAGATCGACAGGGTGAAGGCCTCCATAGGTCGCAGCCACGGTTGGCAGTATTGGGCGGTGACGGCCAGGCGCTCCTCAGTGGTGGTGTTAGCGCCTCCGCCATGCCACAGGGTGCCCACGAAGAAGACGCACGAGCCGGCCGGCATAACCACGGGTATCGCTTGATCGTCTGCGCCTGGCCGACGTTTGCCCCAGCGGTGGCTGCCGGGTATGACCACCGTCGCGCCGTTGTCCTCAATGAAGTCGTCGATCGCCCAGATCGTCGCCGCCGCCAACGGCGCCCGTGGACGCGGAATCGGGTAGAACCCGTCGTCGTGGTGCGGCAGCTGCGCGGTCTCTCCGGGCTGAATGTTGATGGCCTGCAAGGCCGAAAGCAGGTAATTGGGCATCAGCAATTGATCGAGCACCGCCAGCACCCTTGGATGGTCGACGAGCCGGTCGCACACTCGCGTCCTGCTCAGCACGCTGTAGATGCGTTGGGTGCGCCGGCCTTCGAAGGTGTTGCGTCCGGTGTGGCCCAGCCACGGGCGCACGACCTCACGGATTTGCCGGCACTGCTCGGTACTGAGCAGGTTCTCCCAAATGACGTAGCCGTCGCGGTCGAGAGCCGCCATATCGGCCTCGACAGTCCCGCTGTCGACCGAGCTTCCGCCGCTTGGCGCCCACTTGTACCGACCCGCCAGATCGCCTCGGAGATCCTCCAGCGTGGTGACGGACTCCTCGTCGATGTTCATTGGTACCCGTCCTTATCCCGTTGCCACATCAATAGCATTGGTAACCGCATAGCGACGGTTCGTGGGATCGTCTTCTTCTGACCACACTAAGCTCAGTTCGACTCATTTCCACATGCGAATCGCGCCGGACACGGCGGCCAGAAAGTGGCGCCATGCGCTTGCTCGTGCTTGACAAGCCCCCCGCCGGACCCAGCATCATGGCGGGACGAATACCTGTGGAATTCCGTGAAACGCGGCGGCGGGAAATCACGTGAACGACAACGGCTCTCTTGGCAGGCTCTCTTGGCAGGTTTGCCTTGGGTAAGCCGATGCGAACAGGCATTGCCGCCGGAACCGCCTTTCTTGCACTCGTGACGGCTTGCTCGCGTGGCTATGCAGAACACGCGGACCACACCTCACCAGCGATCGAAAGGGGACAGACCACGCAGACGCCACCTGCGGCTCCCACAACGGAGTCCGCAATACCCTCGAAGCTGCCCGAGCCGGTTACCGCACCTGAGTTCGCTACCGTCTCCAAGCTGATCAACGATGCGATTGCGGCAAACAGGCTGCCAGGGGCTGTGGTGGTGATCGGGCACGGAGGCAAGGTCTCCTTCCGTCAGGCTTACGGCTCGCGCAAGCTTGCCGGCGAACCCGGGCTTGACGGATCGCCTGCACCTGCGGAGCCGATGACCGAGGACACGATCTTCGACTTGGCGTCGTTGACCAAGAGCCTCGCAACGGCGACTGCCGTCATGCAGCTTTACGAACAAGGCCAGGTTCAGTTCGACGATCCTGTGCAGGGCTATCTGCCCGACTTCAACACGGAGAACGATCCACGCCGTGCCTCGGTGACCCTTCGCATGTTGCTTACGCATACTTCAGGCGAGACCGGAGATGTAGAACTCAAAGACCCGTGGGGACTCGACGGAGCCGATAAAGAAGAAGGTCTTCGTCGTGCGCTCACGACGCCGCTGGAATCGGGCCCTGGTGAGGTTTTCCGCTACTCGGACATCAACTTCATTCTGCTCGGGGCAATGGTCGAAAAAATCAGCGGCGAGGCTCTAGACGTTTATGTTCAGCAACACATATTCGCGCCGCTGGGCATGGAAGAGACCCGCTACCTTCCCCCTGCGAAAGCATGTGGCCCGCACACGGTCAGGGGAGTGGCGATCGCGTGGGCTCCCGCGCCCAAAGACGGCGTGCCGGCGGCTTGTCCTGCAGGTACGTGGCGCACCGGTCTGTTGTCGCGCATCGCACCGACAGCTCGTGACGAAGAGGGCAGGGCCGATCCGGGCAAGAATCCCGATCTTGATCGCCTGCTTCGGGGCACCGTGCACGACACGACGGCGCGGCGCATGGGTGGAGTGGCCGGGCATGCTGGTTTGTTCTCAACGGCACACGACGTCGGCGTCTTTGCGCAGGCCTTGCTCGACCGGCTTGCGGGCCGTCCGAGCGATTTCCCGCTGACGCAAGCCACGCTTGAGTTGATGACGGCTCCCCAGCAGCCGGGCCACTCAGCTCAGCAACTTCAAGCAGCGAACGCTGCCGCTCGAGACGCCATCGCAAAGCGACCGAACAAACCGGATACGCTGCTCGCTCCGCACTATCCGGCGATCGCGGGGCAAAACCTTCGCGGCTTTGGCTGGGATATCGATACGCCTCTCTCCATGCCGCGAGGAATGGTCTTTCCCGTCGGCAGCTTTGGTCACACGGGCTTTACCGGAACCTCGATTTGGCTGGACCCAGACTCAGATAGCTACCTAGTAATGCTCACGAATTCGATTCACACGCGAGGAAGTCCACCGATCTCGGATATACGAGGCAAGGTCGCGACGGCCGCAGCCCGTGCCCTGGGCCTTTAGATTCGGCGCATGCTCAGGGCCGCTCGAAATGTTGGTAGTCGGTGGAAACCGCCCAATAGCCACCCCACTGCCAGCCACGGTCCGTGAAGACGCGCACGGCCGGGTCGTCATTGTGTAAGAGTCCTGGGTCGGTGCGGCTGCGGTCCAGATAGGGCGCCGCGTTCCGCGGTTCGAAATATCCGCTGGCGTACAGGCACGGGTTGAGCAGCGTATTGATGTCGATAGCCCGGCCGTAAGCGTGTGGAGACCATTCGTCGGTTCCTGGAATGTATCGGCAGTTGAACGCCGAAGTGTTGTTGTCCTCCATGGATAACTCGTCATCGGCGTCCGAATAATGCTCGACTGTGCGGATCTTGTCAACGGGATAGTGCAGTCGGTAAAGCTGCTCGAAGATTGCGATGACATCCCGCACCAGCTCCTCGTGCACGACCAGTTCGCCGCGGTGGGTCTGGCCGTCGAAACCGATGTAGTCCACGTCCACCCGTCGCAGGTGCTCCGGCTCGACGGGGCAACCCGGCCGCCAGGTCGTGCCGAGTTCGGCGGCGGTGACCGGCTCCACCGTCGCAGCCGCAGGTGCCGGCGGCGCACTAGGCGACGACGACGGGGTGACCGACGACGACGCGGTGACCGATGACGACGCCGCGGCCGGCGTCGACGGCGTAACGGAAGGTGAGGGTGTGGCCGCACGTGGCGGTGGCGCGGCGGTGCACTGCACCAGCAGCGCGACCGCTGCGAGCACTTCCGTCAGCACGGCAACCCGCCGCCCGAAGGACATCAATTGAGATGTGTCCTCACCGCATGTTCTCCATCCCCACAAGACCGCTGTGATAAGCGGTTTCGCTGGACAAAATCCGGTGCCAAGGCTACCGCAGACAGATTTCCTCGCAATGGCTACGGAAGAAGGGACCGCAGCAAAGCGGCTCGCGGCTAGTCCAGGCTTGATAGATTTCGTCTGCCGGTGGCGCACGCGTCAACCACGATGAAATCGTCCAACAGCGAATGGATTTGGTGGCCGCCTGACTCGGCGGTCCGGCATGGCCGAAAAGGACTGTCAGGAGTAGCAGATGAGCGACCAGCACCTCACCTTCGAACGCGACGGCAACGTCGTCGTCCTGACGATGAACAACCCACGCCGCAAGAATGCACTGACCCCCGAAATGATCGCGTTGATAGCTCAGGCGTGGGATGAGATCGATGCCGACGACGGCATACGTGTTGCCATCCTCACCGGTTCCGGCGACTCCTACTGTGTGGGCGGCGATCTCGCCGATGGGTGGATGGTGAAGCGCGCCAAGGGCGCTAAAGACAGCGACGAGACTCCGCCGAAGTCACGCGGAACGATCATCACCGACGGACTGCTGCTAACCCGCAGCCTGAGCAAACCGCTCATCGCTGCCGTCAACGGCCCGTGCCTGGGCGGTGGGTGTGAAATGCTGCAGCAGACCGATATTCGCATCGCCGAGGAGCAGGCGGTCTTCGGATTGCCCGAAGCCAAGTTCGGGCTCATTGCCGGCGCGGGTTCCACGGTGCGGCTCAAGCGCCAGATCCCCTACACCAAGGCCATGGAGATGCTTTTGACCGGCGAGCCATTGACAGCGGCTGAGGCATACCACTTCGGGCTGGTCGGACACGTTGTGCCGAAAGGGCATTCGTTAGCGAAGGCCCGTGAAATCGCTACCCGCGTCGCGGCTAACGGCCCACTGGCGGTTCGAAACGCGAAGGCTTCCATTCTGGCCAGCGGTTGGCTGGACGATGCTGACGCCCGAAAGATCGAACAACGCTTCGTCGTCGAGGTGATGACCTCACAAGATGCGAAGGAAGGTTTGGCCGCGTTCGCAGCCAAACGCGATCCCCGATTCACCGGAAAGTAGGTCACTGGCTCGCCACCCCGTCGCGCTGAAACGCCTTGTCGCCGTCCTCGACATCGCGCCACACCTGCGAGATGTCGGCGCCGTTGGCCGGCTTCCCGTTGTCAGCGAAGTCGGGCGGCTTGGGCCCGAACATGCTCGTGACCATCTGATAAATCGGGCCGAGAGCACCGATCAACTCGGCCAGCCCCGAACCGCCGTTGAGGATATTGAGGTTGGCGTGCTGCAAGCCGAGACCCTGGGCCAGCTCGCGCGCGATGTCAGGCATGACTTCGACCCGCTTGGCCTCGATCTGGGCGTTGTTGTTGGCCGCCAGCGCCTCTGCTTTCTTCAGCGCACCGGCAGCCTCGGCCAGTTCGTACGCCTGCTTTGCCGCGGCTTCAGCTTCACCCTCGGCCCGACGGGCAGCCGCTTTGGCCTCACCCTCGGCGCGGGTGGCCTCGGCCTTGAAGGATGCGGCGTCACGCTGGGCCTCAGCATCGAGTTTGACCTTGGCCGCCGCAGCCTGGGCCTGCTTGACCTCGCGAGTGGCGGCGGCTTCGGCCTCGAATCCGGCACGTTTGGCGGCCGCCTCGGCTGCACTGGTTTGGGCGTCGGCTTCGATACGCACCCGCCGAGCTTCGGCCTCTGCGGGCTTGATCTGCTCGCCGACCAACTCACGCTCACGCAGCGCAGCATTGGTGTCGGCAACCGCGTGCCGGCGCTCCAGCACCTGGCGCTCCACGTCGGCCTGGGCCAGCTGGCCTGCCGCGTTGGCCTCGGCGTTCGCCTTGTCCACCTCGGCTTTGATCGCGGCCTGCTTGAGTTGGGTCTCGCGGATCTGGTCGTTCTTCTTGCGCTCGGCTTCTTGCCGGGCCTGGGCTGATTCCTGATCTGCTCGAGCGGCAGCAATGGCAGCCTCCTTGGCAGCTTCGGCAAGGTGAGGCGCAGCGAGGTTGTCGAGGTAGCCCGAGCCGGCATCGTCGAAGTGCTCGATCTGCAGCGAGTCCACCGTGAGTCCGAGTTTGCTCATCTCGAACTGTGACTGCTTGAGAATCTCCTCAGCCAATGCGTCGCGGTTGCGGTGGATGTCGACAACCTTCATGGCCCCGACGATGGAGCGGAGGTGCCCGGCGAAGATGTTGCGGGTCATGTCCTCCATCTCGCCCTTTCGCTGCTCACCGAGAAAGCGTTGAGCTGCCGCGTTGACCGCGGGAATGTCGGACTGGACCTTGAAAGCCACTACCGCCTTGAGGTTGAGCAGGATTCCTTCGGTGCTGCGGCACGTCTCCTCGATCTCCACCTTGTGCAGGTCGAGTCCTAGAAATCTCACCTTGCGGAAGCCCGGCAATACCCACGCGCCGTGCCCGATCACCACCTTGAACTGCGCGCCTTCGGTCTTTTGCTTGCCACCCGAAATCAGCATGGCCTGATCGGGATTCGGCACTCGGTAACCGAGCATGTTGTTCTCCTTCTGTTTGTGATTGCCTCCCCGCCGACGGCGTTTTAGCCGTCGCGGGCGAAGCGGTCTAGGTGTGTTGGGCCGCACCAGTGCTCGACGATGAGCGACGGGGGCCTAAGTTATCGCCTGCCATTTGCGAAATTCTTGCGTTCGTTTCGGCTACCGATCCCAACAACCATGTGTGGGATGAAGCTGACTCGAAGCCCCCCT